>JBBDMO010000141.1:0-11600 GCA_040878255.1 Ilumatobacteraceae bacterium
GAGCTGTTCTTCATCCTCGGCGGCGATTCACTCGTCGACCTGCCGACGTGGCGGGAGGTGCAGAACGCCAACCGGCCCGATGCCTTCGTGCCCGACGACGTGGTCCAGGTGCTCGTCGTCCAGGGGGCAGGCGAGTTGCCGGGGGCCATCGACGCTTCCACGGGCGGTGCCACCGCGACCCTGACCCGCGACGAAGCCGTCAGTGCGCTGCCCGGTGTCCGCGAACAGACCAGCACGTTCAACGCGATCATCGGGTCGACGCTGGTGGTCGTGCTCGCCGTCGTCGGTCTCTTCTTCTCACTGCTCACGCTCGAACGCACGGCGCTGTACGGCGTGCTCAAGGCCATCGGCTCGTCGACGGGACGGCTGTTCACGGGCATCGTGCTCCAAGCGGTGATCGTGGCCGCGGTCGCGTTCGCCATCGGCAGCGGGCTCACGGCGGTCGCCGCCGTCGCGCTGCCCGGTGGTGTGCCGTTGCAGCTCACGCTCGGACGGTTCGTGTTCACCTTCGTCGCCCTCATCGTCGCCGCCGTGCTCGGCAGCGCCATCTCGCTCCGCAGGGTCACCCGCATCGACCCCGCCTCAGCCATCGGGAGCTCCTCATGACCGACCCATCGACATCGAACGCACCCGCGCCCGGCAGCGGCGAAGGCGGGGCCGCTCTGACCCTCGACGGCGTCCGCAAGGTCTACCGCAGCGGTGACGCCGACATCGTGGCGGTCGACCACGCCTCGCTGACCGTCGGGTCGGGCGAGATCGTGGCACTGCTCGGCCCCTCCGGTTCGGGCAAGACGACGCTGCTGTCGATCGCCGGGGGGCTCCTGTCGCCCACGGCGGGCACGGTCGTGGTCGGCGGACACGACATCACGCGGCTCAGCCCGCGAGAACTCACCGAGTTCCGTCGCTCGTCCGTCGGCTTCGTGTTCCAGTCGGTCAACTTGGTGCCGTTCCTGACGGCGGAGGAGAACCTCGTCGTGGTCGACGAGATCGCCGGACGACGTCGCACCGGACCCAAGGTGGCCCGTGCCCGCGCCCGCCAGTTGCTCGACGAACTGGGCCTCGGGCACCGCGCCGACAACCTGCCGGCGCAGCTCAGCGGCGGTGAGCGACAGCGCGTCGCGATCGGTCGGGCACTGTTCAACAGCCCCGCGCTGGTGCTGTTCGACGAACCCACCTCGGCCCTCGACACGGTCACCGGCGGCCAGGTGATGGAGCTCATCCAGCGGGAACTTCGCTCGCGTCGCACCGCGGCGGTCATCGTCACCCACGACACACGCATGACCCACTACGCCGATCGGATGGTGCGCATCGTCGACGGGGTGCTCGGTGCCGACACCGACGCCGACGCCGGGCCGCTCGGCACGTCCGCCGCACACTGATCGAACAGCGGCGCCAGGAGCGGGAGTACGTTGCGGGCATGGACCCGTGGCAGCAACTCATGGACGGCGTCGAGCTGCCGTTCCACCCCGATCTCCGCGTGCCCGAGCTCTACGAGGTGGTGCTGCCGACGCCCCACAGCGTTGCCGTCGACGACGTCGAGGCTGCCGCACACCGCCAGGTCGTCGCCACCCTCGCCGGTGACGTGACCCCCGGCATGACGGTGGCGGTCGGGGCCGGCAGCCGTGGGCTGACCGACCGGGTCGGCCTCGTGCGCGGCACGATCACCGGCCTGCGCGAGTTGGGCGCCGAGCCCTTCGTGGTGCCCGCCATGGGCAGCCACGGCGGGGCGACAGCCGAGGGCCAACGGGCGATGCTCGAATCGCTGGGCATGACCGAGGAGGCGATCGGCGCCGAGATCAGGGCCACGATGGAGACCGTCGAGGTGGCTCGCACGGCGGTCGGCATGCCGCTCTACCTCGACCTCCATGCCGCCGGTGCCGACCGCATCCTGCCGGTGAACCGCGTCAAGCCGCACACGTGCTTCACAGGCCCCATCGAAAGCGGGTGCACGAAGATGGCCGTGGTCGGCTTCGGCAAGCAACCCGGCGCGGCGCAGATCCACTCGTGCGGCCCGGTCGAGATGCGCGACCGGTTGCTCGACGGCATCGCCGCCCTGCGCGCGACCGGCCGCCTCCTCGGTGGCGTGGCGTCGATTGAGTCCTCGACCGGCGACGTCGTCCGGGTCGAGGCGCTCACTGCCGATGGCGTGGGCGGCGACCGCGAGCGTGCGCTCATCGAACAGGCGCGCACCCTGGTGCCGCCGCTGCCGTTCGACGAGATCGACGTGCTCATCATCGAGCGTGGCGGCAAGGACATCAGCGGCACGACCCTCGATCCGAACGTCACCGGCCGGTTCTGGGTGCACGGCCTCGCCGATTCGCCGTCGCCGCGGGTGAGCAACATCGTGCTGTTGAGCATCACCGAGGTGTCGGGCGGCAACGTGCTCGGCATCGGGTTCGCCGACTTCATCCCGGCCTCGCTCGCCGCCGGCATCGACTTCAAGAAGACCTACATCAACTGCTTCACCGCCGGGCCCGCCGGCGTGCGCCGCAGCCGGATGCCGATGGTGCTGCCCACCGAGGACGACTGCATCAAGGCCGCGCTCAGCATGTGCGGGCGCGGCCTCGACGAACCGAAGCGCGTGGTCCGCATCGTCGACACACTGCACCCCACCGTCTGCTCGGTCAGCGCCGCGTTGCTCGAGCACCTGCCCGAGGGCAGCATCGTGAACGGCGTGGTCAGCTCCCGAACGCGAAGCCCAGGTCGGGCGCCGTCAACATCGGACTGAACGGCACGCCGGCCGCCTCGGCCATCGCGGCACACGTGCCGCCCCGGTCGACGATCACGGTGATCAGCACCGGCTCGGCACCGAACGCGCGCACCACCTCGACTGCCTCCATGATCGTCGTGCCGCGCGTGACCGTGTCCTCGGTGATGACGACGCGGTCACCCGGCTCGAGCGCGCCGGCCACGCGCCCGCCCATGCCGTGGTCCTTGGCTTCCTTGCGGATCGTGAAGCTCTTCAGGGACCGCCCCCGTGTGGCGGCCACCGCGGCGACCGCGTAGGCGACGGGGTCGGCGCCGACGGTGATGCCACCGATCGCCGTGGCATCGTCGGGCACGAGCGACAGCGCGACGTCGGCCATCAACAGCAACCCGTCCGGCCTGCACGCAGTCTGCTTGGTGTCGAGGAACCACGCGCTCTTCGCCCCGGACTTCAGGGTGAAGTCACCGCGCTTGAGGCTGTGGGTGAGGACGTGCTCGCGCAGGGCGTGACGAGCTGGGTCGAGCGGCGGGAGGTCCATGGCGGCCGACGGTAGCCGTCGGCCGAACACGGCTCCTACGTCGCGGGATGCGTCCGCTTGGTTCGCAGGAGGACCTCTTGGGTGACCGTCGCAACGTGCAGGCCGTTGGCAGCGAACACGTGACCCACCGACAGGCCGCGTCCACCTACGTAGCCGTGGCAGGCAAAGTCGTAGAGGTGCCACTGATCGGCCCGCACCGGATGGTGGAACCAGATCGAGTGATCGAGGCTGGCACCGAAGCCGCCCTCCCACCACGCATCTCGATCGGTGCCGGGCGGTTCGTGCTCGAGCAACGCCTTGCGCACCGTTTCCGACGGCAGGTCGTCGGACATGTACGCGAGCCAGCACTGGTGCACCAACGGGTCGTCGGCAAGTGCGTCGGTGACTCGCATCCAGGCAGCGGTGCGGCCGGCGCCAATGGCCGCACGCGGCAACTGCTCGGACGGCACCTCGTGACGATCGAACGACGTCGTCCAGTTGTCGCCATCGGGCATGCCGGGTCCGGGGACGTCGGTGGGCATGTGGACGGTCTGCAGGCCGAAGTCGGTCTCGGGCCGCTGGAACGACGCCTCGAGGTTCAAGATCGCGCCAATGGCCTGGCGGGCGACGACGCGGCGCGTCGAGAAACTGCGTCCGTTGCGGATCCGATCGACCTCGTACCGGACGGGTTCACTCGCGTCGCCGCGCCGGATGAAGTAGGCGCGCAGCGAATGGACCGCCAGTTCGTCGTCGACGGTGGCGGCAGCGGCACGCAGTGCCTGGGCCACGATCTGGCCGCCGTACAGCCCACCCCACGGATACCGGGGTCCGGCACCCACGAAGGTGTCCGGGCCGTGTGGCTCGAGGGTGAACAGCGCGCCGAGGTCCATGAGGGGTCCGACGCTACCCGCCACCGCCCGATCGATGAGCACGCGTCGGGCTTTGGCTCTATGGCTCGTCATGAACTGGAAGTGAATGTCGATTTCAGTTCGGGCAATGAATAGCCTTCAATTGCATTCTGTTGATGTGATCGTGGTTAGCTTTGCGACATGGCGAAAAAAGGACCGAAGAACCCGCTGAGCGATCAGCACAAAGCGGCAATGGCCGCCGGTCGGATCGAGGGCAGAGTGGTACGTGAGTACCTCGATGCACTGCGCTCCAACAAGCCCAAGCGCGGCCGCAAGCGCACCCCTGATTCGATCAATGCTCGCCTCGCTGCCATTGAAGATGAACTGGCAGTGGCAGATCCGCTCGACGAGCTGCGCCTGGTCCAAGAGCGTCGCAACCTGTCGGACGAACTCGCGTCGATGGGTACCGTGGTCGATATCAGCGCCCTCGAAGCCGAGTTCGTCAAGATCGCAAAGAGCTACAGCGAACGGCAGGGCATTGCCTACGCAACATGGCGGGACGTCGGCGTCGAAGCGTCAGTGTTGAAAGCCGCCGGCGTCACCCGCGGCGCCTGAATCAGATACTGATCTCGTCGAGCGCGGTGAACACCGCTCCGATGTTGCGCAACGACCGCGTCAGGTCGAAGGCTTCGTCGAGCAGCGCCGGGTCGAGTCGAGCCACGTCCGGGTCCTGCACGAGCAGGGAACGGAAGTCGGTGCCCTCGTCCCAGGCTCGCATCGCTGCCGCCTGCACGATCCGGTAGGCGTCGTCACGGCTCAGGCCACCCGAACCCACCAGCGCCAGCAGGACGCCCTGGCTGAACACCAGCCCGTGGCTCGAGTCGATGTTGTACTGCATCCGGGCCGTGTCGACCACGAGCCCCTGCAGCAGGCGGCGCGCCCGATGCATCACGTAGTGCGCCATCAGCGACGAGTCCGGCAGGATGACGCGTTCGACCGAGCTGTGCGAGATGTCTCGTTCGTGCCACAGCGCCACGTCCTGCAGGCCGGCCTGGAGGTTGCTGCGCAGGATGCGCGACAGTCCGGTGATGGTCTCGGCCGAGATCGGGTTGCGCTTGTGCGGCATCGCCGACGAGCCCTTCTGCCCGGGCTTGAACCCCTCCTGCACCTCGCGCACCTCGGTTCGCTGCAGGTGGCGCAATTCGACCGCGATCATCTCGAGCGTCGAACCGACCGATGCGCACGCCCACAGGTACTCGGCGTGGCGATCGCGAGCGATCACCTGGGTGGCAGGCACGGGTCGTAGGCCGAGCCGGTCGGCCACGTAGCGCTCGACCGAGGGGTCGATGTTGGAGTACGTACCCACGGCACCGCTGAGCTTGCAGACGCTGACCGCGTCGCGGGCGGCCCGCAGCCGGGCCCGGTCACGGTCGACCTGCAGGGCCCACAGCGCCATCTTCACGCCGAACGTGGTGGGCTCGGCATGGACCCCGTGGGTGCGGCCGATCATGACGTCGTCGCGGTGACGATGCGCCATCTCGACGAGCTCGGCGAGGAGCTGCGTCGAGGCATCGACCAAGATGTCGGCGGCGTCGCGCAGCATCCAGCACCACGCCGTGTCGACGACGTCGCTGCTGGTCAGCCCGTAGTGGATCCAGGCGCTGGCCGGCGTGCCGATGCGTGCCTGGACGACGTCGACGAACGCGGCGACGTCGTGATCGGTGATCGCCTCGCGGTCGCTGACCGCTTGCACGAAGGCATCATCGACCACCGGAGCGGAGTCGCGGCACCATGCGGCGTCGGACGGCGGCACGACACCCAGCGCGATGTGTGCCTCGGTGGCCAACAGCTCGATCTCGAGCCAACGGCCGAAGCGCGCCGTGTCGCTGAACACGGCGGCCATCTCAGGCAGCGAGTAGCGGGGGATCACCGGGTCACGACCAGTGCAGGTAGTCGTCGCGCTCGGCGCCGACACCGACCACGCTGATCGGCACACCGACCTCGGCCTCGACGAGCTGCACGAACGCACGCGCCGCGGTGGGGAGCTCACTGACCTCGCGTGTGGCACCGAGATCGCGCTGCCAGCCGGGAAGCTCGACGTACTCGGGTTCGACGCGTGCCAGCAGGTCGGCTCGGTCGGGGTAGTGGTCGAGCCGCTTGCCGTCGATCCGGTAGCCCACGCACACCTTGACGGTCTCGAACCCGTCGAGCACGTCGAGCTTGGTCAGGGCCAGTTCGGTGAGCGAGTTCACCTCGACGGCATGACGCAGCATCGCGCAGTCGATCCAGCCCGGCCGCCGCCGGCGGCCCGTGACGGTGCCGAACTCGCGCCCGATCTCGACGAGGCGGTCGCCGTCGGCGTCGAGCAGCTCGGTGGGGAACGGGCCGGCACCGACCCGGGTGGTGTACGCCTTGGTGATGCCGACGATGCGGCTGAGCATCCGTGGCCCGATGCCCGTGCCCACGGACGCGCCTCCGGCCGTCGGGTTCGACGACGTGACGAACGGATAGGTGCCGTGGTCGAGATCGAGGAAGGTTGCCTGTGCGCCCTCGAGCAGCACGTGGTGACCGTCGCGGACCGCCCGGTTGAGCAGGGTCACGGTGTCGGCGACGTGGGGCGCGAGGCGGGCACCGAGCTGTTCGAACTGGCTGACGATCGCGTCAACGTCGAGCGCCGCACCGCCGGCAGCCGAGATGGCCGCACTCTCGATCATCGCCCGTGCGCGAACTTCGGAGACGAACAGCGGCAGGTCGAGCACGTCACCCGCGCGGATGCCGACGCGGCGAGCCTTGTCGGCGTAGGCCGGGCCGATGCCCTTGAGCGTGGTGCCGATCTTGCCGTCGCCGCGGCCCTGCTCATCGATCGCATCCCACGACTGGTGCCACGGGAAGATCAGGTGGGCACGGCTGCTGACGACCAGACGGTCGCACGACACGCCGCGGCGCTCGAGCGTGTCGATCTCGTTAAACAGCGTCGGCAGATCGACCACGACGCCGTTGGCGATGACCGGCACGACGTGGTCATAGAGGATGCCGCTGGGGATGAGCTGCAGTGCGTAGCGCTCGTCGCCCACCACCACCGTGTGCCCGGCGTTGTGCCCGCCCTGGTATCGCACGACGTAGGCGTGCTCCTTGGCCAGCAGGTCGATGACCTTGGCCTTGCCCTCGTC
This sequence comes from Ilumatobacteraceae bacterium, assembly GCA_040878255.1. GTDB lineage: Bacteria > Actinomycetota > Acidimicrobiia > Acidimicrobiales > Ilumatobacteraceae > VFMC01. Next base: position 7,243 of record JBBDMO010000141.1, read on the forward strand.
GCCCCATTGGGCGCCGACAACGACCGTGACCGGCATGGCACGCTCCTCACACGCGAGTGTCCGAACGTCGTTCCGGAACGTGTGCTGAGGCTAGTGGCTCGGCGGCCGCTCCGCCGATACCGTCGCCCCATGGCTTCGAGCACCGGTGTGATGCGACGTCTGCGCTGGGCGTCGATGACGGCCCCCGAACGGGCAGGGCTGCTGCATCGTGGCCTCGACGAGATCTTCGACCCGGCACTGCGGCGGTCGATCGGCACGCTGATCGACGACGTGCGCGACCACGGCGACGACGCGGTGTGCCGCGCGCTCGCCACCTTCGACCGCATCACGTTGCGCCCCGATCAGCTGCGCGTCACCGCCGACGAGATCGCAGCCGCTGTCGTGTCAGCCGAGGTGGACGCAGCACTCGACGATGCGATCACACACCTGCGCGCCTTCAACGAGCGGCTCGTCGAACGGGCATCGGACTGGAGCTTCGAGAGCGAGCCCGGTCTCGTCGTCGGCGAGAAGGTCAGCCCCATCGCGTCGGCGGGTCTGTTCGTGCCGAGCGGCAAGGCGTCATACCCCAGCGTCGCCTACCAGCTTGGCGTGCCCGCCGTGGTCGCCGGGGTCCGCGACATCGCCCTCGTCGTGCCCCCGGTGCCCGGCGGCGACGGCAGCGTCGACCCGGCGGTGCTGGTGGTGTGTCGCAAGCTCGGCATCGACCAGGTGTTCCGCGTGAACGGCCCCGCCGGCATCGCAGCGCTCGGCTTCGGCACCGAGTCGATCCCGAAGGTTCGCAAGATCGTGGGTCCCGGATCGCCCGCCGTCACGTGCGCGCAGGTCGAGATGCAGCGCCACGGCGTTGCCACCATGATGCTGCTCGGGCCAACCGAGAGCCTCGTCATCGCCGACGCCACCGCCGACCCGGTACGGCTCGCCGCCGATCTGCTCATCGAGGCCGAGCACGGCACAGACTCGGCCGTCGTGCTCGTCACCACCTCGGCCGAGCTCGCCGATGCGGTCGATGCGCAGCTCGAGGCACAGGTGATCATGCTTCCCGCAGCACGGGCCGAGGCGGCACGAGCATCGCTCGGCGTGAACGGCGGCTGCGTGCTGGTCGACTCCCTCGCCGAGGCTGCCGAGGTGTCGAACCAGTACGCCCCCGAACACCTGCAGCTCGCCGTGTCCGATGCCGAGACCGACCGGGTGCTCGCCCTGCTCACCGAGGCCGGCGAGATCCTCGTCGGCCAGCACACGCCGTTCAGCGCGGCGAACTTCGTCATCGGTTGCCCGGCATCGCTGCCCACCAGTGGCTTCGCGCACGTCTCGTCGGGGATCACCGCCGATGCGTTCCTGAAGCGCACGGCGGTCGCCCGGGCCGATGAGCGCGCCCTGCACCGCATGGCCCCATCGATCATCGCGCTGTCCGACCACGAGGGTTTCCCCGCCCACGGCAACGCGATCCGCAACCGACTTCCCTGAGCGACGTCGCCCGTGCCGTGCGGGCCTGCATGCTGGGTGGCCGACCGAGGGTCAGCGCGGCAGCATGCCGTAGGCGTGCGTGGGCCGGAGCCGCACCACCACACGCCGGTCGGTCACCATCGCGTGGCGGTACTCGTCCCAGTCGGGATGCTCGCCCTGCACCGCCCGGTACAGCTCGACCATCTCGTCGACCGTGGCGTCGTGCGGGTCGGCGGCCACCGGCGTGAGCTCGGCGTCACCCTCCACCACTGCGTAGGCCCAGAAGTCACCCTGGGTCACGTGCACCGAGGCCCGCGGGTCGCGGACGAGGTTGGCGTACTTCGCCCGGTCGGCGGTGATCGAGATGCGGATGACGCGGTCGTCGCCGGCGTGGAAGGTGATGTTCGACAGCTGCGGTCGGCCGTCGCGCTTCACGGTGGTGAGGACCCCGTTGTGCTTGCCGGTGAGGAAGGTGAGTGCAGCGGAAACGTCCATGGGTTCGCCAACCGCTCGCCCGGCACCGATGTTCCGCAGCAGTGTGCGTAGCGTCGGCCAACGATGAACGATCGCCTCCGCAACGTCCTGCTCGTCACCAAGGGCCACCCGTTCGAGCGCGAGCCGTTCCTCGCGATGTTCGACTCCCTGATCAGCGCCGAGCACCCGACCACGTACGAACACGTCGAGCACCCCGAGGCGCAGGACCGGCTCCACCCGGACCGGATCGGCCAGGTCGACGCCGTCGTGTTCTACGACATGCCGGGCCTCACCTTCACCCGCGGCGAGCCACCGCTCGAGCTGACCGCTCCGACGCCGGCGTTCGTCGAGGGGTTCGAGGCGCTGCTGCGCGAGGGCGTCGGCATGGTGTTCATGCACCATGCGATCGCGGGCTGGCCGACGTGGGACCGGTACGCCGAGATCGTCGGCGGGCGGTTCCTCTACGCGCCGGCGACGTTCCGTGGTGAGCCGTGGCCGGACTCGGGCTACCTGCTCGACGTCGAACACACGGCCGAGGTGCTGGCGCCGGAGCACCCCGTGTGCGCCGGACTGCCCCCCGAGTTCGTGCTCCGTGACGAGCTGTACCTCACCCCGCCGATCGCCGCTGGTGTGACGCCGCTGATCCGAACCCGCTTCCCCATGACCGAGGTCAACTTCTACGGCACCACGAACGCGATCAGCGGGCGCCGCAACGACCGCGCCGGCTGGACGCACCCTGATGGCCCCGACCTGATCGCCTGGACCCACGAGGTCGACGCCTCCACCGTGGTGTACCTCCAGCCGGGCGACGGCCCGAGCAGCTACGCCGACCCGAACGTCCGCCGCCTGCTGAGCAACGCGATCGCCTTCGTCAGCCCCTGAACCCCCACGAACTTCGGCACCCCAGGGGGCCTGAGTCCCGTTGTGGTGCCGAAGTTCGTGGGGGTGGGGGTGGTCTCAGGAGGTGGTGATGGTGAGGACGTCGTCGACGGCGTCGACGGTGATGGTGTCGCCATCGGTGACCTTGCCCTCGAGGATGAGCACGGCCGACGGGTCGCTGATCTGGCGCTGGATCACCCGCTTCAGCGGGCGGGCGCCGAAGCTCGGGTCGTGACCCTCGTGGGCGAGCTGGGTCATCGCCTCGGGGGTGACCTCGAGGAGGATCCGGCGGTCTGCCATCCGACGGCGTAACCCGGCGAGCTGGATCTCGACGATGTGGCGCAGGTCGTCCTCGGTGAGCGACCGGAACCGGATGATCTCGTCGACGCGGTTGATGAACTCGGGCTTGAAGAACGTGAGCGGGTCGCCGACGAGGTTCGACGTCATGACGATGACGACGTTGGTGAAGTTGACTGTTCGGCCCTGGCCGTCGGTGAGACGACCGTCGTCCAGCACCTGCAACAGCACGTTGAACACGTCGGGGTGGGCCTTTTCGATCTCGTCGAGCAGGACCACGCTGTACGGCCGACGCCGCACCGCCTCGGTCAGCTGGCCGCCCTCGTCGTAGCCGACGTAGCCGGGAGGCGCCCCGATGAGGCGGGTGACGGAGAACTTCTCCATGTACTCGCCCATGTCGATGCGGACCATTGCCTTGTCGTCGTCGAACAGGTACTCGGCGACCGCTCGGGCCAGCTCGGTCTTGCCGACCCCGGTGGGTCCGAGAAACATGAACGAGCCGATCGGACGGTTCGGGTCACTGAGCCCCGCGCGTGACCGGCGGATCGCGCTCGACACTGCTGTGACCGCTTCGTCCTGGCCGATGACCCGTTGGTGGAGCAGATCCTCGAGGTGGACGAGCTTGGCCATCTCGCTCTCCATGAGGCGAGTGACCGGGACACCCGTCCACTTGCTGACGACCTCGGCGATGTCCTCGGCGTCGACCTCCTCCTTGAGCATCCGGTTGCCGGATTGCAGCTCGTCGAGGTGCGACGTGGCTTCGGTGATCCGCCGCTCGAGCTCGGGGATCCGGCCGTAGCGGATCTCGGCAGCGAGGTTGAGGTCGGTCTCGCGCTCGACGTGCGTGCGGAGTTGCTCGAGCTCTTCCTTGAGCGTGCGGATGGCCGCGATCGCATTCTTCTCGCCCTCCCAGTGACCGCGCATCTCGGCCGACTGCTCGCGCAACCCGGCGAGCTCGGCCACGATGTCATCGAGGCGCTCGCGCGACGCGACGTCGGTCTCCTTCGACAGCGCCACCTGCTCGATCTCGAGCTGCAGGATGCGCCGCTCGACGACGTCGATCTCGGTGGGCAGCGAGTCGATCTCGATGCGGAGCTTGCTGGCCGCCTCGTCCATGAGGTCGATCGCCTTGTCGGGCAGGAACCGGTTGGTGAGGTAGCGGTTGCTGAGCACGGCGGCGCTGACGAGCGCCGAGTCCTGGATGCGGACACCGTGGTGGACCTCGTAGCGCTCCTTGAGGCCGCGCAGGATCGCGATCGTGTCCT
>JBBDMO010000142.1:0-11527 GCA_040878255.1 Ilumatobacteraceae bacterium
TCGCATCCTGGGGCTGAAGCAGGTCCCAAGGGTTGGGCTGTTCGCCCATTAAAGAGGTACGCGAGCTGGGTTCAGAACGTCGTGAGACAGTTCGGTCCCTATCCTCTGCAGCCGGAAGAGTCTTGATGAAAGCTATCCCTAGTACGAGAGGACCGGGATGGACGGAGCTCTGGTGTGTCAGTTGTCCTGCCAAGGGCACGGCTGATTAGCCACCTCCGGAAGGGATAACCGCTGAAAGCATCTAAGTGGGAAACCCGTTCGAAGATGAGTACACCCATGCGGTTAACGCAGTAAGGCCCGTGGCTAGACCACCACGTTGATAGGCCGGAAGTGTAAGTGCGGTAACGCATTGAGCTGACCGGTACTAATCGGCCGAGGGCTTGGTTAGAAAATTATGTTCGTGCTTGCTCTGGAGTACTCGGAGGTGCTGCCTTATTGGCGCACTCCTTGACAACAGGTTTCGGTGACCATACCGACAGGGTCACACCCGTTCCCATCCCGAACACGGAAGTTAAGACTGTCAGGGCCGATGGTACTTGGGGGTAGACCCCCTGGGAGAGTAGGTCGTCGCCGAATTCATCGCTCGAACGCCCCCCGACCTCGTCGGGGGGTGTTCGTCGTTTTCGCCACTAGGCTCGGTTGCCCTATGCCGCCATCTGGTGATCGTCGTCCCCCTGCTCGCTCCACGTCTCGTCCGGCCCCCGGAGGTAGTCGCCCTGCGACCGGTGGAGCAGGATCGCGAGGCGCGTCGGGTGGTCGTTCGAGCACTGGTGGCGCCCCCCGAGTCGCCGGTTCTCGGTCGTCTGCTCCCCGTGGAGCGTCGCCCCGGCCGTCGTCGGGCCGCACCAGTGGACCGGATGCACGTCCATCGCGTGGCGAGAGTCGGGAAGGTCAACAGACCCGGGCACCCCGGCGCGAGGACCAGGTGGGGCGGCCGGCAGGGCGCGATGCCGGCACTGATCGTCCGGCCCGGTCCGGCCCACCCCGCGATGGCGATCGCCGCCCTGCGCGTTCGGGTCCGTCTCGAGACAGTGGAGACAGTCGGCCCGCTCGTTCCGGGCCACGCCGTGACGAGGGGCTGCGCCCAGACCGTCCGGCCGGCCGCAGCGCCAATGGACCGAGCCGGTCCGGTCCGCGTCGCGATGCTCCCGATGGATCTCCCCGTGGACCGCGGACCGGCCCGGCGCGAGACGCTGCGCATGGCGAGCGTGGTTCCCGGGGCGCGAGCAGTGGTGCGCCTCGGCGCGACCGGCCTGCTTCAGAGCGGTACGCCTCCGACGCTCGTCCCAGTTCCGGGGGTGGTCGGGGTCCGGCCCGCTCGGGTGGTGCGCCTGGGGCTCGTCGTGGCGCGCCGGGTCGTCCGGTTCGGGGCGGTACGGATGATCGCACGCCCAGGCGCATTCCCACGGCTGCAGAGCGGCGTGCGATGGAGGTGAAGGCGATCCGTGGCCCGCGGAGCGCGGCAGCGGTGCTCCCGGCAGCAAAGGAACCGCCGCCGTGGGACAAGGAGCAGTGGGTCGATGAGGGTCCCATCCGCATTGCAGCGGCCGGCGCCACCAAACGGGGTCGCGCCGAGCCCGAGCCCATCGTCGTCGAGAAGGCGCCTCGCACCCGCACCCCGGGCGAACTCGATCCCGAGGTGGTCGCCGAGGTCGAACGCGAAGCCGGCGGGCCAAAGGCCGGAAAGTACCGTGAGCGCCTGACATCGGCGGCTGAGGCACTCGAGCGAGGGCGCTACGACGATGCCCGCCGCATGGTGCAGGCGGTGCTGCGTGACCTCCCGAACGTGGCAATGGCTCACGAGATCGCCGGCCTGTCGTGGTATTGCACCGGCCAGTGGCGCAAGGCTGCTGTCGAACTCGAACTGGCGCGCCAACTCGACCATTCGTTGCGTCACCATCCCGTGCTGGCGGACTGCTACCGCGCACTGAAGCGGTACAACACCGTCGACGAGCTGTGGAAAGAGCTGAAGGCCGCCTCCCCTGAACCGTCGCTCATGGCAGAAGGCCGGATCGTCGCAGCCGGTGCGCTGGCCGATCAGGGAGACCTTCGTGGAGCGCTCACCCTGATGGTAAAAGCGCGTGAGGTCCCGAAGAAGGTGCGCGACTATCACCTTCGGCAGTGGTACGTCATTGCCGACCTGCTCGATCGCTCGGGTGAGGTGGTCGAGGCGCGCCGGTACTTCTCGTTGGTGGCCCAGGCCGACGCTGAGTTCGCCGATGTCATGCAGCGCCTGGCGACGCTCGGCCGCTGAGCGACGTCATACCCCTCCCATACGATCACGCTGACTTCCCCCGTCATCACGAGCGTCCGGCCTCATCGGCTTGACGTGCCACCACGGGAGGAAACCCCATGAACATCGTCATCCTCAGCGGCCTGCTCAGCTCTGCGCCGCGTCGCACCGAATTGCCCAGTGGTGACATTCGCTGGGCGCTCGAGCTCACGACTCCACTCGAGGCCGGTGGGGCCACCGATCCGGCGGCGTCGGTGCCGGTGGCCTGGCATGGTGAGCTGGTCGCTGGGCGGGCCTGCATCGGCGATGCGGCGAGCTGGGTGGCGGGCACCGAACTCGTCGTGGTTGGCGCGGTGCGTCGTCGGTTCTATCGGGCGGGAGGCGTCACACAGAGTCGTACCGAGGTCCTCGCCATGTCGCTCGTCGAGGTGACGAGGCGCCGACCGGTCGAGGCGTCGCTCCGCAAGGCTGCGCAGGTCCTGGGACCCGGGTCGGCGGCAGCGCTACGATCAGGCGTGGGCGTGCTCAGCCCAGCGTGAAACCCCCCTCTTTCAGCACAGGAGACCAGGCAATGGACACTGCAGCAGCAACGACGCTGCCCGCCGGAGTCGTCACCGGCGAGGCGTACCAGGCGCTCGTGGCGACAGCAAAGGCAGGCGGGTACGCACTCCCGGCCGTCAACGTCACCGGCACGAACACCATCAACGCGGTCCTCGAGGCAGCGGCGGTGAACAAGTCCGACGTCATCATCCAGCTGTCGAACGGCGGCGCGCAGTTCTACGCCGGGCAGGGCATGCCCGACACGGCGCTGGCAAAGGTGCTCGGCGCCGTGTCGGCCGCACGTCACGTCCACCTGATGGCCCGCCACTACGGAGTGTGCGTCGTGCTGCACACCGACCACGCCAACAAGAAGCTCATCCCATGGGTCGAGGCACTGCTCGATCATGGCGAGGCGTTCTTCGCCGAAACCGGACAGCCGCTGTTCAGTTCACACATGCTCGACCTGTCCGAAGAGCCGCTGCAGTGGAACATCGACGAGTGCGCCCGGATCCTCGGCCGGATGGCCACGCTCGACATGAATCTCGAGATCGAGTTGGGCGTCACCGGGGGTGAGGAGGACGGCATCGGTGGTGAGTTCGACGAGAGCGCGGACAACTCGAAGCTGTACACCCAGCCGGCCGACGTCCTGCTCGCCTACGACACCCTCAGCCCGATCGGCCGGTTCTCGGTTGCAGCCTCGTTCGGTAACGTGCACGGCGTGTACAAACCGGGCAACGTGAAGTTGCGGCCCGAGATCCTGCAGGCGTCCCAGGAACTGGTGGCCAGCACCCACGGGCTCGATCGCAATCCACTCGACCTGGTCTTCCACGGTGGCTCGGGCTCGGAGAAGGAGAAGATCGCCGAGGCGGTCAGCTACGGCGTGTTCAAGATGAACATCGACACCGACACACAGTTCGCGTTCTCGAAGCCGGTCGGTGAGTTCATCGACGAGCACCCGAAGGCCTTCAAGTACCAGATCGATCCGGTCGACGGGACCCCGTTCAAGAGCTACTACGACCCACGCAAGTGGCTCCGCAAGGCGGAACAAGGGCTGGTCGAACGCCTCGGCGAGGCATTCGCTGACCTGGGGTCGACGGGCAAATCGCTCGCGTCGTGACTGTCGTTTCCTGACCGTCGTTTCCTGATTGTCGCAGCGCCACTCGGTACCTGGCAATCCTGGTCAGACGAGTGGGCGGACCACCAGGCCGGTGCGAAGCTTCGGCGTGAAAAAGGTCGACTTCGGCGGCATCAGCAGGCCCTCGTCGGCAGTGCGGCGGATCTCGGTGATGCTCGTTGGACGGATCAGCACGCCGGCTGTGACCGCCCCGGTGGCGACGGCCTCGACCACGTGCTCGACACCGTGCTGGTAGGTGACATCGATGTCGGTACCTGCGAGCGAATGTTCGAGCAACGCACCGTCGAGGTCACGGATGCCCTCGAACGCATCGGCGCGAGGCCGCAACCACGTGCCGGTCCCATCGGCGTGAACGAAGCACAGCGCTGCCTCATCGACAACTCGGCGGGCAAAGCCGGCATCGACCGGACCGGCGTGTTCGAGGTCGAAGGATCGGCCGAGTACGTCGAGCAGTTCGGCTTCCGTCACACCGCTGTAGAGGCGGTGGATGGCGTCGATGCTGAGCTGCTCGTCGACCAGTTCGCCGACGTAGGTGAGCGTGAGATCCCATGGTCCGCCGCCGCCGCCGCCGGCGGCTGATCGTCGTTCGTCGCGGTAGGTGCGGCTGATCGCATATCGGTGGTGGCCGTCGGCGATGAGCACAGCGTGCGAGGACACAGCTGCCGCGATTGCCTCGATCCGCGCCGGATCGGTGACGCGCTCGACGGTGTGCACGACTCCCTCGGAATCGGTGCACGTACCGACCAGCTCGGCCGGGTCGCGGAGTAGATCGGTGAGACCCGCTGTCAGTGACAGGCCCCACACCGGTGACAGGTTGGCTGTGGTGGCCCGGGTCAGATCGAGACGGTCGGTCTTGGCCTTCGGGGTGGTGCGTTCATGGGGCAGCACGCCGCCGGCCCCCTCGTCGACGACTTCGAGTGCCCCGATCACGCCGACGGTCTGGCGCTCGGTGCCATCCTCGGTACGGAACTGCATCCGATACAGCGTGAACGAAGGCGTGCTGTCGCGGACCAATGTTCCCTCCGCCTCCCACTGGCGCAGCAACGCGCCTGCCCGCTCATATCTCGAGTCGTCATCAGCCGGTTGCGGTACGTCGACCATGACGATGTTGCGTGGATGACGCGCCGCCAGCACCGCGACGTCGTGGTCGGACAGCACGTCGTACGGTGGCGCAGCGGCGAGGTCGAGATCGACGGACGGCGCATAGCGCAACGCGGGGAACGGTTCGAAACGAGGCACCTGCACAGGATGGCAGCTGACATGCCACGATGACCACATGGCATTCCCCGAGCCCGTCATCGTTGCTCCTGGCGTCGTCCTCCTCGACCTCGACGGAGTGGTGTGGCTGGCCCACAAGCCGATCTCACGGTCACCGCAGGCCATCGCCGCTCTTCGGGCGGCCGGAACACGGGTCCTGTTCGTGACCAACAACTCGATGTCGACGATCGAGCAGCAGGAGCTCGCGCTCGAGGCGATCGGGATTCCGGCACGTGGTGACGTGCTCACCTCGGCCCTTGCCGGTGCGATGCTCGTCGAGCCGGGTGAGCGAGTGCTCGTGTGCGCAGGGTCGGGGGTGGTGCAAGCACTCGAGCGGCGAGGTGCGGTGCCGGTTTTCGACGGCCCCTGCGACGCAGTGATGGTGGGCTTCCATCGGACGTTCGACTACGAGGGTCTGCGCCGCGCCGCGACGGCCGTGCACGCCGGTGCTCGGCTGATCGGCACGAACGACGACGCGACCTACCCGACTCCGGATGGGCCGATCCCCGGCGGCGGTGCGATCTTGGCGGCGGTGGCCGTCGGCTCCGGCACGGTCCCCGTCGTCGCGGGCAAGCCGTACGAGCCGATGGCTCGCCTGGTCCGCGAGACGGTGGGCGAGATTGCGGCCCGGGCGGCAGTGATGGTGGGGGACCGCCCATCTACTGATGGCCTGTTCGCGCGCACCCTCGGATGCCGGTACGCACACGTGTGGTCCGGCGTGACGGCACGCGGCACAGTTGTCGACCCGACGCCCGATCTGACAGGCGACGACCTCGCGATCGTGGTCGAGCAGTTGCTCGGTCGACCGGTTCGTTGAGCGTCGGCTCGCGGGTCGTCAGGGAGACCACACCGTGCGCCCCGATCGGGCTGCGTCGGGCCAGTACACTCCGATCATGCCTGCCACCACCATGCTGAAGCGATTGCTCGATGCCGGCGCCCAGTTCACCGAGATGTCGCAGAACAATGCGGAGAAGCTCGTCAACGAGTTCGTCCAGAACGGTCAGCTCCGTCGAAGCGATGCGCAGAAAGCCGTGCAACAGCTCGTCGACCGGGGTCGCGCCACGACCGAGTCGTTGCTGACGTCGATCCAGTCCGAGGTCGCCAAGCAGCTCGGCCGTGTGGCCGACCGCATCGACGACCTCGAGGATCGCATCGAGGACCTCGCCGACTCGCTCGGCGTCGCCTCACGCAAGTCGGCCTCGAACGCGTCGAAGGCCGCCTCGGACCGATCTGCTGCCGCAGCGCCGACCAAGGCTGCTGCGAAGAAGGCAGCGCCTGTGAAGAAGGCGGCGCCTGTGAAGAAGGCGGCGCCTGCGAAGAAGGCAGCGCCGGTGAAGAAGGCGGCGCCGGTGAAGAAGGCGGCGCCGGTGAAGAAGGCCGTTGCTCCGGCCGCTGCCACGACGCCCGCGAGGAAGTTGGCAGCCAGGAAGCCCGCAGGTGCCTCGGGCGTCGCGAAGGTCGCGACCAAGAAGGCCGCGAAGCGCTGACGCGTGTCGCGCCGGCTTCGCCTCGACGCTGAGATGGTGAGACGAGGTCTCGTGACGAGTCGAACTGAAGCATCCGGGGCCATCGACGCCCGGCGTGTGTTGGTCAACGGTGCAATGGCCGAGAAGGCGTCGCGACTCGTCGACCCGGGCGACGCTGTCGTCATCACCGGGCCGCCGCCGCGCTTCGTGAGCCGAGGGGGCGACAAGCTCGATGCCGCGCTCGACGCGTTCGGTCTGGACGTCGACGGCATGGAGGCAGTCGACGCCGGCGCCTCGACCGGCGGGTTCACCGATTGTCTCCTGCAGCGCGGAGCTGCGCATGTCGTGGCACTCGACGTCGGGCACGGGCAACTCCATCCGCGCATCCGGGGTGATCGACGGGTCGATGTGGTCGAGCGGTTCAACGTGCGGAGTCTCTCGGCCGGCGACCTCGAGGTTGCGCCGCAGGTGATCGTCGGCGATCTGTCGTTCATCTCCCTCACCAAGGTCATTCCCGTGCTGGTGCGAGTCGTCGCGCCACGTGGTCACCTGGTGCTGCTGGTGAAACCTCAGTTCGAGGCGGGACGGCAGGAGGTCTCGAAGGGCCACGGCATCATCACCGACCCAGCGATCCACGACCGGGTGCGCGCCGAGGTGGCGGCATGCCTCACCGAGAACGGCTGCACCGTCGTCGACTGGTGCGATTCACCGATCACGGGTTCCGATGGCAATCGCGAGTTCCTGGTGCACGCGCTCGGCCCCGCGGAAGGGGCCACGTCATGAGCCGCGTGCTGCTGGTAGCGCATCGTGAGCGTGCCGAGGTGTCGGCGCTGGTCCGCGAAGCTGCGGGCTGGCTGGCCGCTCGGGGCCACGATGCCTGGATGACTCCGGAGGATGCGGCAGCGCTCGGGCTGCCGAACCTGGTGGGGGAGCAGTCGCCAGCGACCGCCGACCTGCTGGTGAGTCTGGGTGGCGATGGCACGATGCTGCGCGCCGTCCAGATGCTCGACGGTGCGCAGGTTCCGATCATCGGGGTCAACGTCGGGCTGCTCGGGTACCTCACCGAGGTCGAGCCACACGCGCTGACGTCTGCGCTCGAGCGGTTCATGGCCGGTCCGGGCGCCGACGCTGGTGACTGGGCGCTCGAGCACCGGATGATGGTCGACGTGATGCTGCGGCGGGACGACGACGGATCGACCGAGGTCTGGCGAGCGCTGAACGAGGGAGTCCTCGAAAAACAGGACCCGGGCCACACCGTGCGCCTGCTGGTGCGCATCGACGGTGAGGTGTTCACGTCGTACGCCGCCGACGGTCTCATCGTGTCGACGCCCACCGGATCGACCGCTTACTCACTGTCGGCGCGCGGGCCGGTCGTCTCGCCGCGACATCGCGCGCTGCTGCTGACGCCGGTGTCGCCCCACATGCTGTTCGACCGCTCGCTCGTGCTCGACCCAGACGAGTCGGTCGAGGTCGAGGTCATGGGACACCGGCCGGTCGTGCTGTCCGTCGACGGGCGCCGTACGGCGTCGCTCGTCGAGCGCGACACCGTCACGTTCCGCGCCTGCGATCAGGGTGCGTGCTTCGTACGTTTCGGACGACGTCGCTTCCACCAGATCCTGAAGACCAAGTTCGGCCTGGCGGATCGCTGATGCTGCTCGAGCTGCACATCGAGGACCTCGGCGTCATCGCGCGACTCGACCTCGTGTTCGGTCGCGGGCTCACGGTGCTCACCGGTGAGACCGGTGCCGGCAAGACCATGCTCGTCGAGGCGATCAGTCTGCTCGTCGGCGGCCGTGCCGACGGTTCGGTCGTCAGGTCCGGGGCGGCCGAGGCACGGGTCGAGGGCCGGTTCACCGACGGCGACGACGAGATCGTGCTCGCTCGAGTCGTCCCGGTCGAGGGCCGATCGCGCGCCTACGTGAACGGTCGACTCGCGACGGTGGCGACGCTCGCCGAGGTGGGCGGCCGGCTCGTGGACATCCATGGCCAACACGCGCACCAGAGCCTGCTCGGTGCCGCAACGCAGCGCGACGCCCTCGACCGCTTCGCCACGGTCGACCTCACACCGTTGCGCTCGGCGAGAGCGCGGCTCACCGAGATCGATGCGTCGCTCGCTGCGCTCGGCGGGGACGGACGGACCCGGGCACGCGAGCTCGACCTCCTCCGGTTCCAGCTCGACGAGCTCGATGCTGCGGCGCTGACCGGGCCGGACGAGGACGTCGAACTCGAGCAGCTCGAGGATGTGCTGTCGGGCGCGCAGGCTCACCGCGAGGCCGCAGCGGCAGCGATCGCCTGCCTCGCCGCCGACGATGCCGCAGCGGACGCGGTCACCACAGCGATCGGCGTGCTGGCGGCCCGCAGCCCGTTCGCCGACCTCGTGGCACGACTCCATGGGCTCCACGCCGAGCTGACCGACGTGGCCGACGAGCTGCGCCACCGGGTCGACGGCATCGACGATGATCCTGCCAAGTTGGCCGAGGTCGTCGAACGCCGACAGCTGCTGCGCAATCTCAGGCGCAAGTACGGCGAGACGCTGGCCGACGTGCTCGACTTCCGTCGAACCACCCGCGAGCGACTCGACGAGCTCGAGGGTTACGAGGCGGCAGTCGAGCGGCTCGAGCGCGACCGTGCCGCCGCGCTGACAGCGGAGCGCAAGGCGGCAGCCGTGGTGGGTGCCCGTCGTCGTGGGGCGGCACGTGACCTCGCGTCTGCAGTCGAGCATCGGTTACGTGAGCTGGCGATGCCCCGAGCCGAGGTCGACATCTCGGTCGGCGCCGACGACCCCGGTGACGACGTCACCTTCCTGCTCGCCGCCAACCCCGGCTCACCCGCGCTCCCGCTCACCAAGGTCGCCTCCGGCGGTGAGCTGGCTCGTTCGATGCTGGCGCTGCGGATGGTGCTCATCGAGGCTCCGGGCACGCTCGTGTTCGACGAGGTCGACGCCGGCATCGGAGGCACCGCCGCAACTGCCGTCGGCACCGCACTTGCCGCGCTCGGGGAACGGCACCAGGTCTTCGTGGTGACCCACCTCGCGCAGGTGGCTGCACTGGCCGATCACCAGGTGCAGGTGTCGAAGTCGGTCGTGGGTGACGTCACGGTTGCCGCCGCCGAGCACCTCGATCGCGACGATCGCATCGCCGAGATCGCCCGGATGCTCTCGGGTGCACCCGACTCGGCCACAGCGCGCGACCATGCGGCCGAACTGCTCGCACTGCGCAAGGGCGCCTGATGGCCGCCCACGCCCGCACCGACGCGCCGGTGAGTGCTCGTGCCCGTGCCGATCGGCGCACCAAGGACTTGGTGAAGCGGCTCGAGCCAGGCGAGATCGCAGTCATCAACCACTCCGACGTCGACCTGGTCGCCGCCGACTCGTTGGTCGATGCAGGCGTGGTGGCGGTCGTGAACGCGGTCGCCTCGTTCACCGGGCGGTATCCCAATCTGGGGCCGCTGCAACTGGTCCGCCACGGCATCGTCGTACTCGACGACGTGGGGGTCGGCGTGCTCGAGCGCATCGCCGAGGGTGAGGTCGTCACGATCGACGGTGACCGGCTGCTCATCGGGCACGAGCTGATCGCCACTGGTCGCCGCCAGGACGAAGCAGGTCTGGCCGAGCGCGTGGCCGAGGCGCGCAACCGTGTCGGCGAGCAGCTCGAATTGTTCGCTGCGAACACGCTCGAATACCTGCGTCAGGAACGCCACCTCGCGACCGACAGCCCGGACCTGCCGCCGTCGACCGTCGATTTCCACCACCGGCAAACGCTCGTGGTGGTCCGGGGCATCGACTTCCGCGAGGACCTGCTGGCACTGCACCGGTCGGGTTACATCCGTGAGATGCGGCCCGTGTTGATCGGTGTCGACGGCGGTGCCGACGCTTTGCTCGGCCTCGGCATGAAGCCGCACATCATCATCGGCGACATGGACTCGGTGAGCGAGTCCGCGCTGCGATGCGGCGCCGAACTGATCGTCCACGCATACGCGGGGGGCCGGGCCCCCGGTGCGGAGAGGCTGCGCGACCTCGGCCTGCAGTACCTGCTCTTCGAGAGCGCCGGCACCAGTGAGGACATCGCGATGCTGCTGGCGTACGAGCGTGGCACCGAACTGATCGTGGCGGTCGGTACGCACAACTCGATGGAAGACTTCCTCGACAAGGGACGCCAGGGCATGGCCTCGACGTTCCTGGTGCGGTTGAAGGTGGGCCGCATGCTCGTCGACGCGAAGGGCGTGAACAACCTCTACCGACCGGTGGTGAAGGGTCGCGACATTGCGCTGTTCACGGTGGCGATGCTCTCGTCGTTGGTGCTCGTGGTGGCGGTCAGCGAACCGGTGCGCCTCTGGCTGCGCAGCCTGTGGCTCTGGCTGCGCGCTCGGATCGGCTGGTGACGGAGCGGATGAAGCCGAATCGGATGGAGTGCAGTCGGATGCACCCTAGTCTCGTGAACCGCGGCATGGTGATCCGGTGATCAGCTTGCGCCAGCACATCTTCAGCCTGGTGGCGGTGTTCGTCGCGTTGGCCGTCGGCATCGCCGCCGGTTCGACAGTCGTGCGTGGCCCGCTGCTCGACAGCACACGCGCTCGCCTCGAGAGCGCCGAGCAGAACATCGAGCTCGAGCGCGCCGAGAACGATGCCCTCGCTGCGGAACTCGCGCAGCTCGACGCGTGGGAAGTCGACGGACCCGACCAGCTGCTCGAGGGCCGCTACGCCGGCGGCTCGGTCTTGATGGTCGTGGCCGGCGACGTCGACAAGGACGTGGTCGACGGTGTCATCCGCTCGGTCAGGGCCAGCGCCGGTACGTTCCTCGGTGAGGTCCGTCTCGCCTCGGAGGTGTTCGACCCCGAGGAGGCGGCGCGCCTCGGCGAGGTGCTCGGCACCGATGGCACCGATGGCACCGACCCGGC
>JBBDMO010000143.1:0-11519 GCA_040878255.1 Ilumatobacteraceae bacterium
GGCGCGCGATCCGCGGCCCGGCCGCCGGCGCGAGCGGATGCTCGACGATGCCTTCCCCGACGCGCTCGACCTGTTCGTCGTCAGCGTCCAGGCGGGCTTGATGCCACATCAAGTGCTCGCGCACCTCGCTGCCACGGTCCACCCGCTCATCGGCCGCGCGTTTCGCGAGGTCGACCAGCGCGTGCATCGTGGCGACCGGTTCGTCGATGCGCTCGGCAGCGTGGTCGACCACCTCGGCACGCGCGCCCTCACGTTCGTCGCCACCCTGTCGGCCGGCGAGCGCACCGGCATGCCCATCGGCCCCATGGTCGATCACATTGCCGACGAGGCCCGCCAACACCGTCGCCGCCTGGCGGAGTCGGCCACGCGTGAGCTACCGGTCCGACTCGCCTTCCCCCTCGTGTTCTGCACCTTGCCGGCCTTCGTGCTGGTCGCCATCGCTCCGTTGCTCATCGGTGCCCTCTCGTCGCTCCACCTGAGCTGACCCCCCTCACTCCCACGAACACCCGAGGTGCGCCATGTCCGAGTTCGTCGTCCGTCTGCAACTGCTGTGCCTGTGCGCCGCCACCGGCATCCCCATCGACCCGCGCCGGCGCGACGTCGATCACTCGTCGCGAGACCGCGGCCAGGCCACCACCGAATATGCGCTCGTCATGCTGGGCGCGGCCGCGATCGCACTGCTGGTCATCACCTGGGCCACCGCTGGTGGCGGAGCCGGCAAGATCGGCCGACTGTTCGACAAGGTGATCGATGCGGTCCTCGACAAGGTGTGACCGCACCGACGACCGCGGGCAGGCCGTGGTCGAACTCGCGCTGAGCCTGCCGCTGGTGTGTCTGCTGCTGCTGGGCGTGGTGCAGGTCGGTCTGGTCGTGCGCGACGACCTGGTGGTCCTGCACCTCGCCCGCGAGGCCGCCCGCGCCGCATCGGTGTCGGCAGCGCCGCTCGCTGCGGCCCGTGGCGCGCTGGCCTCCGGACCGCCGATCGGCGCTGCGGTGTCCGTCCGGAACGGGGTCGGCACGGTGCGGGTGGTGGTCACGGCCACCTCCCGCACCCGGGTGCCATTGGTCGGGCTGCTCGTTCCCGACGTCGCGTTGCGGGCCGAGGTCGTGATGGCCACCGAGCCGCCATGACCCCAGGGGGTCGCGGGTATCGTGCGGCCGTGGACCTGTTCTGTCGCCGAACCGTTGTCGGTGACGTCGCGGTCGTGATGGTCAGCGGCGAGCTCGACCTGGCGTCCGTCGGGGTGCTGCGCGATGCCCTGCTGAAGGCGATCACCGAGCATCGAGGCGCCACCGTGGCGGTCGACCTCGACGGGGTCACGGCACTCGACGACACAGCACTCGGCATCGTCCTCGGCAGCGCAGCACGCTCGCGCGAACAGGGCGGCGACCTCGTGGTCGTGTGCACGTCGCCCCGCCTGGTCGAACGCTTCGAGTTGTCCGGCCTTGCCCGAGCGGTGCGGGTGCTCGACCGCCTGACGCCGTGAGTACGCAGCCGCCCCGCACCGGCGCGACGACGATCTGGGTGCTGGGCGACCAGCTGTCGCTCGGCGGTGCCGCCTTCAGCGGGGCCGACCCGACGACCCACCGTGTGCTGCTGGTCGAGAGCCGCGCGAAACTCGATCAGCACCGCTGGCACGTCCAGCGAGCGCACTACATGGTCGCTGCGCTCCGCCGCTTCGCCGACGACTGCCGCGCCGCCGGCTACGAGGTCGACCTGCGCCGCTCCGCATCGTTGCGCCAGGGTTTCACGGACCACGTCGCCGACCACGCGCCGGCTCGTGTGGTCGCGATGGAGTGCACCAGCAGGCCAGGCCGTGCGTTGCTGACATCGCTCGGCGTCGAGCTCGTCCCGAGCAACCAGTTCCTCTGCCATCCCGACGAGTTCGCCGCGTGGGCCGCCGGGCGCAAGCGGCTCGTCCTCGAGGACTTCTATCGCTGGCACCGCACCCGTCTCGGCTACCTGATGGACGGTGACCAGCCGGTGACGGGCCGGTGGAACTACGACGAGGACAACCGGCAGCGTCCACCCAAGGATGCGAACCAGTGGCCGACCCCGTTGCAGACCGAGCTCGACGACGTCGACGCGGCGGTGCTCGCCGACCTCCCCGACACGGTGTGGGGCGCCGGGCCCGACGGCACGTGGGCCACCTCGCGCGCCGAGGCACTGCTGCGCCTCGACCACTTCATCACCGAGCTGCTGCCGCGCTTCGGCCCGCACGAGGACGCGATGCTGTCGCGCAACTGGCACCTCGCCCACGGACTGTTGGCCCAGTACCTGAACATCGGGTTGCTGCACCCGCGCGAGGTGTGCGACGCAGCCGACGCGGCGTACCGGGCCGGCCTCGTCCCCATCGCCAGTGCCGAGGGCTTCATCCGGCAGGTCATCGGCTGGCGCGAGTACGTGTGGGGTGTCTTCTGGCTGTGGGGCCCCGACTACGGCACGCGCAACGAACTCGATGCCCATCGCCCACTGCCGCCCGTGCTCACCGGCGCCCCCACGCGCATGCGCTGCGTCGACATCACACTCCAGACGCTGTACGACCACGCGTGGGTGCACCACATCCAGCGGCTCATGGTGTTGGGCAATCTCGCGCTGCTCGCCGGCGTCGATCCGCAGGCGATGACCGACTGGATGTGGGCGGGCTTCATCGATGGTGCCGAGTGGGTGATGGTGCCGAACGTCGTGGGCATGGCACTGCACGCCGACGGCGGTGCGATGGCCACCAAGCCGTACGCGGCGGGCGGTGCCTACATCGACTCGATGAGCGACTACTGCAAGGGCTGCAGCTTCGACCGCAAGAAGCGGACCGGCCCCGACGCCTGCCCCTACACCACCCTCTACTGGGACTTCGTCGCCCGCCACGCCGAGCGCTTCGGCCGCAACCCGCGCATGGCGCGCCAGGTGGCCGCCGCCCGTCAGCTCAGCGACCTCCCTGCCGTGCAGGCCCGCGCCGCCGAAGTCCTCACGATGCTCGACGCCGGCACCCTGTAACCCCCACGAACTTCGGCACCACGCCGGGGCCTCACCCCGCTGTGGTGCCGAAGTTCGTGGGGAACGGGGTCAGGCGCGGAAATCGGGGTCGTGGCGGCGGAGCTCGCGGCGGGCGATCGTCATCTTGTGGACCTCGTCGGGGCCATCGGCGAAGCGCAGCGCGCGCTGCCAACTCCACATCCGGGCCAGCGGGAAGTCGTCCGAGACACCTCCGGCGCCGTGCACTTGGATGGCGCGATCCATCACCTTCAGCGCCATGTTCGGCGCCGCCACCTTGATCGCGCTGATCTCGACGGCCGCTGCCTTGTTGCCCATCGTGTCCATCATCCACGCCGTCTTCAGCGTGAGGAGGCGCACCATCTCGAGCTCGATGCGCGACTCGGCGATCCAGTCCATGATGTTGGCGCGCTCGGCGACGCGCTTGCCGAAGGTGGTTCGGGTGAGCGCACGCTTGCACAGCAGTTCGAGGGCACGCTCGGCGGCACCGATGCTGCGCATGCAGTGGTGGATGCGGCCGGGTCCGAGGCGCGCCTGGCTGATCGCGAAGCCGTCACCCTCGTCGGCGATGATGTTCGACACCGGCACGCGCACGTTGTCGAAGTTCAGCTCGACGTGGCCCTCCTGGTCGAGGTATCCGAAGACGGGAAGCGGCCGCACGACGGTGAGGCCTGGCGTGCCCATCGGCACGAGCACCTGGCTCTGTTGGCGGTGGGCCGGGG
This sequence comes from Ilumatobacteraceae bacterium, assembly GCA_040878255.1. Taxonomy (GTDB): domain Bacteria; phylum Actinomycetota; class Acidimicrobiia; order Acidimicrobiales; family Ilumatobacteraceae; genus VFMC01. The sequence goes on from JBBDMO010000143.1 coordinate 3,715, forward strand.
CGTTCGGATCGGTCTTGCCCATGACGATGAAGATCTGACAGTGCGGGTGCATCGCTCCCGAGATCCACCACTTGCGGCCGTTCAGCACGTACTCGTCGCCATCGCGGGTGATGCTGAGCGCGATGTTGGTTGCGTCGGACGACGCGACGTCGGGTTCGGTCATCGCGAACGACGACCGGATCTCACCCTCGAGCAGCGGGCGGAGCCACATGTCCTGCTGCTCGGCCGTGCCGAACATCGTCAGCACCTCCATGTTGCCGGTGTCGGGCGCCGAGCAGTTGCACGCCTCGCTGGCGATGGGGCTGCGGCCCATGATCTCGGCGAGCGGCGCGTACTCGGCGTTGGTCAGGCCGGGACCCCACTGCTCGTGCGGCTGGAAGAGGTTCCACAGGCCGCGGGCGCGTGCCTCGCGCTTCAGTTCCTCCATGATCGGGGGTTGGGCGTTGGGGTTGCCTGCTTCGACGAGTTGTTCCTCGTACACCGATTCGTTCGGGTAGATGCACTCCTCCATGAACTGGGTGAGGATTGCCCGGTACTCGTTGCAACGGTCGGTGTAGGCGAACTCCATGCCGCCGACGCTACGAGATCCGCCACCCAGGCACCCCAACCACCGTTTCGTCGATGTTCTGGTCGCGAATCGGTGCGGCTTCCGTACGTGATCGCGACCAGAACCTCGGCGGGGGTGACCGGGGGGTTCAGTGTTTGGGGCGGACCTTGCGGATGCCGCGACGGTCCTGCGACTTCTCCCAGGCGCGCTGCTCGTCTTCGAGGGCGAGTTCCTCGGCGACGAGGCGCTTCAGCGCATCGAGGCGGCGGGGGTCGAGGGTGCCGTCGGCGATCGCACCCTGCACTGCGCAACCCGGCTCGTCCTCGTGCTTGCAATCGCGGAAACGGCAGCGGTCGGCGAGGTCGAAGACGTCGACGAATGCCCACTCGATGCCCCGACCGCTGCTCCACAGGCTGACCGCGCGCACGCCAGGCGTGTCGATGAGCCAGCCGTGGGTGGCGCCGGGCAGGCGCACCAACTCGCACGCCGTGGTGGTGTGGCGGCCGCGCTGGTCGTTCTCGCGCACCTCGCTGGTGGCGAGCGCCTGGTCACCGACGAGCGCGTTGATGAGCGTGCTCTTGCCGACACCGCTGGCACCGAGCAGCGCCATGGTGGCGCCCTCCGGCACCAGCGCGCGCAGCGCCTCGACACCGTCGCCACTGATGCCGCTGGCGAGCATGACGGGCACGCCCGCGGCAACCGCCTCGAGGGTGTCGACCGACGCTTTGACGTCGGCCACGAGATCGCTCTTGGTGAGGACGATGACCGGCGACGCACCGCTGTCGAACGCGAGGACGAGCTCGCGCTCGAGCCGGCGTTGGTTGGGTGGTGACGTCAGGGAGTGGACGAGCACGACGGTGTCGATGTTCGCAGCGATGGTGTGGGCGACCGCGCGGTTGCCCTCGAACGAGGCTCGACGGGTGAAGGCGCTGTAGCGGGGCACGATCGCCTCGACGCGCTCGCCGTCGTCGCTGACCACGACCCAGTCGCCGACGGCCACGTCGGCTCCGATGTTGCGAGCCCGCACCCGCTCGAGCGAGACGTCGTACACGAACGTGCTCCACCCACGGTCGAGACGGGTGACGCGAGCACACGAGCGGCCGAGCCCCTCGGCCTCCCAGGCGGCCTGCAGGCGGTCGTTCCAGCCGAGACGAACGTCACCTCGGACCACGCCACTCGTCGATCGTTCTTCAGGCTCCACGATGACCCGAACGGTACCCTGTGACGGCTCTACTGCATCCTGAGAGAAAGAACCCCCCATGCTCGCTCGTCTCGGCCGCTGGTGCTTCCGGCATCGTCGCGCCACCCTGGCCGCGTGGCTCGTCGCCCTCGTCGGCGTCGGCATCATCGCCAACGGTGTCGTGGGTCCCGCGTTCTCCAGCCAGTTCTCGATCCCCGCGTCCGAGAGCGCGTCCGGCTTCGAGGTCCTCACGAAGCAGTTCCCGGCGGTCGGTGCCGGCAGCCAGTCGGGCACCATCGTCTTCCGCTCCGCCCAGGGCGTGGACGACCCGGCCGTCGTATCGGCGATGACCGAGTTGTTCGACGAGGTCGGCGCGCTGCCCGGGGTCACGGTCGTCAGCCCATACGGCGAAGCCGGGGTGGGCAACATCAACCAGGACGGCACCATCGCCTTCGCCGACGTGAACCTCGACAACTCCCTCGACCAGAACGAGATGGCCTCCACCGGCACCGGCATCGTCGAGATGCTGCCCTCGATCGACGGCCTGCAGGTGGAGGTCGGTGGGCAGGTGCTCGCCGAGTTCGAGCCGCCGGAGTCCGAACTCATCGGCCTCGGCTTCGCGATCATCGTCCTCATCCTCGCCTTCGGTTCGGTGCTCGCCATGGGCCTGCCCATCGGCATTGCGCTCTTCGGCGTCGGTCTCGGAGCGAGCATCGTCGCGTTGCTCAGTCACGTGTTCATCGTTCCCGATTTCGCCACCACGCTCGGCGCCATGATCGGCCTCGCTGTCGGCATCGACTACGCGCTGTTCATCGTCACGCGGTACCGCGAGAACGTTGCCCTCGGCCTCGATTACGAGGAGTCGACCGTGGCCGCCATGGACACCGCCGGCCGCGCTGTCGTGTTCGCCGGCATCACCGTGGTCGTGTCGTTGCTCGGCATGTTGCTGATGGGCCTCGCATTCATCTCCGGCCTCGGCATCGGCGCAGCCACCACGGTTGCTGTCACCATGGTGGCGTCGATCACGTTGCTGCCTGCACTGCTCGGCTTCGCTCAGCACCGCGTCGAGGTCACCCGCTGGCGCGGCATCATCGCCGCCGGCTTCGTCGCCATCGCGCTGTTCGGTGCCGGTCTGTCGATCAGCCCGCTGCTCGTAGGCATTCCGCTCGCGGTCATCACCCTGCTGGCAGGCTTCGCGATCAAGCCGCTCCGCAAGGAGCTGCGGCCGCGCAAACACAAGCCGATGCGCGAGACGCTCGCCTACCGCTGGAGCCGCGTCGTACAGCACCACCCGTGGCGGGCACTGTTGGGCGGTCTGCTGGTGCTCGGCTTCCTCGCCGCACCGGTGCTGTCGCTGCGCATGGGCTTTGCCGACGAGGGCAACTTCGCCGAGGACACGACCACGCGCCGGGCGTACGACCTCTTGGCCGAGGGCTTCGGCCCCGGGTTCAACGGACCGTTCGTGGTGGCTGTCACCCTCGAGACACCCGCGGCCGCCGCTGCGCTCCCGGCGCTGTCCGATGCCATCGCAGCCGACCAGGGCGTCGCCTTCGTGACGCCCGCATTCCCCAACGACCCCTCGAGTCCAACGGCTGCCCTGATCCGTGTGGTGCCCACGACCTCACCGCAGGACGAGGCCACCAGCGACACGGTGAAGCGCCTCCGTGCAGACGTCCTTCCCGCCGCCACCGCAGGCACGGGCATCACCGCCTACCTCACCGGATCCACCGCGTCGTCGATCGATTTCACCTCATACCTGTCGCAGCGCCTGCCGATCTTCATCGGCGTCGTGCTGCTGCTGTCGTTCGTGTTGCTGATGATGGTGTTCCGCTCGCTGCTCGTGCCGCTGAAGGCGGTCATCATGAACGTCATCTCGATCGCTGCTGCGTACGGCTTCGTCGTGATGATCTTCCAGTGGGGCTGGTTCAGCGGTGTCACGGGCGTCGTGCCGGCACCCATCGAGCCGTTCGCACCGATGATGATGTTCGCGATCGTCTTCGGCCTGTCGATGGATTACGAGGTGTTCCTCCTGTCTCGAGTGAAGGAGGAGTACGACCGCACCGGTGACCCGCGCACCTCGGTGGCCGATGGCCTCGCCGCCACCGCGCGGGTCATCACCGCGGCCGCCGCGATCATGATCGTCGTGTTCGGCGCTTTCCTGCTCGAGGACACCCGCGTCATCAAGCTGTTCGGCACCGGCCTCGCGGCCGCCGTGTTCCTCGATGCCACGCTCGTGCGCATGCTGCTCGTTCCCGCCACGATGGAGCTGCTCGGCGAGAAGAACTGGTGGCTGCCGGCGTGGCTCGACCGGATCCTTCCGCACCTGAACGTCGAGGGTCCGGCTCAGCACGTCGAGGTCGCCGAGCCCGAGCCCGAGCACGAGCACGAGCACGAGCTCGTCTGACGAACCGGTTCCGGCCTGCGGGTTCACCTTCAGTTCGCCTGTTCGACACCCGTACGGCGGCGGCCCTTCATGCCCGGTGATGCCGGGCTGCTACGTTCCTCACCTGTACCACCCGTGAACAGGAAGGGACCTTCATGAGATCCACCACCAAGCGGTCGGCCGTCGCGGTCATCGCGTCGCTCGGCCTGCTGCTCGCAGCATGCGGCAGCGACGAGAGCACCACCGACACCACCGCAGCAGCGGCGCCGGCCACCGACGCCGCCACCGAAACCACTGCCGCCGCCACCGACACCACCATGGCCGCAGGCGGCGATAGCGCCGACCTCACTGCCCTGGCCGAGGAGTGCGCCGCAGAGGGCAAGGTCAACCTGATCGCCCTGCCCGACGAATGGGCGAACTACAAGGGCATCCTCGCCAGCTTCGGCGAGAAGTACCCCGGCGTCGAGTACCCCGTCGCCAACCCGGACGCATCGTCAGCCGACGAGATGGAAGCCGTCGAGACCCTGGCCGGCCAGGCCGACATGCCCGACAACGTCGACGTCAGCCCGGCGATCGCCCAGGAGATGGTCGACAAGGGCCTCTTCGAGCCCTACGTGCTCACGAGCGACTCGGAGATCCCCGACGGTCTGAAGGATGCCGACAACAACTGGACCGCCGCCTACTACGGCATCATGGCGATCTCGACCAACACCACCATCGTGGAGACGGCGCCGACGACCTTCGCCGACCTGACCAAGCCCGAGTACAAGGGCCTCGTCAACCTCAACGGTGACCCGCGCGAGTCGGGCGCAGCCTTCGCTGCCGTCATGGCCGCCAGCATTGCCAACGGCGGCAGCGCCGACGACATCCTTCCCGGCATCGAGTACTTCGCCGCGCTGAAGACATCGGGCAACCTCGGTGGCACCGACGTCACCAAGGAGACGGTGCTCTCCGGCGAGACCCCGATCGCCATCGACTGGAGCTACAACGTCCCCGGTCTGAAGTCGGCACTCGAAGAGGCCGGCCTCACGATCGAGGTCAACTTCCCGAGCGACGGCATCTACGGCGGCTTCTACGGCCAGGGCGTCATCAAGGACAGCCCGCATCAGGCCTGCTCGAAGCTGTGGATGGAGCACATCTTCAGCGACGAGGGTGCCCTCGGCTACCTCGGTGGTGGCGCCGTGCCGGCCCGCATCGTCTCGCTCACCGAGCGGGGCCTCGTGACCGATGAGAACAGCGCCAACCTGCCGCCGGCAGAGCTGCTCGACCAGGTCGCATTCCTCACCCCGGCCCAGATCACTGCTGCCAAGGCCACCCTGGCCGAGCAGTGGGGCCCGCTGGTTGCCGACGCCTGATCCTGATCAGTGACCGTCATCACCACTGACACGATGACGACCGACGGGGGCCACGCCATTGGCGTGGCCCCTGCGGTGTCGTCGCGTCCCCGACGCAACTGGGCGTGGCTCGGGCTGGTCCCGTTCCTGTCGTTCCTCGTTCTCTTCCTCTTCATTCCCGCGGTCAGCGTGTTCATCAACGCGTTGCGCACCGAAGACGGCTGGTCGCTGTCGGGCATGCAGGAAGGCATCACCGGCCAGAACTGGGAAGCCTTCAAGTTCTCGATCACCTTCTCTGCCGGCGCCGCCCTCGTCGGTGTCGTGTTCGGCACGCTCCTTGCGTACGCCGCCGCCACTGCCACGCGCCCTCGCTGGCTGCGCAGCGTTGTGGCCGCGTTCAGCGGTGTTGCCGCCAACATGGGCGGCCTCCCGCTCGCCTTCGCATTCTTGAGCCTCCTCGGCCGCCAGGGCGTTCTCACCAAGATCCTCGGCGCGTGGGGCTGGGACCTGTACGGAGGCGACTTCGACCTCGGCAACGTGTCCGGTCTCATCATCGTCTACGCCTATTTCAACGTGCCGCTGATGGTGCTCATCACCCTGCCCGCCATCGACGGCCTCAAGCAGTCGTGGCGCGAGGCGTGCGCCAACCTCGGCGGCACGACCACCACGTACTGGCGCCGCGTCGGCCTACCGGTGCTGGCCCCCTCGTTGCTCGGCGGCTTCCTGCTGCTGTTCGCCAACTCCTTCAGCGCCTATGCCACCGCCAGCGTGCTCACCGACAACTCCAAGATCGTGCCCCTGCGCATCGGGTTCTTCCTGGGCGGCGACGTCAGCATCGGCGAGGACGCCGTGGGCTTCTCGCTGGCCGCCTGGATGATCATCGTGATGGCCGTCTGCATGAGCCTCTACTGGATCGCCCGCAAGCGCGCCGAACGGTGGCAGTCATGACGGTCCCCGTCGGTGGTCTCGGCGCTTACGGCGTCGCCGTGTCGGGCGAGTTCGACGGTACGCCGACGCCGCCTCCTGTCGCGTCGGGACCGGTTGGCGGTCGCCGCCGGTGGGTCTCGCGCCTCGTGCCGAACCTGGTCCTGATCGTCAGCGCCGTCTTCTTCCTGGCCCCGCTGCTCACACTGGCCCGGTACGCGTTGCAGAACGTGCCGACGATCCGCCTGGGCTGGAGCACCCTGTTCGACAAGTGGTCGCTCAAGGGCCTCACGAGGGCGTTCAGCGAGCCGGCGTTCTGGGACGCGCTCGAGCTGAGCCTCAAGCTCGCCACCGGCACGGTGCTCATCACCCTGCTGCTACTCGTGCCCACGGCGATCTGGGTGCACCTGCGAGTACCCAAGGCCCGTGCCTTCATCGAGTTCCTCACGGTGCTGCCGTACATGATCCCGGCGATCGCCCTGGTGGCGGGCATCATCATCGTGAAGCCCTACGCCCGCTGGTTCCTCAACTCCGACTTCTCGCTCATCCCGTTCTACATGGTGCTCGCGCTGCCGTTCACCTACCGGTCGATCGACGCCGGCCTGAAGGCCGTTGACCTGCGCATTCTCGTCGATGCGTCGCGCAGCCTCGGCGCCGGGTGGGGCGGCACGCTGTGGCGTGTGCTCATCCCCAACCTGCGGGCGTCGATGATCTCAGCGGCGTTCCTCACTGCCGCCGTGGTGCTCGGCGAATACACCATCGCCCAGACGCTGCTGAAAGAGACGCTGCCCACCTTCCAGCGCATCTTCGTCGGACGCGAGCCGCAGGCTGGCTACGGCCTCAACCTGCTGGCGCTCCTCGTCACGATCACATTGTTCGCAGTCCTCAGCCTGGTGACCCGCCAACGCAAGACGCCGCGCCGACCCTTCGTCCCCACCCCGACCACGGCTGCCAACACAGCCACAGTTGCCGATGCCTCCGGGAAGCCCTGATGACCACCCTCGATTTCCACGGTGTCCGCAAGACGTTCGGCCCCACAGTCGCGCTCGAATCCTTCGACCTCGGCGTGCGTGACGGCGAGCTGATCTCGCTGCTGGGGCCGTCGGGCTGCGGCAAGACGACGGCGCTGCGCATCGCTGCCGGGTTCGAGTTCGCCGACCGAGGCTCGGTGTACGTCGGCGGCAGCGACATCACCCAGACGCCAGCACACAATCGCAACATGGGCATGGTGTTCCAGAGCTACAGCTTGTTCCCGAACCACACGGTCGCGAGCAACGTCGACTTCGGACTGCGCACCCGCAAGATCGCTAAGGCCGAGCGGCACCGCCGCGTCAGCGACATGCTCGACCTGGTGCAGCTGACGTCGATGGCCAACCGCTACCCGCACCAACTCTCCGGGGGCCAGCAGCAGCGCGTCGCCCTCGCCCGAGCCCTCGC
>JBBDMO010000144.1:0-11504 GCA_040878255.1 Ilumatobacteraceae bacterium
GCATCGACGAGCGCGCCGCGCACCACTGGCTGGCCGGCCGGTGGCACCGGTACGCCGACTACAACGACTCATTCGTCGAGCACCTGCGGACCGAGTGGTGACGTCGACGGCGAGCTGCGCCGTGCACGAGCCGGTGTGACGTTGTAGGAAGCACAGATGACCGATCCGCACGATCAGTTCCCAGCCGGCTTCTTCGCACGCGCGGACGAGACGCCCGACGATCGCTTCTACGTGCCGGACCGGTTCGTCACGCACATCGACGACCGGGCGATCGCGGCGGTCGGCACGCTCTACCGGCACCTCGAGCTCACGGGCTCGGTGCTCGACATCATGTCGTCGTGGGTGTCGCACTTCCTCGACCGACCCGACGAACTGGTCGCGCTCGGCATGAACGAGCGTGAGCTCGCCGCCAACACCATGGCCCACGACACCGCCGTCCACGACCTCAACGTCGACCCGTTTCTCCCCTTCACTGACGACCGCTTCGACGCCGTCACCTGCTGCGTCTCGGTCGACTACCTCGTTCGCCCGATCGACGTCCTCCGCGACGCTGCACGCGTCACCAAGCCCGGCGGCACCGTGGTGTGCACCTTCTCGAACCGCTGCTTCCCCACCAAGGTCGTCCAGGGCTGGCTCCGCCTCGACGACGAGTCACGAGTCGGCATGGTCGCCCAGTACTTCCGCCTCACCGACGCCTACGACGAACCGACCATGGCACTGTGCACCCCACCGAACACCTACGGCGACCCGCTCTACGCCGTGTGGGCAACCGTCGCCTGAACCCACGACCCGCCGCAACGGCTCAGCAGCCAACGACGCGCAGGCCGAGCTGGCGGGTGGCGTGACCCTGGCGCAGATCGAAGGTGCAGAACACGAGTTCGGGGATCTGCAGCATCTGAGCAGCAGCCAGGTGCACAGCATCGAGCGACCGGATGCCCAACGTCCGGCGTGCGACGTCTGCCGTGCCTCATCACTCGGACATCCATGAGGTTCAACCGGTCTCACGGCGGTCGAGTCTCACGGATGCCGAGCTCCGTGCGCTTCGGCCCGCTTGCAAGGGGTCGAACCTCACGAACGACCGCCCAGCGCAGCCAGCGCCGAGCAAGGCATTGCCGAGGCATTGCGGAGGCATTGCCGAGGCCGCCGATCCCTGCTGATGCGAACCGCGGGCCTCAGGGGCCGGCAGCAGGTGGTTCGTCCATCGCCGCGCGTGCGTTGACCAGCGCGGTCGACGGCACGGTGATGAACCCGCGCCGAGGGCGGTCGAGATCGAACGACACGAACAGGATGAGCACGACGAAGGCACCGGCGAGCAACGAGGTCGTCAACCCACGGCCCAGCAATGCGAGGTACATCGCCAGCACACCGAGCGCTACGGCGCTGCCGAGCACCTGCACGAGCACGACCGTCGCGGGCACGCGGTTGCTCAACGACGCCACCCGGTTGCCGTGTGCGTCGATCATCTCGTTCAGTGTCTCGACGTACAGCTTGGGTGCCGTGTCCTGCGGCGCTGCCGTCACCGCATCGCCGGCCAGGGCCCAGAGATCGTTCTGGAGTACCTCGATGGCAGCGACATCGGCGACGTACTCGTCGGTGTCGGGCACGACGTCCGCCTCAGCGACTGCGGCGTCGCCGTACTCGCGCAGGATGTCCAACGATGCCGTGCGCTCGGGCTCGGCCAGGAGCTGCGCGCGGAGGTAGGTCGTGCCGATCGTGTTCGCCTCGGCGACGAGCGCGACTCGCCGGGTCTCGTACCGGCTCACCGCCATGCTCAGCCCGAACGCGAGCAGCAGGCCGACAAGGCCGAGCAGCGCGCCCTGCACCACGCCGAGCGAATCAGCGCCGGCCTCCGACCGGGCCCGCAGGCGACGTCCGACGACGATGCCGATCGCGATCGTGCTCCCGACGATGGCGCAGATCATGAGCAGGAGGACCGGACTGCTGAGCTCGAACAAGAAACACTCCAGTGGTCGGGTTGTGCCGGGACAGTAGTGCCGAGGCCATCCGGCCGCATCGCTCAGGTCGCAGCCGCTGCAGGACCTGGCAACCCGGCTGCTCGGACGCACCGGTGTGATGCCGGCCGAGCCAGACTGAGACCGTGGCTCAACTGCTTCCCGCTGACTTCGATCTCGAGCAGCTCAAAGAGCCCTCCGAGCGGCGGGTCTGCCGGGCGTTCCTCGACGGCCTCGACGACACGTGGTTCGTGGTCCCGCAGGTGCCGATCGTCGTCGACCGACATGATGCCGAGATCGACGTGGTGCTCGCCTCGGCGACGCACGGTGTCGTGCTGGTCGAGGTGAAGGGCGGCAAGATCACGGTCGAGGGTGGCCAGTGGCACCAGAACGGCCACCCCATGAAGAAGTCACCGACCGAGCAGGTGACGGCAGCGAAGCACACGCTCGTGAAACGGATGCGCCAGATCGGCGTCGACCTCAACGGTCTGTTCATGCGCCACGTGATTGCCATGCCCGACGTCGGCGTCATCCCGAACGGTGGCCTCGGGCCCGATGCTCCGAGCGAGATCCTGTTCGGGCACTACGAGCTCGCCGAGCCCCAGCGAGCGGTCGAACTGCTGCACCGTGAGCACGGCCCGGTACACATCGAGCGCTTCACCCGGCTGCTGCGCGCGCTGCGGCCCGACATCCGGCTCGAGGGCGTCGACACCGCGGTCATGCCGGTGGCCACACGCCGGATCAACGACGAGACACGCGCCCGTCTCGGAGTGTTGCAACTGCTCGACGCGAACGAACGCGTGCTGGTCACCGGCGGGGCGGGCAGTGGCAAGACGTGGTTGGTGGTCGAGTGGGCACGGCGCGCGGTGGCACGCGGCGAGCGGACCCTGGTGCTCACCTTCAACAAGCCGTTGGCCGATCACCTGACCCACGTGCTCGCCGGCAACCGGGTCGAGGTGCACACCTACCACGACCTCATCGTGCACCTGCTCGAGCCACACGGCTTCGAGGTGACCGGACGTCCCGACCGCGAGTACTGGGAGCACGTACCGACGCAGGCGCTGCTCGACCATGCCGCCCAGGTCGGCACGCCGTTCGACACGGTCATCATCGACGAGGGTCAGGACATGCGGCCGCACTGGCTCGCGTCGATCGAGATGCTGATCGATCCTGCGGCTCCGACGCCACGCCTGCTGATGGTGGCCGACCCCACGCAGGCGATCTACGTGAAGCCCTGGGTCGCACCGGCCCGGATGATGAAGGCGCCGTTGGAGTACAACCTGCGCAGCGCACACTCGGTCGCCGAGGTCGTCCAGCACCTCGGTGGACCGAAGCCGAGGCCCGGGGCGATCGGCGAGCTGCCCGTCACCCACCTGCGCGCTGGCGGCACCAAGGAGGTGCGCAAGCGGGTGCGGTCCACGATCGAATCACTCACCGCCGACCATGGCGTACCGCTCAGCCAGATCGCAGTGCTCACACTGCGCACCGACGTGCGCGACGCACTGCTCGACGTCCGGGCCGATGTCGACGCTGGGCGAGACCCGCTGCCGGTCGCGCGCTGGGAGGACCGGAGCGAGGAGACCGCACTGTGCGAGACGGTGCACCGCGGCAAGGGACTCGAACGGGCGGCCGTGATCGTGGTCGACATCACCGATGCACCCGAACCGCAGCTCGTCTACATCGGTGCCAGCCGGGCGATGTGGTCGCTCACACTCGTGGGCAAGGACGTCCTGGCCGAGGTCGCCGGCATCCCACCGCAACCCGTCGGCTGATGGAATCGCCCACGGTGGAGTCGTAGTGTTTGCCGTTCAGCATCCACTGGGCTGACCACCGGAGACCTGTTGCTCGACATCACCTTCTACCTACTGCTCGGTCTCGGCCTGGGCGGGCTCTACTCGATGCTCGGCACCGGTCTCGTCATCGTCTACCGCGGTTCGGGCGTCATCAACTTCGCGCAGGGCGCGTTTGCGATGTACGGCGTGCTCACCTTCGACGAGGCACGCCGGAACGGCTATGTCCGCCTCCCGCTCATCGACTTCCTCCCGACCCACGCGCTCAACGTGCCGATCAACATCAAGTTGTCCGACACCGGTGTCTCGACACCCATCGCCTTCGTCGTTGCCGTGCTCATGGCGATCGCGATCGGCGTCCTGGTCCACGTCCTCGTATTCCGGCCCCTGCAGTCGTCCGCCGCGCTCGGCAAGGTGATCGGGTCACTCGGCGTGATGCTGTACCTGCAGGGCGTCGCGCATCTCAACTTCGGTTCGGGCGGCCGGCTGCCGATCAGCATCGTTCCGAATGGGGCGTACCAGAACTTCCTCGGCCTGGGGAAGCCCTTCCCGCAGGCCGCGGTGTGGGTGGTCGTCATCGCGGTGGTGCTGGGTGTCATCCTGTGGGCGCTGTTCCAGTTCACGCGCTTCGGCCTGGCCACCCGTGCCGCTGCCAGCAGCGAAAAGGGTGCCGTGCTGCTCGGCTACTCGCCCCAGCGACTGGCCGCCATCAACTGGGTGATCGCTTCGGTGCTCGCCACTGTCGCGGCAATCGCCGTCGGCCCAGTCGGAGGTCCGCTCACGCCGCTCGGCCTCAGCGCTCTGGTCGTCGGCTCGTTGGCGGCAGCGCTCATCGGTCGTCTGCAATCGATCCCCGTGGCGGTGGCCGGTGGTCTCGGGCTCGGCGCGGTGCAGGCGCTGCTCGGCTACTGGGCGGCGAAGGACTGGTTCCCCGGGTACCTCCGGTCGGGTGTGCGCGACGTCGTGCCGCTCGTCATCATCTGTCTGGTCCTGTTCCTGCGCGGCGACAAGCTGCCGACACGCGGCACCGTAGAAGAACGCCGACTCCCGCTCGCACCCGTACCGGTCCGAGTGAAACAGCATGTGCTGGTGTGGGGTGCGGTCGTCGTGGCGCTCGCATTCCTGCTCGAGGACTCGGGTCGCCCCTCGGTGTTCTCCCTGGCCATCACCACGTCGATGGTCGCTGCGATCATCATGCTGTCGATGGTGGTCCTCACCGGCTACGTCGGGCAGATCTCGCTCGCGCAGATGTCTCTCGCCGGCACCGCTGCGTTCTTCATGGCGCGGATGATGGCGAACGGTGAGGTCACTGCGATCCATCTGTTCCCCATGTCCGGTCCGGGCCTGCCGTGGCCGATCGCAGCGGTGCTCGGCATCGCTGCCGCGGTCGTGGTCGGCGTGCTGCTCGGACTGCCGGCTGTCCGCATCCGCGGGGTGCAACTCGCGGTGGTCACCGTTGCCGCGGCGATCTCCCTGCAGACGCTCTACTTCGAAAACAACCTCCTCACCGACCTCACCTCCGGCTCACCCGCCAACGTGAAGCCGGCGAGCTTCTTCGGCATCAACCTTGCTTCGATGAGCTCGAAGGGGCGGCTCGACAGCCCCGCCTTCGTGATCTTCTGCTTCGTCGTGCTGGCCGCCTGTGCGGTGATGGTGGCGAACCTCCGCCGGAACAGCACCGGGCGTCGGTTCCTGGCCGTTCGCGCCAACGAACGGGCTGCTGCTGCCGTCGGCATCAACGTTGCGCGCACGAAGTTGTTGGCGTTCGGGCTCGCCGCCGCCATCGCCGGCGTCGGGGGCGTGATGCTCGGCTTCAAGCAGAACGACGTCTCCCCAGCCGGATTCATGTACCAGATGTCGCTGGCCTTCCTCGCGTTCGCGTACCTCGGCGGGATCACGTCGATCAACGGCGCGATCGTGGGCGGGCTGCTCGCGCCAGCCGGCGTGGTGGCGGTGATGGGCAACTACTTCCTGTCGGGCACCGACATCAACCGCTATCTCGTGGTCATCGGCGGCGTCGGCATGATCGTCACCGCCATTGCGAACCCCAGCGGCATCGCAATGGCACTGCAACCGGTCATGCAACGCATCGGCCGTCGGGTCGTCGCAGTCGGTCGCAGGTCGGACTCGTAACCAGCCACCCATCGCTCTGGTTGCAGGACGCGGCGCCAGTCGTCACCAACCGCAACCAGAGTCGCTGACGTCAGGCGTCGGCGGCCGGTCGGGTCCGGGCCGGCAGGCTCGAGGCTTCGCGGAGCCGTTCGAGCTCGGGATCGGTCTGCCAGAACGTGCCGAGGTCGGTGTCCTGCGCTCGCTCGGCGATCAACTGTAGGGCGATGTCGTGGCGCACGTACTCGGCAGCAACGAGCGCGACCGCCGGATCGTCGCTCCACATGCCCCAGGTGTCGGTCGGGTCGACCGCCCCGATGAGCACCGCCGCGTGGTCGGCGACCACCGTGAACACCTTGCGGCGGAGTCGCTCGAACACGATCTCGGGCGAGGAGTAGCGGTGGGTGTACACCCGCCCGACGGGTGGCTCGAACACGCCGAACACGAGGATCGAGACATCGACGCCGCGCTCGACCGCGCGCTCGAGCGAGTGGCGCAGCGCCTCGGCCTCGGCTGGCCACACCGAGACCAACAACGACATCTGGGCTCCCTCGACCACGTCGGTGGCGCGCTCGACGACCCCGGCCCAACCCCGCACGTGCGTGACGACGCGGGTCTCCGGCGGGCGGGCGATCGTCGGCAGCACGGCTGCAAGGCCGTCGATCGTGCCGCTGATCTCGCGGCGCAGACGGCCGATGAGCGCCTCGGCCGGCAGCGCGACGTACCCGATGGCACCCGACTCACCCTTCACCTCGAACGCAGCGCCCCTTGCGACCAGCTTCGAGAGCGTCTCGTACACCGTGCTCCGCGGCACACCCGACACCTTTGCAACTTCGTACCCGTTCATCTGCGTGCCGTGCGCGAGCAGCGCCACGTAGGCCTTGGCCTCGTAGCCCGACATCCCGGCCTCCTTGAGGAGCTGCAGGGCGGGGGCGCGGTCCATGGGCCGACCGTAGTCCACACCCCGAGCGCCACCCGGGCGTCGTGAGCCACCTAGCGACGCACCCCCGCGGAGGGGTACGCTCTCCCGTCGGCAGGCAAGGTCCTGCCCTTCCTGAGGGGGAACACATGACACAACGCCATTCACGGCGAGGCCGGCTGCTCACTGCCGGCGTACTCGCTGCGGGTCTGTTCGTCGCAGCCTGTGGCAGCGACGACGCCACATCGACAACCGACGCACCCGCCGCCAGCGAGGCACCCGCCGGCACCGACGCACCGGCCGGCACCGATGCACCGGCCGACGGCCTGGCCAGCGCCGACGCGCTCGCCCGCGTCGAAGCCTTCCGCCAGCCGGTCGCCGAGCTGCCGCTCAGCACGCCCATCAGCGTCGAGGCCGGCACGAAGGTCTTCTACGTGCAGTGCGGCGTCGCCGTCTGCCAGGAGATCGCCACCGGCATCGAAGCCGCTACGGCGGCCGCAGGCTGGACCTACGAGACCGCGTCCCACCAGGACACGCCCGACACCGTGGCCTCGGCGTTCGACGCCGCCATCGCGGCACAGCCCGACGTGATTCTCACCAGCGGCAACCCGCGTGAGTGGTTCGCCTCGCAGCTCGCCACGCTGAAGGACTCGGGCATCCCGGTCATCGCCTGGTCGCTGCCCGAGGGCTACGAGCCCGGTGAGGGCATCGACGCCAACCTGCTCACCCAGGACGACTACTACTTCTACGGCGTCCTGATGGCCGACTACGCGGCCGCCACCACGACGACCGGCAACATCCTGTTCGTCGGCCTGCCCGTCTTCCCGGTGCTGTCGATCGTCCAGGAAGGCTTCAACGACGAGATCGCCAAGGCCTGCCCCACCTGCACGGTCAAGGTGAACGAAGTCGCGATCACCGACCTGGGCACCAACCTCCCCGGCCAGATCACGTCCGAGCTCCAGGCCAACCCCGACCTCGACACGATCGTCTACGCCTTCGGCGGCATGCTGTTCGGCGTGCCGGACGCGCTCGATGCCGCAGGTCTGATCGACCAGGCCAAGGCCGTCTCGCAGGCCGGTGGCCCGCTCAACTTCGGCTTCATCGCCGAGGGCAAGCACCAGGTCGCCGAAGTCGGCATCGCCTCCGAGCTGCTCGGCTGGCGTGCGATCGACGCCGCTGCCCGCGTCCTCGCCGGTGAAGGCCCCGGTCGGGCCGAGACGCCCGCCAACGCCGTCATCGACGGCCGTCCCGACGTGCTCTCCGGCGGCCTGCCGCTGCAGATCCTCGAGAAGGACTCCATCAAGGACCCGACGGCGCTGTGGCCCGGCGTCGACGGCTTCCAGGACCAGTTCAAGGCGCTGTGGGGTCTCTGATCCCCGCCCGGGGCCACGGGCCCCATCGCATCCGGCTCGCCGCACTCCGTACGGCTCCGCGATGCAGCTGACTGACGAACAAGGGGGTGGGGTCGGTGCTCGCACCGGCCCCACCCCCGTTCTGCACATCGAGTCGCTCTCGAAGACCTACCCGGGTCAGGTGGCGCTCGACGCCGCGCACCTCGAGGTGCGCCCCGGTGAGGTGCATGCCCTCGTCGGTCAGAACGGGTCGGGCAAGTCGACCCTCATCAAGCTCCTCGGCGGCTACGTGCAGGCCGACCACGACTCGGTCGTCCACTTCGACGGGCGCCGGGTCGACCTGTGGTCGCTGCCCCACGCCGACCGGCAGCACATCCGCATCGTCCACCAGGACCTCGGCCTCGTGCCGACCCTGTCCGCGATCGAGAACCTCGGCCTCGGCCGCGGCTACATCACCGGCGTCGGCGGCCGCATCCGCTGGCGCGCCGAGGCCGAACGCACCCAGGAGCTGCTGCTGCGCTTCGGGCTCGCCCCCGACGTCCGCCAGCCGGTGGGCGCCCTCTCCGCAGCCGAGCAGGCCGCCATCGCGATCGTGCGTGCCCTGCAGGACTGGGAGGAGAACACCGCCGGCCTCCTCGTGCTCGACGAACCGACCGCCTCCCTCAACCGCCGCGAGGTCGAGGCGCTGTTCCGCGAGGTGCGCCGCGTCGCCGCCATGGGCGCGGGTGTGCTGTTCGTCAGCCACATGCTCGACGAGGTGCTCGACCTCGCCGACCGCGTCACCGTCCTGCGCGACGGCAAGGTCGTGGCCGCCGGTGTGTCGACCGACCACCTCGACCAGAAGCGGCTCGTCGACCTGATCGTCGGCCGACCCGTCGGCGAGCTCTACCCCGCCGTGATGGCGCCCGCCTCCGGCACCCCCGTGCTCGAGGTCGAGTCGGTCTTCGGCATCACCCTCCGCGGCGTGTCGTTCAAGATCCACCACGGCGAGGTCGTCGGCGTCGCCGGGCTCGTCGGGTCCGGCCGCGAAGAGATCGCCAACTCGATCGCCGGCATGTCGCCACGCTTCGCCGGCAAGGTCCTCGTCGACAAGACCAAGGTCTTCGCCACGCCGCGCGACTCGCTGCGTGCCGGCGTCGCGCTCGTGCCCGCCGACCGCAAGGGCGTCGGCCTCGACCCCGAGGACCGCCTGGCCGAGCACATCGTGCTGCCGCGCCTCGGCCAGTTCCAGACGCGCACCCACCTCCGGCAGCGAGCACTGCGCGCCGATGCCGCCGAGTGGGTCGAGCAGCTCGACGTCCAGCCGCCGCTGCTCGATCGCCGGCTCGGCAAGTTCTCCGGCGGCAACCAGCAGAAGGCCGTGCTGGCCCGCTGGCTGCGCACCGAGCCGCGCGTGCTGCTGCTCGACGAGCCCACCCAGGGCGTCGACGTCGGCGCCAAGGCCGCCATCTACCAGCAGATCGCCGAGGCGGCCCGCGAGGGAATGGCCGTGCTGATCGCATCGTCCGATGCCGAAGAGCTCGTCCACCTGTGCGACCGCGTGCTCGTGCTGCGCGCCGGCATGGTGAGCGCCGAGCTGGCGGGCGCGAACCTCACCGAGGAGCGGCTGGTCGCCGAGACGCTCGGCGCCACCTCCGACCGCAAGAACATGAAGGTTGCGCGAGAGCCGGTGCTGTTCACCGTCATCCGCGATGACGTCGATGCCGAGCCCGAGGTCGACGACGAACCCGACGAGATCGAGGAGCCGACTGCTCCGCCCGCACCCGCCGTCGGCGGCCGCCTGAGCACGATGGTCCGTCGCGCTGTCGCCCGATTCCGAAAGAAGAGCTGAGCAGATGAAGATCGACGAGCGGACCGGCGAGGTCGTACGACGACCGACACTCGAGAAGAACAAGATCACCCGTCGTCACCGCGTGGTGAACAAGCGCGTCGAGCGGACCAAGAAGATCGACAGCCGCTTCGACACGCGTCGCTCGCCGTTCAAGTGGAAGAAGCTGCACCCGCGCAACATCGGCGTCGTCTACCTCTACGCGCTCATCTGGATCGTCTTCAGCCTCTGGATCCCCGACACGTGGACGATGTGGCTGACGCACCGCTCGGTGCTCAACCAGAACGCGATCCTGATGGTCGTCGCGATCGGCCTACTGGTTCCGCTTGCGGCAGGTGTCTTCGACCTGTCGATCGGGGCCACCATCTCGGCCTCGGCGGTCACCGCCGGGTGGGGCATGGTCGAGGCGGACTGGTCGGTGCCGGTGGCGATCATGGCGGCACTGCTCGTCGGCGTGCTCGTCGGCTTCGTCAACGGCCTGCTGGTGGTGAAGGTCAAGATCGACTCGTTCATCGCGACGCTGGCGATGAGCTCGGTGCTCACCGCGTACTCGGTGTGGCGCTCGAACAACCGCTCGATCCTCGGCTTCCCCGACAGCTTCAAGAACCTCGCCACCGAGTTCGTGTGGGGCGTGAACAAGACCGTTGTCGTCGCGCTCGTCATCGCGTTCGTGTTCTGGTACGTGTTCGAGCACACGGCTGCGGGCCGGTACCTGTTCGCCACCGGCGGCGCCCGCGAAGCCGCCCGCCTCGCCGGCGTCCAGACCGACCGGTACGTGTGGGGCTCGCTCATGGTCTCGTCGACGTTCGCCGCGCTGGGCGGCGTGCTGCTGGCCGCCCAGTTCGGGTCGACCCAGGCGCAGTCGGGTGCCCCGTACCTCCTGCCCGCGTTCGCCGCCGCGTTCCTCGGGTCCACCCAGTTCAAGCGCCGCTTCAACGTGTGGGGCACGATGCTCGCCGTCGTCGTCCTGCAGTCCGGCGTCAAGGGCCTGCAACTCGCCGGCGTCGGCACCACCTGGATCGAGAGCCTCTTCTTCGGCGTGGCGCTCGCCGTCGCCGTCGGCTTCTCGACGTTCCGCAAGCGAGTCCACGGCGGCCAGCGCCGCTGGTGGCGCCGCGAGGAAAGCGGCCCCGACTACTTCCTCGGCCGGATCTTGCGCTGGGGTGTGCCCCGCACCGAGCAGTCGAAGCAGAATGCAGAGCAGTGGTGGTTCGACCCCGAGGACAAAGAAGGGCACCACCTCAAGCCATGAACGATCTCCGCCCGAACACCGGCTGCCCGAACACCGGCTGCCTGAACCCTGAAGCCGTGAAGTCGAACCGCAACCCGAAAGGATGCCGATGAGCCTCGTCGGAGCACGAGTCCTGCGCAAAGAAGACCCCCGCCTGCTCACCGGCAGCGGCACGTTCGTCGACGACATGTCGCCGGCCCGCTGCACGTTCGCGACCTTCGTGTCGGCGAGCGAGGCGCACGCCACCATCATCAGCATCGATGTACGCGCCGCGCTGGCGATGGACGGCGTGCTCGGTGTGTGGACGGCCGCCGACTTCGTCG
>JBBDMO010000145.1:0-11458 GCA_040878255.1 Ilumatobacteraceae bacterium
GTCGCTGGCGCCGATGGCGACCAGGATGGCGCGCAGCTCGGTCACGTACTGGCGGGCCTGCTCGGCGGTGCGGATGTCGGGGCGACTCACGATCTCGACCAACGGCACGCCGGCGCGGTTGAAATCGATCAGCGAATAGTCACTGCCGTGGATCCGGCCGCTGGCACCACCGACGTGGCTGCTCTTGCCGGTGTCTTCCTCCATGTGCGCCCGCTCGACGCCCACGCGGTAGCCGCCGGGCAGATCGAGGTAGCCATCCACGTTCAGCGGCTGGTCGTACTGGCTGATCTGGTACGCCTTGGGCATGTCCGGGTAGAAGTAGTTCTTGCGGTGGAACGTGGACGCCTGGATCGTGCAGTTCAACGCCGCACCCACCCGCATCGCCAACTCGACAGCGTGCTCGTTCAGCACGGGCAGCGCACCGGGCAGGCCCAGCGTGACCGGATCGATGTTGGTGTTCGGCTCGTCGCCGAAGCGGTTCGGGCTGGCGCTGAACAGCTTGGTCGCGGTCGCGAGCTCGACGTGGACCTCGAGGCCGACCACCAGTTCGTAACCCTGCTCGAACTCGACGAAGTCGATGTGGCTGGTCGTGTACATCGGCTGCACGCCACCCGCCCGGAAACCCTGCGTCGTGTCACTGGTCGTGTCAGTCATCGTGCGCTCCCTTCGTGCGCGGCGGCCCGTTCGAGGGCGGCGCCGACACGGAACATCGTCGGCTCGTCCAGCGTGCCGGCGAGCACCTGGATGCCCACGGGGAGGCCATCGGCGCCGGTCCCGAACGGCACGCTCATGCCGGGGTGGCCGGCGAGGTTGGTGGGGATCGTGTACAGGTCGCACAGGTACATCGCCAGCGGGTTGTCACCCTTGGCGCCGAACGGGAACGCAACGGTGGGCGAGGTGGGTGTCAGCAGCACCTCGGCCTGCTGGTAGGCGCGGGCGAACTCGTCGTGGATCAGTCGACGGACCTTCAGGGCGCGGCCGTAGTAGGCGTCGTAGTAACCCGCACTGAGGGCATAGGTGCCGAGCATGATGCGGCGCTTCACCTCGGCGCCGAAGCCTGCGGCGCGGGTGGCGCTGTACATCGCGTTGGTGTCGGCGGCATCGACGCGCATGCCGAACCGCACGCCGTCGAAGCGGGCAAGGTTGCTGCTCGCCTCTGCCGGAGCGATCAGGTAATAGGCGGTCAGGGCGTTGGCGAACGCCGGCACCTGCACGTCGACGATGATCGCACCGGCGGCGCGCAGGGCGTCGAAGGCGGCCTCGAGGCGCTCGAGCACGTCGGGGTCGGCGCCATGGGGGAGGTCGGTGATGCGACCGACGCGGAGCCCCTCGACGCCACGGTCGAGCGAGGCGACGAGCGACGGCTGCTCGGCGGGGATCGACGTCGAGTCCATCGGGTCGTGACCACCGATCACGTCGAGCATCAGCGCGGCATCGTGCACGGTGGTGGCAAACGGCCCGATCTGGTCGAGCGAGCTGGCGAACGCGATCAGGCCGTAGCGGCTCACGTAGCCGTAGGTCGGCTTGACACCCACCACGCCGCACAGAGCAGCAGGCTGGCGGATCGAGCCGCCGGTGTCGCTGCCGATGCTGACCGCCGAGAATCCGGCGGCCACGGCAGCGGCGCTGCCACCACTCGAACCGCCGGGCACGCGGCTGAGGTCGAGCGGGTTGCGGGTCGGCCCGAACGCGCTGTTCTCGGTGCTCGACCCCATCGCGAACTCGTCGAGGTTGGTCTTGCCCACGGTGATCGCCCCGGCGGCAGCCAACTTGCTCACGACGGTGGCGTCGTAGGGCGGCTTCCATCCGGCCAGGATCTTCGACGAGCACGTCGTGGGCACGCCACGCGTGCACATGTTGTCCTTCAGGGCGACCGGCACGCCGGCCAGCGGGCCCGGGTCGTTGCCCGCGGCCACGGCTGCGTCGACGGCGACAGCGGCGGCACGGGCCTCGTCGGCGAGGACGAGGTTGAAGGCATGCACATCGCCTTCGCGCTCGGTGATGCGAGCCAGGTGCGCCTCGATGACGTCGACGGCCTTCACCGAGCCGTCACGCACCCCTGCGGCGATGGCCGCTGCAGTGATGGGCAGGTCGCTCACGAGTCGAGCCCGATGATCGGCGGCACCCGGAAGCGACCGTCCTCGGCGACCGGCGCCGCCGCCAGCACCTCGTCCCGGTCGAGCCCCGGCTGCACCACATCAGGACGGAACACGTTGCGCAGTGGATACGGCTGCGTCATCGGCCGAACGTGCGTGAGGTCGAGCGCGTCCATGTCGGCGAAGTGCTCGAGCATGCCGTCGAGCTCGACCGTCAGGCGCTCGATCTCGTCGGGGGTGAGGTCGAGCCGGGCCAGTGTGGCCACCTTCACGACATCGGCTGTGGTGATCCGGTCAGACACAGCAATTGATGCTACGGGTTGCACCGTTCGAAGAGCCCGACCATTCGGCCCGCCAGGGCGTAGCCGGCCGCCACGAGGTCCCCCTCGGTCTCGGCGTCGATCATCACGCCACCGTGCACGACCAGGGCCGTGGAGCCGTCGGGGTAGCGCACCTGGGCACTCACCACATCGGTCATCGGGGCCAGCAGTGCGTCGAGCATCACGTCCGGCATCAGGTCCAGCTGTGCGTCCAGCATCGGGCTCGGCATCGGGTTCAGCATCGGATCCAGCTGCGTGACGACGATGCCGAGTTCGGCAAGCAGTGGTTCGACCGCGCTCAGGAAGGTGCGCGCGTCTCCGACGCCCGTGCTCAGCGCGACGTCGGGGCGGTGGCGGAGGAGCTCGACCAGTGCCAGCACACCGGTACCGTCGCCGCCACTGGCGTGGATGAACGAGTCGCGGTCGCGACGATGGCGCCCGAGCAGCCGACCGATCACCAGGCCAGGGTGCACACGCGGTGACGTGATCGGATCGGCGAACCACGGCGCAGCGCTCGGATTGGGGATCCACTCACCGGTCGACAGACCGATCAGGGCGATCGAGCGGCCGACGGTCCATCGGGCCGGGAAGCCGTCCCACCACGAGCCGGTCGGCAACGAGCGGGACGCCACACGCGTGCCGGTGTCGGCCAGGCCGGCATACGTGGTGACCCCGCGACCGGTGATGACGACCGATGCCGTGGTGCCGACCGCGCCCACGATCGCCAGCGAGGGACCGGGCACAGCGCCGAGCGTCGACCACGCCCTGTCGCCGCCGGGCAGGAACACTGCAGTCATCGCCCGACGGGTGCGATCGAACAGCCAGAGCCGGTGTGGTGGCACGATGGCGATGACGCCCAACCACAGCAGGGCAGGAACGGCTACGGGCAGGCGAGCGTCCACGCCCGGCAGGGGCCACGACACCCACGCTCCGTCGATGCCGCGCGCAAACGTGTCGGCCACCTTGCCGGAGGTGAGCACCACGAGGACCGTGCCCGCCATCGCGATCAGCAGACGGCCGCCCACGAACGACGGATGCGGGGCGACGAGCAGCCACACCCCGACGGCGAGCAGAACGATCGCAATGGCGGCCAGTGCCAGCGCCCCGGAGTCGGCACGGTGCACGAACGGCACGCCGACGATGACCCGGCGGGCGTAGCGGATCGTGATCGGCGCGACGAGCAACAGCACCACCAGCAGCACGCCGCCCACGGTGGCGCCCGACGCGTACGGCGCGAGGTGTCGCTGCCGACGGGCGGCGAAACGCAGGAGCACCGCCACGACGAGCAGAGCGACCCCGGGCAGTACGAGACGCAGCGGCAGGAGCTCGCGAAGGCCGATGATCGTGCCGGCGGTACGGTCGGTGTACGGGAACCACGAGTGGATCGCCCGGGTCCGGATCGCACTGCCGAGCGCCGCGCCGATCACGTACGCGGCGGCGGCGAAGGTCACCGCCGCCACGAGGCACCGGCTGGCGACGACGCGGCCGCCACCGAAGCGTCCCAGTGGACGCTCGGCGAGGTCATCGAGCGATCGCTCGACGTGATCGACCCACGGTTGCCCGGCATCGAACGAACCGTCACGCAGGCCGACGTCGGCGCCTGCCTGCACTCGCCAGCCACCGGCGACCGGTGCGGCTCCGGCCGCAGCCACCAGCATGTCGGCACGACGAAAGACCGACTGGCCGTCATCGCGCGCCTCGTCGAGGCGTCGGAGCACGCCGAGCGCCACCTTCGACCCAGCCGGCACCTGCCCAGCCGCGACCGCCAGCCCGATGTGCGGCAGCGGACCCGGCTGCGCAGCTCGCGCGACGCCCTCCGCCCCAGCATCGCCAGCATCGCCAGCATCGCCGTGCTGATCGCCGTCGAACGGGGCGAACAGCCTGCGCAACAGCGGACGCAGGACCGGCGCCATCAGCGGACCCACCACCAGGGCCATGACGCCGGCGAGGGCAACGGCGTAGAGCATCCACTTCGTCCACGTCAACGATGCGACAGCGAGGGTGAACCCGGTGGGCGGGCGGCGCTTGCCGACCTGCGAGAGGGCGAGCACGTTCTCGAGCAGATCGACGCATCCCGCCAGCAACGCGACGGTGGGCGCGGCCCGCCAGATCGGGACGAGGCGTCGACGTTCCGGCGCCCATCGCTCGAGGCCCGCCCGCAGGCAGCGTGGTGCGATGAGCAGCCACGAGAGCGCGAAGACGTTGTCGAGCCACAGCGCACCGCGAGCGTTCGAGCGGCCGGCGCGGACCACCGTGGCAGCGAAGCGCTGCGGTGTGCCCGACAGGTAGAGGTGCTGATGAAAGGTCGCGAACGGTGCCGTGGCCGCAACCAGCACGAACAGGGCAGCCGGGACGACGAGCAACCACGCCCATGCCCGTCGCCGCACTGTGACTTCCCCTCTGTCCGGACCGATGCCGGACGTGCGGCCCCGACTCTACGCGGCGCCGGGAGCAGGGCTGGTCACGACCCGGACGTGCACGAGGGCTGCGGCCTCGGGATGCATCGCTGGCGGCTGGATGCCGTGCACAGCCAACTGGCGGCCGGTGAGCGTGATCCCTTCGTGCACCCACGCTGGCTGATGGCGCGCCGGCCCCCGACCGCCCGACGGCATCTCGAGCAGTTCGACCCGATAGGACGCCTCGGGCAGCAGATCGGGCAGGCGCAGCACGGGCGGGGTGAGGCTCATGCCGGTACGCAACTGCGCGACGGCGATCAAAGCCTCGGTACGGTCCGGCGCGTAGACGCCATAGGCGTGCGAGGACGCGTCGGTGCCGTTCAGTTCGGCGTCGAAGCGAACCACGTCACCGCTGTGCAGCAGCGGGCGGAACCGCTGGTGCAGCGAGATGAAGTGCGCCAGTCGATCACGTTCGCGGTCGGTGAGCGACAACACGTTCCACTCGATGCCGAGGTGACCGAACAGGGCCGTGACGGCCCGGAACGACAGGCTGTGCGTCCGAGCCGTGGTGTGCGACCGTGGCGGGCCGATGTGCGCACCCATCATCTCCGGCGGCACGAACATCGACGCCCCGCGCTGGATGGTCTGCCGTTCGAGCGGATCGTTGCAGTCGCTCGTCCACACGCGCTGGGTCCGCCGCATGATCTCGAGATCGATGCGTCCACCACCGCTCGCACAGCTCTCGATCTCGACGTGCGGATGACGGAGCTGCAGCTCGTCGACGAGGCGGTAGACGGCCAGCGTCTGCGCGTGGCTGCCGGCTGCCCCGTCGGCACCGCTGCCCTGCACGTGATCGCGGTTCATGTCCCACTTCACGTACGCGATGTCGTGATCGCGCAGCAGCGCGTCGAGTTGGCCGAGCACGTGCGCGAACGCCTCGGGCCTGCCGAGGTCGAGGACGAGTTGATGACGACCCGTGACCGGCTCATAGCCGGCCGTGGCGAGGACCCAGTCCGGGTGCGCGCGGTGGAGGTCGCTGTCGGTGTTCACCATCTCGGGCTCGACCCAGATCCCGAACTCCATCCCCAGTGAGCGCACGTGCTCGATCAGCGGCGCCAGTCCGTCGGGGTACACCTCGGGCGACACGGTCCAGTCGCCGAGGCCCCGGTGATCGTCGCGCCGCGAGCCGAACCAGCCGTCGTCGAGCACAAACCGCTCGATGCCGAGGGCAGCGGCCGAGGTGGCGAGCTGCTGCAGGCGAGCGGTGTCGTGCTCGAAGTAGACCGCCTCCCACGTGTTCAGCAGCACCGGTCGCGGCGTGCTGGGGTGACCCGGTCGCGACCGGATCAGGCGGTGGAAGCCCCACGACGCCGGGGTGAGGCCCCGAGCGGAGTACACGCCAACGAGCTCGGGGGAGGTGTACGACGTCCCCGGGTCGAGCGAGATCTCACCGGGCTGGAGCAGCTCGCCGGCCTGCAGGTATCGGCGCCCATCGGGCAGCACCTCGGCGAGCAACTGGTGGTTTCCGCTCCAGGCCAGGTGCGCGCCCCACACCTCGCCGCGCCATTCACCGAACCCCGTTTCGCCGACGAAGGCCAATGGAACGTGCTCGTGCGAGGTGCGGCCGCGACGGTTCTCGACGACGACAGATCCCGTGCCCCACGTGCTGCGCACGGGGTGCATCTCGCGCGTCCACCGACCGGTGAAGGTGAGCAGGTCGCTCGCGTGTACGGGCAACGGCAGCGTGGGCGTCAGGGCGTCGAGTAAGTAGCGGGTGTCGGCCTCGTTCACGAGCGTGCACTGCAGCACGAGCGCATGATCGAGCTCGATCCGCGTGATGAGCCGCAGTCCGGCCACCGCATCGACCGCGGTGACGACGACACCGTGCTCGATGGTCTCGACACCGGCCGGGACGAACCGTGCCGACCACGCCGCGCCGCCGCGACGATGCCCCACCAGGCCGGGCCTGCCCTGGAAGCCGCTGCCGTGCTCGGGCACCACCGACACGGGTGCGACGACGTCGAGCATGCCGTGTGTGACGGCGCGGTCGAGGGCGGTGACGACGGTGGTCGGATCGATGTCACCGAGGGGCGCGCCCCAGTGCACGATGACGGGCGTGCCGCCGGACTCGTCGAGCACCACGTCGGCCGTGCGACCGCGCAGATGGATCATGGATCACCCCTTGTTGGCGCCCGGCGTGAGCCTGCCGATGAACTGCTGCTGCAGCGCAAGGTAGACGAGCAGGGTGGCACGGCGATCATCATCGATGCCGTTGCGACGCGGTTTTGGCGGTTGACATGGTGACCGCTACGGGGCAACCTCACCGCCCGTGGAACGTCACCGGCCCCAACTCGATCGCGATGACGTACGCACCGACCCGTTCCTCAGCACCGTCGTGCACGTCGTCGGTGCCCGCCAGGCCCGGCCGAACCTTCCCCTGATGGGCTGTCCGTTCTGCGTGGGCGGGCTCGAGTCGCCCGACCCGTACGACGTGCGGTGGTTCCGCAACCGGTGGCCGGCGATGCCCGATGACCGGTGCGAGGTCGTCCTCTACACGAGCGAGCACGACGCCACGTTCTGGTCCCTCGGCGTCGACGGGGCTCGCAAGGTGGTCGATCTCTGGGCCGAGCGGTTCCGCGAACTGGGTGCACGGCGCGACGTCGACTTCGTGCTCGAGTTCGAGAACCGCGGCCCCGAGGTGGGCGCCACCATCGCACATCCACACGGACAGATCTACGCGTACGACCACGTGCCCGACCGGCCGCGTCGACTGTTCGAGGGCGGGTGGCAGCCCGACACCTCGCCCGAGCGGTTCGTGGCGCAGCACGGCACTTGGCACGCGTCCGTGCCCGGCGCAGCGACGTTCCCGATCGCGGTCACGCTCGCGCCCGCGGCGTGCCTGCCCGACCTGCTCGCCCTCGACGATGCCGGCCGCAACGACCTCGCTGCACTGCTGGTCGATGTGCTGGCCCGGCTTGACCGGCTCTACGACTGCCCGCTGCCGTACATGATGTGGCTCAACCAGCGGCCTACCGACGGCGGCGACTGGCCGGGCGCGTGGTTCAACATCGAGATCGTGTCGCCCTGGCGCAGCGCCGGCACCCAACGGTTCATCGCCGCCGCCGAGGTGGCCTGCAACGAGTACTTCAACCCCGTGATCCCCGAAGTGATCGCCGAGCAGCTCCGCGCCCTGGGCTGAACCCGGCTCAGCCGAGGGGCTGGAACTGGGGTGGACGCTTCTGGAGGAAGCTCGACACGCCTTCCGTGAAGTCGGGGCGGCGCAGCGACGCCTTCATCAGCTCGATCGCATCGGTGCTCGCCTCGGCGACACCGCGCATCTGATCGGCGTAGACCTGCTGCTTCATGATGCTCATCGACGTCGGCGACGAGTTCACGGCGAGGTCGGCGGCGTACTCGAGGGCCCGGTCGAGCAGGTGCTCGGGCGCCACCACCTCGTTGACGAGACCCATCGTGGCAGCCTCCTCGGCCAGGAACACCCGGCCCGACAGCAACAGGTCGAGCGAGCGCGACGTGCCGATGAGCCGCGGCAGGATCCAGGACATGCCGTACTCGGCGATCAGACCGCGACGGGCGAACGCGGTGGTGAACTTCGCGCCGGCGGCAGCGAAGCGGATGTCACACATCAGCGCCTGCACCATGCCGATGCCGGCGCACGCGCCGTTGACCGCGGCGATGACCGGCTTGGGGACGGTGGTCGTGTAGTGCTGCGGCCGTCCACCGGCCGCGCTCTCGGCACCGCCGCTGCCGGCGCTGGCGCCGATCCCCTGCAACGTGTCCATGTCGGCACCGGCGCAGAAGCCGCGGCCCGCGCCGGTGACGACGATGACCTTCACCGCGGGGTCTGCGGCCGCCTGATCGAGCAGTTCGAAGTACCGACCCGCGAGCTCGCCGTTCCAGGCGTTCAGGCGCTCGGGCCGGTTCAGGGTGAGGATCGCGATGCCCGGATCGCGTCGCTCGTACAGGACCGTGTCGGTCTCAGGGCTCGTCTGGCTCGTCTGGCTCGGCTGGCTCATCCGTCGGAAGGTAGTCCCCGTCGTCGAGCACCTCCGACTCCGGCTGCGCACCGGTCTCGTCGTCACCGGTCTCGTCGTCACCGGTCTCGTCGTCACCGGTCTCGTCGTCACCGGTCTCGGCGTCACCGGTCTCGTCGCCGCGGCCGGTGACGATCAGGTAGACGGTCGAGCCGACGACGACGGCGAGCGCGACCCACTGGTTCCAGCGGAGACCGCCGACGTGCGGGGCAAGGTCGATGCGGAGGCCCTCGACCCAGAACCGGCCGATGCCGTACCCCAGCAGGTAGACAGCCATCAGACGCGGCGGCCGCATCGGGCGACGCCGATCGAGCAGCAGCAGGAAGCCACACAGTGCAAGGTTCCACAGCGATTCGTACAGGAACGTCGGGTGGAACAGGGTGCCCGGCGGATAGCCCCCGGCGGCCACGCGTCCCGGGCTGATCTCGAGGCCCCACGGCAACGTGGTGACCTTGCCGTAGAGCTCTTGGTTGAACCAGTTGCCCATCGCCCGATCGACTGTGCGAGCGCGATGGCAGGCGCTGCACACGTGGCCATGACACGCCAGTCGACACCGCGACGCTTCGTGGCCCAGAGGCCGACGACGATGCCAGCGAGCAGGCCGCCGGGGATTCCGAGGCCGCCCTTCCAGATCTTGAGCGCGTCGAGTGGACGATCCTCGAAGGCGCTCCAATCGGTGGCGACGTGATAGAGCCGCGCGCCGATCACCCCGGCGGTCACGGCCCACACGGCCATGCTGCTGACGTCGTCCCGGGTGCCCGCTCCGCGCGCCTCGAGCCGCCGGCCCGTGAGCCACACGGCAGCCACGACGCCGAGGGCGATCATGAGGCCGTACGCGTGGATCGACAGCGGTCCGAGGTCGATCGTGCCACTCGACGGGCTGGGGAGGCTTCCGAGCAGACTCACGGGGCGGTCGTGACGCGCAGCGCGAACTCGACCGAGCGTGCGAACACGATGTCCTTCTCGAGGTCCTGCGTCGCGACGTGGAAGCTGCGTTCGAGGGTGACCCGCTCGACCGGGCCGCCGTAGGTGGCGGCGAGGAACTCGGCCTGGCCCGGATCGACGACATGGTCGTTGCGCGAGTTGATCAGCAGCAGCGGCACGGTCATCTCGGGCAGGAGTTCGGCGAGCGGCGCGAGTCCGTCGTTGGTGAGCGACAGCAACTGTGGCAGCGGCGCGCCGTCATAGGCCGACTCGACGACACCCGGGTCGGCGATGTCGCTGCCGATGCCCGGCATCACCGTGGTGCCGTCGTCGAGCATGCCGAGCAGCATCGTCATCAGCTCGGCCGGCAACGGCTGGGCGGCCGGGTTCACGCACACGAGGCCAGCAACGTCGGGATGCAACGAACCGATGTGCAGCGTGATCGCCCCACCCATGCTGAGCCCTGCGACGACGATGACCGATGCCCGCTCGGCCAGCCGCGCGTATGCCGCCTCCGCCTCACCGAGCCAGTCGGGCCACGTGGTGGTCAGCATGTCGTCGATCGTGGTGCCATGGCCGGGCAGGCGCGGCATCTCGACATGGAGGCCGGCCGCAGCGAACGCCTCGGCCATGCCGCGCATCGACGACGGGTTACCGGTGAAGCCGTGCAGGACGAGCACCCCTGCCGAGGCTCCGTCGGCCACGTGGGTCCAGGGCTCGGCTCCGGGAATCAGATCGACAGTCATGGCAGCAGTATTGCCGCACCACCGCGTCTGCACGGTCTCGCCCCACTGGCGGGGCGAACGTGTGCAGACGCCTCAGGTGTACGGGTCGTTGTCGCTCAGGGGTTCGGCCCACCAGTCGGCCGGCACGTCGGTCGACTCCCAGTCGGGGAACGGGTAGATGCAGTTCACCGGGCAGGCCGGCAGGCACTTATCGCAACCGCTGCACAGCTCGGGGATGATGATCACGTCGGGACCGTGGTTGAAGATCGCGCCGAAGTGCGGCGGGCAGTGACGCAAGCACGCATCACAGTTGATGCACTCGAGCATCTCGATGCGTACCGGTACGTTCTTCCACTTCGGGTTGCGCGTGTGGGATTCGATGCGCTCGGTGCGTGACACCCCCATGGCGGCGAGTGTATGCAGGGGGGCGCCACCTTGACCGAGCGGTCAGGACAATGGTCCACTGGTGTCGTGATCGGAGCGGGCCAGATCGAACGGGACGCGGTCGAACCGAACCGTGCCGAGCCGCGTAGCCACACCGAACAGGGCCTCGAACGCAAGCAGCAGCTTCTCGAGGCGGCTGCCGCGCTCTTTTCGACCAAGGGCTACTCGAGTACCCGCATCGCCGACATCTGTGCTGCTGCCGGCGTTGCCAAAGGGCTCATGTACTGGTACTTCCCCACCAAGGAGAGCCTGTTCGCCGAGCTGGTCCGGTCGATGCGCACCAAGCTCCGGCGGGCGCAGGCCGCGGCGATGGACCCGGCAGCCGACCCGCTGGTGCGTATCCGCCAGGGCACCGAGGCGAGCGTGGTGTTCATGGCCGAGCATCGGTCGTACTTCGCACTGCTCGATGTCGAGCGCGCCGACGACGAGGTCGCCTCGGTGCTGCAGGACGGCAGCGACGTGTACGCCAACGACGTCATCCGACTCGTGCACGAGGCGCAG
>JBBDMO010000146.1:0-11435 GCA_040878255.1 Ilumatobacteraceae bacterium
CACCACCCGGCCGTGTCGTCGAGATCACCGTCGTGGCGCGCGAGAACGAACCACGACGGCCCGATCACGTCGTCGAGGCGGGCGCCGCCGACCATCGGCTGCGCGGCGAGCACCCCGCCGCTCGCGCCCACCAGTGGCCCCGACAGTGGTGGCATCGGTGCGCCACCGTTCGGAGCGGTCTCGCCGACCGCTGCGGCGCGGGCCGCAAGCATCGCCGTGCCGATCGCGCTGCGGGTCGATGAGCGCGCCCCGTCGCAGCCGATCACGTACCGGGCAGTGAGCACGGTGCCGTCGTCCGCCAGGGTGACCCTGCCGACGAGCATGCTGCGCTGCGCGACGCCGTCATTGGTGGCGACGTGCGCGGTGCGGTGGCCGTGCTGTCGGCGCACCTGCGCGCCTCGCGCGCATTGCTCGACGCGGTGGCGTCACCAGCTGACCAGAAGGGCTGACCGGACGGGCTGATCAGGCGGGATCGTCGACGACGGCGGCTGCGAACTGCGACTGGTACAGGCTGTAGTAGGCGCCCATGTGCGCCAGCAGCTCGGTGTGGTTGCCCTGCTCGACGATGCGGCCTGCGTCCATCACCAAGATGGTGTCGGCGTCGCGGATGGTCGAGAGGCGGTGGGCGATCACGAAACTGGTGCGCTGCGACCGCAGGGCGGCCATCGCCCGTTGGATGAGCACCTCGGTGCGGGTGTCGACCGAGCTGGTCGCCTCGTCGAGGATGAGGATGGTGGGGTCGGCCAGGAAGGCGCGCGCGATGGTGATGAGCTGCTTCTGGCCGGCGCTCACGTTGCCGCCCTCGTCGTCGATGACGGTGTCGTATCCGTGGGGCAGCGTGTGCACGAAGCGGTCGACGTAGGTGGCGCGGGCCGCCGCGACCACCTGCTCGGGCGTGGCGTCGAGGTTGCCGTAGCGGATGTTGTCGAAGATCGTGCCACCGAACAGCCAGGTGTCCTGGAGCACCATGCCGAGCTGGGACCGCAGCTCGTGGCGCGGCATCTCGGCGATGTCGTGGCCGTCGAGGGTGATTCGGCCACCGTCGAGGTCGTAGAACCGCATGAGCAGGTTCACGAGCGTGGTCTTGCCGGCGCCCGTCGGCCCCACGATGGCCACCGTGGTGCCCGGCTCGGCGACGAGTGAGAGGTCGTCGATCAGCGGGCGGTCGGCGAGGTAGCGGAACGACACGTGCTCGAACGCCACGCGTCCGCGCTGCGTGCCGTCGTCGGCGACGATGTGCTCGGTCGATCGGTCGGGTGATTCCTCGGGTGCGTCGAGCAGCTCGAACACCCGCTCGGCAGAGGCGATGCCCGACTGCAACACGTTCACCATCGACGCCATGTGGGTGATCGGCTGCGTGAACTGGCGCTGGTACTGGATGAAGGCCTGCACGTCACCCAAGCCGATCGACCCCGACGACACCTTGAGGCCGCCCACCACGGCGATGGCGACGTAGCCGACGTTGCCGAGGAACATCATGACCGGCTGGATCGAGCCCGACATGAACTGCGCCTCGAAGCCGGCGCGGTACAGCTGCTGGTTGGTGTCGGCGAACCGCTGCCGCGCCTCGGTCTGACGGCCGAACGCGCGCACGATCGCGTGGCCGGTGAAGACCTCTTCGACCTGTGCGTTCAGATCGCCGGTGTGCTTCCACTGCGCCATGAACCGGGGCTTCGAGCGCTTGGCGATCTGACCCATTGCGAACAGGGAGGCGGGCACCGTGACGATGGCAACCAGCGCGAGCACCGGCGAGATGAGGAACATCATCACCACGACGCCGAAGATCGTGAGCGACGAGGTGAGCAGCTGGCTCAGCGTCTGCTGCAGGCTCTGGGCGACGTTGTCGATGTCGTTCGTGACCCGGCTGAGCAGATCGCCGCGCGGCTGACGATCGACGAAACCGAGCGGCAGGACGTTGAGCTTCGCCTCGACGTCGTTGCGCAAGGTGCGCATCGTGCGCTGCACGATGCCGGCAAGGAGGTATGCCTGCAGGTACGACAACGCGAACGAGACGACGTAGAGCCCGAGCGCCAGCAGCAGGATGCGGTGCAGTTCCCCGAAGTCGATGCCCTGCTGGCCGTTGCGGCCGGTGAGGCCGTCGAAGACGATGTTCGTGGCGTGCCCCAGGATGCGTGGCCCGAGGACCACCATGCCGACGCTGGCCAGAGCAAGGAACATCACGAACGCGACGCCGATCTGCTCGGGTCGGAGCCGGTCGAGCAGTCGAGACGCCGTGCCCTGGAAGTCCTTGGACTTCTCCATGGGCACTCCCACCGAGTGGAAGCGCCCACCGCCACCGGGCTGCGCCTCGACCCCGACCGGCTTCGCCTCGGCGTCGTCGGTGGCGGTCGTGTCGTCGATGACGTCCTCGCTCATGCAGCCTCCTCGACGCGCAGTTGCGAGTTGACGATCTCGGCGTAGGTGGCACAGTCGGCCAACAGTTCGTCGTGCGTGCCGACGCCCACGATGCGCCCATCCTCGAGCACGACGATCTGGTCGGCTCCGGAGATGGTGGCCACCCGCTGACCGACGACGATCACCGTGGCGTCGGCGACCTCGGGCACCAGCGCAGCGCGCAGCCGTGCATCGGTGGCGACGTCGAGCGCCGAGAACGAATCGTCGAACAGGTACACCTCGGGTTTGCGCACGAGGGCCCGGGCGATCGCCAAGCGCTGACGCTGACCACCACTGACGTTGGTGCCGCCCTGCACGATGGTGGCGTCGAGACCGCCGGGCATGGCCCGCACGAAGTCGGCGGCCTGGGCCACCTCGAGGGCATGCCACAGCTCGGCCTCGGTGGCATCGGGCTTGCCGTAGCGGAGGTTGCTGGCCACCGTGCCGGAGAACAGGTACGGCCGCTGCGGCACGAGGCCGATACGGGTGCCGAGCACCACCGGGTCGAGCACTCGCACGTCGACCCCGTTGAACAGCACGGCGCCCTGCGTGGCGTCGAACAGGCGCGGCACCAGACCGAGCAGGGTGGTCTTCCCCGAGCCCGTACTGCCGATGATGGCGGTCGTCTGGCCCGGCAGGCAGGTGATGCTGATGCCCTGCAGCACCGGCTCGTCGGCTCCGGGGTAGCCGAACGCGGCGTCGGCGAACTCGACTGTGGCCCGCAGAGGCATGTGGGTGATCGGGTCGGACGCGGTGACCACCGACGAATCGGTGTCGAGGACCTCCTCGATGCGTTCGGCGCACACCGCGGCGCGCGGCCACATCGAAGCGATGAACGAGGCCATCATGACCGACATCAGGATCTGCACGAGATAGGTGAGATAGGCGATCATCGCGCCCACCTGCATGTCGCCCGACGCGATGCGGTTCGACCCGAACCACACGACTGCCACGCTCGACACGTTGACGACCGCGATTGCCGTCGGGAACATCAACGCCATCAGCCGTCCCGCCCGCAGCGCCGTCTCGGTGACGTCGTCGTTGGCGGCCCCGAACCGCACGGCTTCGTCCGGTTCACGCACGAAGGCGCGCACCACGCGCATGCCGGTGATCTGCTCGCGCAGCACGCTGTTCAACGCGTCGATCCGCTCCTGCATCACCTGGAACTGCGGGACCATGCGGATGATGACGTTGCCGATGAAGAACAGCATCGCAGGGATGCTGATGACCAGGATCCACGCCAGCCCGGTGTCTTCGCTGAGCGCCATGATGATGCCGCCCGCCGCCGTGATGGGGGCCGCCAGCAGCATCGTGCAGGTCATCTGGACCAGCATCTGCACCTGCTGGACGTCGTTGGTGATGCGCGTGATGAGCGACGGGGCGCCGAACGCCCCGACCTCGCGGGCCGAGAACTCGGTGACCCGCTCGAACAGGTCTCGGCGGACGTCACGTCCGAACGCCATCGCGATCTTCGAGCCCCAGTAGACGGCGACGACGGCCAGTGCCACCTGGGCGAGCGTGGCGACCAACATGACGATGCCGGTCGACCAGATGTAGCCCGTGTCACCCGTGAGCACGCCCTTGTCGATGATGCGCCCGTTCAGGCGGGGGAGGTACAGGCCGGCGATGGCCTGGCACGCCTGCAGGACGACGATGACCACCAGTTCTCGGCGGTACGGACGCAGGTGGGATCGGAGGAGACGAATCAGCATGGCTTGGGCTGCACCTTACCGACTGACCGATGCGACGTTCGATGACAGTGGCCGAGTGCCGCTCGGGTGAAACCACGACGTTGTCGCGGATGTCCGACATGCTTGCGCTCTCCGCACATCTGCCCGAGATCCGGGTCGACGTCGGACACGTGCTCTGCACCGAGGGCGATGCCGGCGGACCGATCTGGGTCCTGGTCGACGGTTCACTCTCGGTCACCAAGGTCGGCACCGAGATGAACTCGATCAACCATGCCGGCTCGGTCATCGGCGAGATCGCCGTGCTCACGGGCAGTGGTCTCCGGCGCGACACACAGGTGCATGTCCGATCTCGTCGACCTCGACGTCGACCGCGACCCCGACCTCGGTGCCTGCCTTTCATGTGATCGGGGGATCGTGTGATCTGGCGATCGTTCCCAGCCGAGACGTTCGGCGACGGGAGTCGGCATGCGTCGCACACGACCATCCGCCACGAGCCGGACCGACGTGGCGGCCACCATTCCCGCGACCACCGTGGCCCAAACGTGGTCGACCGCCCGGCGGAGGTGTTCGGGCCGCGGTCAGGCGATGGCCGTGCCGAACAGGGTGCCGATCCCGTAGGTGACGGTGGCTGCAG
This sequence comes from Ilumatobacteraceae bacterium, assembly GCA_040878255.1. Lineage (GTDB taxonomy): Bacteria > Actinomycetota > Acidimicrobiia > Acidimicrobiales > Ilumatobacteraceae > VFMC01. The sequence continues at coordinate 4,720 of JBBDMO010000146.1, forward strand.
CAATCACGATGACCAGCTGGCGCAGGGCACCCTGCAACACGGGTCGGCCCGCCGAACGGCTGATCCAACCGCCCACGGCCATGCTGGCGATGGTGGTTGCCACCACCGATGCTGCCACCGCAGCCCCGCCGTCGACGATGAACCACGGCGCCAATGGCACAGCGGCACCCACCGAGAACAGGCACAGGGAGCTGACGGCTGCCGTGGTGGGCGAGCCGAGCTCGTTCGGGTTCATGCCGAACACGGTCTGCGCCGTGAAATCGAGGAACTTCGTCTCGTCGAGGGGAAGTTCGGTGGCTGCTCGCTGCGCCGTGTCATCGGCGAGCCCGGCCTCGGTGAGCTTGGCCGTGAGCTCGCCGAGGATGAGTTTCGGGTTGCGACGGACGAGGTGGCGCAACTCGGCGAGGATGCCCTCGTAGAGCTCGACCTGGCTGCGCACGCTGACCCATTCGCCGGCCGCCATCGAGAAGGCGCCCGCGATCAGGCTCGCAAAGCCGGCGACCCGCACCTCCGATGCCGATGCACCGGCGCCGGCGACCGCGAGGATGAGGCAGACGTTGGTGACGAGGCCATCGTTCGCGCCGAGCACGGCAGCTCGCGCGCCGCCCCGAGCGACGGAGTCGACGCGCGTCCGCAGTTCGGTGGCATCGGCGGCATTGTCGGTGACCTCAGGGTCGATCTGTTCGATGAACGGTCGGTCAGCGGTCATCGGTCGGGTGCTGCCCCCAGGGTCTCGAGATCGGCGAGCACGGCCTCGGCGTGGTCGGCAACGTCGGTGACGTCGTAGGCGCGACGAATGGTGCCGGTCGGATCGATGAGGTAGCTCACGCGGCGGGGGTACGGGGCGTACTGGTCGGTGGGCGGGCGCACCACCTCGTACGCGGTTCCGACGGCGCGATCGGTGTCGCTGAGCAGCCGGAACGGGAAGTGCTGCGCCGCGGCGAAGTCGTGGTTCTCGGCAGGGGTGTCGAACGAGGCGCCGAGGATGACAGCGCCGACCTCGGCGAAGCGATGGGCACTGTCACGCAGGCCCTGTCCCTCGACCGTTCAACCCGGGGTCGCTGCCTTCGGGTACCACCACAGCAGCACCCACGACCCGCGGAGGCCGATGAGTGACACGTCGAGTCCGTCCTGATCGGGCATCGAAAAGTCGGGAGCAACGGATCCGGGCGACAGCACTGGGGCAGTCTCGCGCAGATGGCCGGGAGCCCCGCGTCGGCGGGACCTCGGTCGCTGGTGCCGGCGGCGCCGTTGCGACCGGACGATCACGCAGCGGACCCTGCGGTGGAGCTACCGTCCGCAACCGATGAAGCGTCGGAGCCTCGGGCTGATGGTGGGCCTCGTGGCAGCTCTGGTCGGGTGTGGCGACGCGCAAGAGCTGGCAAGCCAGACCTTCGCACCCCGCACCGAGGGTGTGCTCGTGGTGGCGACGACCCTGCCTGCGGCCGGGTTCTGGGAGGGGGCCGATGTCGACTCGCTCGACGGTGGGTTCGAGTGGGCGCTCGCAACCGAACTCGCCGATCGGCTCGGGCTCGAGCTCCGGGTCATCGACGTGCCATTCATCCAGATCGTCTCCGGCGATCTCGGCGACGCCGACATCGCCATCGCACAGATCAGCATCACCCGCTCACGTGCCGAGCGCGTCGACTTCTCCGAGCCCTACTACACCACCGATGCGGGGGTTCTTGCCGCCGCCGGCACCGACATGACCGACCTCGAGACGGCGCGCGACGCGGTCTGGGTCGTGGTCGAGGGCACCACCGAGGCAGACGTCGTGGCCGACGAGGTCCGGCCCGGTGCCGACGTGGTCGTGGTGGCCGACGAGGCGCAGGCGGCTGCTGCAGTGCTCGATGGTCGCGCCGAGGCGGCGCTGATCGACCTGCCGTCGGCGCTCGTCATCGCCGATGGCGACGACCAACTCGCCGTCGTGGCGAAGATCGCCACCGAAGAGCAGTACGCCGTGGCCCTGACCAACAGCACCCCCGATCGCCTGCGCAACCGCGACGTCGTCGACGCCGCCCTGCGCGCGTTCGAGTCTGACGGCACGCTCTCGGACCTCTCGGACCGCTGGCTCTCGCCGCGCTTCGCCACCGACCCCGCCGACGTTCCACTCATCCGCATCCGCTGACGCCCCGACCGTTCCCCACGCCCCGGAGACCCCCTCATGCAGCTCTTGAACCTCGAGCACCCGCACGGCACGGCGTGGGAGCTCCTCGTCGTCGTGGCGGTCATCATCGCCGCCCCGATCATCGTCGAGAAGGTCCGTATCCCCGGTCTGATCGGGCTGCTCATCGGCGGCTGCATCATCGGGCCGAACGTGCTCGGCATCGTCAGCGACACGCATGGCATCCTCGACGAGCTCGGCGATGTGGGCCTGCTGTACCTGATGTTCGTCGCAGGCCTCGAGCTCGACCTCGCGGTCTTCGCCCGGTTCCGCAAGCAGGCGATCTCGTTTTCGATGCTGACGTTCATCGTGCCGCTGGTGCTCGGCATCGGAGCCGGGTTCATCGTCGACTACGACGCGAAGTCGGCGCTGCTGCTCGGCTCGCTGTTCGCCTCGTACACACTCGTCGTCTACCCCACGGTGCGGAACATGGGCCTGGCATCGAACCGGGCGGTGGCGGTCACGGTGGGTGCCACGGTCATCACCGACACCCTGGCGCTGGTGGTGCTCGCCGTCGTGTCCGGCTCGACCACCGGCGACGCGAGCGGGATCGAGTTGCTCCTCCAGATAGCGCTCGGACTCGTGCTGTTGGCCGCGTATTGCTTCATGGTGCTCCCCCGCATTGCGATGTGGTTCTTCGCAGGGCCCGGCCGCTCGAAGACGCTCCGCTACATGTTCGTGCTCGGTGCCCTGTTGTCGGCAGGGGTGCTCGCCGAGGTGGTCGGCATCGAGGCCATCGTGGGCGCCTTCTTCGCCGGACTCGCGCTGAACCGTCTGGTGCCGAACGAGGGCGAGTTCATGGAGCGCATCGAGTTCTTCGGCTCGGCGCTGTTCATCCCGATGTTCCTCGTCTCGGTGGGCACGGTCATCGACCCCGAGGTCATGGCCGATCCGGCAACCCTCGGGCTGGGCGCGTTGTTCACGGTGGCGTGCGTCGGCGGCAAGTTCATCGCGGCTGCGCTGTGCAAGCCGATGTTCGGCTTCAGCAACGACGAGGTCGGTGTGGTGTTCGGACTCTCGGTCGCGCAGGCGGCCGCCACGCTTGCGGCGACCTTCGTCGGCCTCGAGATCGGCCTGTTCACCACCGCCACCGTGAACGCCGTCATGATCGTGGTGGTCGTGAGCCTGGTGCTCGCCTCCACGTCTGCACTGCGCTTCGGCAGCCGGATCCCGAAGCCGCCTGTCGATGCGACGCGACTCGGCCGCTCGGTGCTCGTACAGATCGACGACCCCGCCGACGCCCCCACGCTGATGCTGCTGGCCGGACGGCTGGCGACGAGCGACTCGGGCATCGTGCAGCCCACCTTCGTGGTCCCCGACGGTACCGACGATCCCGACGAGGAGCGCCTCGCCGGACTGCACCATGCGATCGCATCCACAGGCACCGATGCCGAGCTGAGCGTGCGTCACGACCGGAGCAGCAACGACGGCGTGCTCCACGCGGCCACCTCTCTGAAGGCCTCGATGGTCATCGTGCCGGCCGCGACGCAGTCATGGCTGCCCACGCTGTTCGAAGCTGATCAGCATCGGCTCGTGGCAGCGTGCCCGTCGCCGGTCGCCCTGGTGCGGTCGGGCAGTTCGCTGCCCACCCGCGTCGTGTTGGCGCTGAACACCGCGCAGGCCAAGCGGCCGTCGACGGCCGGCCTGCATGCCGCTCAGCTCGCAGTGCGGTTCGCTCGCGGTGGGACGCTCGTGGTCGTCGCGAGCGCGCAGCCTTCCAACGAATTCGCTGCCATCTGGCGTGACGCCGAAGTCGTCGTCGTGCCGCCGATCGAGTGGTTCGCCGCCAACGGCTCGGCCACCGACCTGCTCGTCGTGCCGGGGGGCCGCAATGGCGCGCTGGGCACCGCGAAGCTCATCAAGTCAGCAACGGGCATGGGCTGCTCGATCGCCGTCGTCGCCGACCGCGAGTCGGTGTCGGCCAGCGACCGCGCCGCCGAGAGCCTCGGCCTCGTCACCAGCCGCACCGCCCGTATCTGACTCGCACGGGTCAGGTGGGGGCGAGGGCCAGCATCTCGGCAAGCGCTTCGGGGTCGGCCACGGTGACGGTGAGGGCTGTGATCGTGGGAAGGCCACCGGGCCACGGTGCGGGCATCGGCTCGACGAACCGGATGCACAGCCCGCGCGACGTGGTGGTGGCGAACGTGAGGCCGCGATCGGCGAGGCTGAGCCTCGGACCGCCGGCGACCCGCCAGCGTTTGTACGGGCCGGTCACGGTGGTCTCGGCGATGTTGACGAGCGGCACGCGCATCGACCAGATGCCGAAGTGCACGGTGAGCATCTCGTCGTCGACCTGCGCGTCGGTGCGTGCACTGACCACACCGAACAGTCGGCCGATCGTCGACAGCGAGGGATCGATGGCGAACGGGAACGTGGCGATCATGCCGATCCGGTACCCGCTGGGGTGATGAGCCATGCATGGCCATCGGCATAACGTGCGCCGATGGCCATCGTGTCGTTCGTCCAGCAGCTCCAGCGTCTCGCCGTGGCCGGCCTGCAGCCACCCCGCATCGCAATCACCTGCGGTGCCGAGCAGGTCACCTACGCCGAGCTCGTCGATCGCATCGACGACCTCGCCTGCGAGCTGCGCGCCCACGGTGTGGGCGAGGGCCGCATGGTCACCATCGCCCTCCCCAACTCGGTCGACTGGTTCGTCGCGTTCGGCGCAGCCTGGCGACTGGGTGCAACACCCCAGCCGATCTCGTCCCGCCTGCCGACGCGAGAGATCGAGGCGATCGTCGACCTCGCTGACCCGGCCGCCGTGATCGGCGTGCCGGAGGGGTCGTACCCCGGGCGTGTCTGCCTGCCCGTCGGCCACCGTGCTCCTCGGCGCGCTGGTGACAGCGTGCTCGCCGACGTGACATCGCGCGAGTGGAAGGCGCCGACATCGGGCGGCTCGACCGGTCGGCCCAAGCTCATCGTGTCGGGCGACCCGGCGGCGATGGATGACGCGGTGCCGTCGGCCATCCTGCTCGGGGCCACCGGCCCGCTCGTCATGCCCGGCCCGCTCTACCACAACGGTCCGCTCATCTGGTCGGTGCAGGCGCTGCTGTGGGGCAATGGCGTCGTGGTGCTGCCGCGCTTCGACGCCGAGGCAACGTTGGCGGCGATCGCCGAGCACCGCGCCGAGGTGGTGTACCTGGTGCCCACGATGATGAAGCGGATCTGGCGGCTGCCCGACGAGGTGCGTGAGTCGTACGACCTCGGCTCGCTGCGCACGGTGTGGCACCTCGCCGAACCGTGCCCCGAGTGGTTGAAGCAGGTGTGGATCGACTGGCTCGGCCCCGAGCGCATCGTCGAGCTGTACGGCGGCACCGAAGGCCAGACCTCTACGGTCATCAGCGGGGTCGAGTGGCTGGCGCACCGTGGCAGCGTGGGCAGACCGGCTGCTGGCACCGTGCGCATCCTCGATGCCGACGGTGCCGAGGTGCCGCCGCGCGAGATGGGCGAGGTGTGGCTGCGCAGCCTGCGCGACACACCCACGTACCGGTACGTGGGCGCTGAGGCGAGGTCGATCGAGGGTGGCTGGGAATCACTTGGTGACATGGGCTGGCTCGACGAGGACGGCTACCTGTACCTCGGCGACCGGGCGGCCGACATGATCCTGGTCGGTGGCGCGAACATCTACCCGGCCGAGGTCGAGTTCGCGATCCAGGAGCACCCGGCCGTGCGTTCGGTGGCGGTCATCGGCCTGCCCGACGAGGACCGCGGCAACGTCATCCACGCCATCATCGAAGCCGACGAGGCCGAACTGCCCGAGGCGGCGCTGCGCGAGTTCCTGGCCGAGCGACTGGTCGCGTACAAGCTGCCGCGCACCGTGGAATACGTGGCCGATGCATTGCGCGACGACGCCGGCAAGGTGCGGCGCTCGGCGCTGCGCGCGGCGCGACTGCCCGGCACCGCGCACTGACGACCCCTGATGAGCGCTATGGCTCCATGACGACCCAGCCGCGCCGTTGGAGCTCGGCCGCGAGCAGGTCGTCGGGCATCCGCCGCAGTGTCTGCTGCGCCGTTGTCAGGCGTTCGGGCCCGGCCGACTTCGAGCCGGCAGTCGCGGCAGCCTTCGGTCGTGGGGCGGGGCGTGCTGCGGGGCGTGCTGCGGGGCGTGCCGGCGCCGGTGCCGGTGCCGGATCGGCCGGAGGTGCCGCATCGCCGGCCTCGGCCTCGGTCTCGAGCTGCTCGATGAAGGCGTCGGCTTCGTCGCGCGTGAACTTGCCACCGGCTTGCCGCTGGGTGAAGCCCATCGGGCCGCGGGCGTCGCGGAAGTCGCTGTGCCCCGCCGCCTCGAGCAGGGCAAGGAGCTGCTGGAGCTGCTTGCCGGTGGCGGGGGGTCCCGATTGCTGTCCGAAGGCCATGGCTGCAGTCTGGCGTCAGTCTGCCCGCAACGCGGCGACCGCCCGCACGAACTGCAGCTGGCTGCCTACCTCGGGACCCGCCATCGGCCGGTGGGCGCGCACATGCTGCAGCGCATCGTCGACGGTCATGCCGAGCAGCACCAGCAGGGCCACTGCAGTCGTGCCCGCGCGGCCGATGCCCGCGGCACAGTGGACCA
>JBBDMO010000147.1:0-11374 GCA_040878255.1 Ilumatobacteraceae bacterium
GCGAACGAGTTCCATGGCGAGGTTGCGATCAGGTGCAGACATCACCGACCACCGTACTCGGTGGACACAGGGCACCTGCCCTCGTCGTCGGGACTGCAGCCGATCGGTACCATCGGCCCGATGCCGAACGCCGTCGCCGTTGATGCCTGCATCGGCCAGCGCGAGATCACCGAGCCCCACCTTTCGCCGGCGGGCGACGCCATCGTGTTCGCCACATCGCAGGCGGGCATGTCGTCGCTGTGGCATCAGCGCCTTTCTCCGGGCGGTGCGCCATCGGGTGCCGCTCAGCTGCTGCCCACGGTCCCGTCGCCGCGCGTCGGTCGCGGCATGGGTGGTGGGTGCTGGTGCTGGTCGGCCGATGGCGTCGCGGTCGTGTACTCGGGTGCCGACGGCAACCTCTGGTGGCTGACACTCGATGGAACGACGAGCCGGCAGCTCACCGACCACGGCCCCGACCGTGTGGCACAGGCGCCGTGTGCATCGGCGGACGGAGCAAGGGTCGTGTACGTGGTCGACCAGGCCGAGGTGTGGAGCCTCGCCCTGGACGACGGTGCCACGACCCGCCTCGACGACGGCGGTGCCGACTTCTGCTTCGACCCGTTCGTGATGCCGAACTCGCGTGGCGCCGTCTGGCAGGCGTGGAACGTGCACGACATGCCGTGGGACCATGCCCGCGTCGAGCGCGTCACCTTCGACGGCATGCTGCGTGACGAGATCGTGTCGCCCCACTCGGTCCAGCAGCCGCGGCAGGCGCCGGACGGCTCCGACGTCATGGTGCGCGACGACGCCGGCTGGCTGAACGTCTGGCTCGCCGACGAGCCGTTGGTCGACGAACCGTTCGAACACGCTGGGCCCACCTGGGGTCTTGGCCAGCGCTCGTTCGTCGTGTCACCCTGCGGAACCTGGGTGGCGTTCACCCGCAACGAGCACGGATTCGGACGGCTCTGTGCCGTCGAGGTCGCCACCCGCCGCATCGTCGAGATCGGACGGGGCGTGCACGGTCAGCTGTCGTGGATCGGCACGCGCCTCGCCGCCCTGCGTACCGGTGCACGGACCCCCACCGAGGTGGTCGTCCACGACATGTCCGATCCAGCCTTCCCCGGCAGCCGCATCACCGTGGCGGTCGGCACGACGACGGTGTGGGACCGCACGTCGATCGCCGAGCCGGAGACGATCGAGGTCGGGGCCGCCGATGGTGGCATCGTGCCGGCCCGGTGGTACCGGGCCGATGCGGGAGCGAGCCCGCGCCGCGTCATCTGCTGGATCCACGGCGGCCCGACCGACCAGTGGCAGGTCACGTTCATGCCGCGCATCGAGTTCTGGCGGTCGCGAGGGTGGGACATCGTCGTGCCCGACCACCGCGGCTCGACCGGGCACGGTCGCACGCACCAGCAGGCGATGAACGGGCGGTGGGGTGAGCTCGACGTCGCCGATGTCGCCGCCGTCGTGGCCCACCTCCACGCCACCGGCGTCACCGACCCGAAGCACACCGTGCTCATGGGTGGGTCCGCCGGCGGGTTCACCGCCCTCGGCGTGATCGCTGGCATGCCGGGTCTGGTGGCAGCGGCGGCGCTCGCGTATCCCGTCGCTGATCTTGCCGACCTTGCCGAGCGCAGTCACCGCTTCGAGCGGCACTCCACCTGGCGACTGGTCGGTGAACCGGGGTCGTCGGCCGAGGTCGACCAGCGGTATCGCGATCGGTCGCCGGTGTGGTTCGCCGACCGGATCACCACGCCGCTGCTGGTGTTCCACGGCGAGGACGATCCGGTCGTGCCCGTCGGCCAGAGCCGGGTGCTCGTCGAACGCATCCGTGCTGCCGGTGGGCCGGCCGAACTGGTCGTGTATCCCGGCGAGGGCCACGGCTTCCGCCAGCCCGAGCACCAGCGCGACGAGTACACCCGCACCGAGGCGTTCCTGTCGCTGCGGGTGCCGCCGCCGCCCGACCACGTATAGGGTCGGGCGCACCCCACCCGCGCTGATCGGACTGAGCGATGACCGACTGGAACCCGAACGACCCCGACGCCCCGCGGGTCTACTACGACCTCGTTGCCTGGACGTTCGACCAGCAGGCCGAGCTGTCCAGCGCCATGGCCGACGCCGAGATCCCGCACTCGTGGGAGGGCACCGAGCTCATGGTCCCCGACGAATGCGAAGAGGCCACCGACCAGGTCATCGCCGAGGTCGAGGTCCGCCTCGGCATCGACTCGGGCAACGGCGACGAGATGGCCATCGGTGACACGTTGCTGCCGCAACGGGTGCTGCCCGACGACGTTCCCACCACCGAGTACGACCTCGCAGCGTGGGAGGCCACCGAGACCGATGCGCTGACCCACGCCCTCATGGGTGCCGGCGTCGCGTTCCGCTGGGAGGCCACGGTGCTGCTGGTCGGCACCGACGACGAGTCGGTGGTCGACGCACTGCTCGACGAGATCGAGCGGGGCGATTACGCCGACGTCATGTCGCCGTCCGCTGGTGAGGGCTCGGCCGAGACGATGACCCATCTCTTCTTGGCGGCCGACCGGTTGCGCAACGACCCGCTCGACGCCGATGGCATCGAGCACCTGAAGCAGGGCACCGGCGAGGCCGACCCCGACGCACCGCCGTTCGGCGTCACGCCGCGGTCGTGGCAGCAGATCGTCGACGCTGCTGACGAGGTCGTCGATGCGCTGGTGCACGAGGCCGGTCCCGACGAGGAAGCGGCCATGGCCGCGGCAGAGCGGCTCCACGAGCTGCTCCGTCCCACCGTGTGAGGCAGGTGCAGCCCGTGCTGCTCGCCGAGCTCGAGGTGTGGCACTCACGGCCCACCACGCCCACGCGCCGTGTCGCGCTCGGGCACCTCGTCCTCCCCGTCGAGCCGGCACCCGGGTTCGGCGGTCTGCTGCTGGGTGCGGTGATCGCCGCCCACCTGCCCGACGTCGATGACGACCTCGTCGCCGATGTCCACCGTCTGCTCGACCAGGTGCACGAGGGCCACCGGGTCACCCAGCCTCGGCTGCGGCACCGCTACCAGGTCGACCGACACGGCCTGGCCGTCACCGCGCACCGCCTGGAAGGTGACGGCGACAACGTCCGCTTCGACCTCGGTTCGGGCAGCCCGCTCGCGCAGGTGCTCGGGGCGATCTATGCGGTCGAGCGCCTCGACAGGGCATCTCGCCAGCTGCTGGTGCCCGTGCTTCACCGGGCGATGCGCTGGCGCGGCCCGATCGGCCCGTCGTTCGTCGCCAACCTCGCAGGCACGGCCACGACGTCGCTGCAGGCCATGGCCGACCCGAGGGCGTGGGCGTTGGGCATCCTCGGCTTTCCGCTCGGAACCGGCAAGGTGGCCAAGAAGGAGGTCACCGCTCGGTATCGCGACGCGTTGCGGCGAGCGCATCCCGATCATGGCGGTGACGAGCGCGCGGCCAGCAAGGCCATCGCCGACCTGGGCGAGGCCCGCAAGATCCTGACCCCATGACGCGCCGTGGCACCCCGCGGCTGCTGCTGTTTCCGGGCGCCGGTTCGTCGAGCGAGCACCCCGCCCTGATCGCGATCGAGCACGCCGTCGCCCCCGTTCGCACTGTGCGCGCCGACTTCGGGTACCGCCTTGCTGGGCGCCGTGCACCCGACCGTCCCCCGGTGCTGCTGCAGGCCGTGGTCGATGCCGCCGCAGCGATGGGGAAGGGCCCGCTCGTGCTCGGTGGCCGGTCGATGGGTGGGCGCATCTGCTCGATCGCGGTGGCCGACGGTCTGGTGCCGGACGCGGCCGGGCTGGTGCTCGTGTCGTATCCGCTGCACCCACCGGGCAAGCCCGACACGTTGAGGGTCGAGCACCTGGCGCGCATCACGGTGCCGTGCTTGTTCGTGCATGGCACGCGAGACCCGTTTGCCACGCCCGACGAGCTGCAGCAGTGGACTGCCACCATCGCCGGGCCGGTCGAGCACGTGTTCGTCGAGGGTGGCCGACACGACCTGAACGGCGCCGACGCCACGGTGGCTGCAGCAGTGGCCGACTGGGTCAGGCGTCTTCGGGGTTGATCTCCTCGAGCGTGCGGTGCGCGGTCTCGGGATAGGTGAAGAATACGACGGATGCCGTCACCAACTGTGCGGTGGCCAGCGTGGCCATGGTGGCGGCGTAGCTCCAGCCGGCGTCGAGCATCTGCCCGGCGAGCACGATGCCGATGCTGCCGCCCAGCAGTGCCAGCGCGGCGATGAAGCCCCCGGCCTGGCCGCGGCGGCCGGTGGGGAACAATTCGGTGCGGTAGACGGAGAACGCCGGGTAGGCCATGCCGGCGACCAGCCCGCCGATGAACGCGCTGGCCCACATCGCCCAACCACCGACGGCGAATGAGCCGACGAGGCCGAGTGTGGCCAGGGGGATCGAGATCGACAGCACCCGGCGGCGACCCGCGGTGTCGGCGAGGCGGCCGCCGACGACGAAGCCGATCGATGCCGGGGTGGCCGTGCAGATGGTGAATGCGGCGATGCCGGCGCCGCTGTAGCCGCGGATGTCGTCGAGGTAGCGGTTCTGGAAGAACGACGCCGGGGCGATGAAGAGGTTCGCGAGGAACGCGACGCCGCCGATGATCGCGAAGCGGCGGCCGTCGAGGTGTGACTTGCCGACGGTGTGTGATTCGACGATGTGCTCGAACCGCGGCGTCTCGGTGAGCCGGCGTGAGACGTCGAGCGCGGCGGCGAGCCACACGAGTGCGAGGACGTAGACGAACCGCCACCCGTTCGGCCCGAGATCGGCCAGCGGGAGTGACATCACCGCCACGCCTGCACCGAGACCGCTGGCCATGGCGAGCACGCTGATCGCATAGGCGCGGCTGTTCTTCGGCATCTCCTCGGCCAGTGCGACACCGATGAGCAGGTCGAGCGCGATGCCGAGTGGTCGGGCGATGGTCTGCGTGGCTGTCAGCACCCAGAAGTTCGGGGCGAACGCGCCCGTGAAGGCCAGCAGCGGCGCAGCCCAGGCAAGGATCACGATCATGCGGCGCCTGCCGAGCCGGTCGGCGAGCACGGTGAACGGCAGGGCGAAGACGATGCCGCACCGCACGATCACCCCGGCAGTGCCCTGGCCCTGTTCGCTGATACCGAAGTCCGATGCAGCGAAGTTCACGGTCTGGGTGAACAGCGTGTTGACGAACGCCGAGCTGAGTGACACAGCGGCGAGCAGGCCGAGCACCATGACGTGGTGCGGTGTGAGGCGGTCGGGTGGCGCCCAGCCCGGTTGGGTGCCGTGGCCGACCGAGCGGTGCTTCAGCGCCGAGCGGACCGGCAGCCGGAAGAGCCAGCCGAACCATGGCACCGTCAGCCGGTAGGTCGTGGTGTCGACCACGTGATCGCCCGTGGCGCGCACGACGCGTTCGTACTCGTGGAACGGCCCCTCACGCTGGAGGAAGCGTTGTTCATCGCCCCCCGGTGCGCCGTCGGCGACCTCGGCGACCAACCCGTTGCGAGGGGTGAAGGCATCGTCTCGGTGCGATGCGGGCCACGTCCGGACGACGCTGCGGGGAGGCCTGCGCACCCGGTGGACAGTACTCGCGGCCATACTGGAGGGCCATGTTGCCGACCGATCCGCCCGACGGGCCCGCCCAGATCCTCGTGCACCGGTCGGGGCCACTGCACGGTGAGGTCGTCGTCCCGGGTGCGAAGAACTCGGTGTTGAAGCTCATGGCTGCGACGTTGCTGGCCGATGGCGAGCACACCCTGTCGAACGTCCCAGCCATCGCCGACGTCGAGATCATGAGTGATCTGCTCACCGCGATCGGCATCACCACCACCAGCACCACGCCGGGCGAGCTCACCATGGTGAACACCGGCGACATCACACCGGTCGCCCCGTACGAGCTGGTCGAGCGCATCCGTGCGTCGATCAACGTGCTCGGCCCGCTGATCGGGCGGTTCGGTCACGTGAAGCTGTCGCTGCCCGGCGGTGACGACTTCGGCTCGCGCCCGATCGACATGCACCTCAGCGGGCTCGAGGCGATGGGCGCCACGATCACGATCGAGCACGGCTACGTCGAGGCGCACGCCGAGCGGCTGCTCGGCGCCGAGATCACCTTCGAGTTCCCGAGCGTCGGTGCCACCGAGAACATCCTGATGGCGGCCGTGCACGCCAAGGGCACCACGGTCATCGACAACGCCGCCCGCGAGCCAGAGATCGCCGACCTGTGCACGATGCTCGTGTCGATGGGCGCCGACATCGAGGGAATCGACACCCAGACCCTCGTGGTCCACGGCGTCGAGCCCGGCGCGCTGCGGGCCACGCAGCACCGAACCGTGACCGATCGCATCCAGGCCGCCACCTACATGGCGGCGGTGGCGATCGCCGGTGGCGAGCTGTACCTGCGCGGGGTGCGCGCCGATCACATGGCGATGCTGCTGCGGAAGTTCGCCGAGATGGGCCTCGACATCGTGGCCCAGCACGACGGAGTCACCGTGCGGTCCGAGGGCCGTCTGCGGTCGATCGACGTGCAGACGCTGCCGTACCCAGGTATCGCTACCGACTACAAGCCGCTCATTGTCACCATGCTGTCCGTCGCTGACGGCGTGGGCATCGTCACCGAGAACCTCTACCCGGGCCGCTTCCGATACGTCGAGGAACTCCAGCGTCTGGGTGCCGACATCAGCACCGACGGCCATCACGCCGTCGTGCGTGGCCGCCCGCACCTGAGTGGGGCACCCGTGAAAGCACCCGACATCCGCGCCGGTGCGGCGCTGCTGGTGGCCGGTCTGGCCGCCGAGGGCACCACCACCATCACGGGCGTGCATCACATCGACCGCGGCTACGACGACCTCGTCGGCCGCCTGGCCGCCGTGGGCGCCAGCATCGAACGCCGGCCGGGCTGAACTCGATCAGTCGTCGGCCGGCTCACTGGGCTCGAGCGGGGCGTTCTGCACCCTGTCGACCCGCTTCTTGGCCAGTCGCAGCAGGCCGACGATCACGAGGACCGGGCCGATGACGAGCAGGATCTCGTCCCAGCCGCCCTGATGCGCCAGCACGTCAGCTGACCTGCAGCACCACGATGACGGCATCGGTCAGGTGGCTCTCGACCTCGAACTCGCCGGCGGTGTCGGCTGTGAACGTGAACGTCGCTGTCTGGCCCGGCTCGAACTCCTGCCCGTCGCCGAGGTCGAAGCCATGGACGTGGTACTCCTGCGCCTCTGCCGGGTCGGTGATCGTGAGGACGACCGTGCTGCCGAGTGGAACCTGCTCGATGCGATCGTCGCCCGAGTCGGTGCCCACGGTGACATCGATCGTGACCGTGCCGTCGTCCGGCATCGAGGTGGCCGGGGCCGCGGCCGTGGGGGTCGGCGCTGTGCTGTCGGTCGTGGATGCGGTCGTGGATGCGGTTGTCGACGCGGTTGTCGACGCGGTCTCGGCTGTGGCGGGCGCCGCGGTGGTCGACACCAGCACCTCCTCCTCGGACGCACATGCAGCGAGGGACAGGACCAGCAGGATGGATGCGGGAATGCAGGCCCGCAACGCACGTGTTCTCATGAATCGTCATCGTACTGCGGCTCCTGCTTGAATGAGGAACGCCCCTGCCGAAAGCAACTCACCTCATGCGCGCCCAAGTGGAAGAGACCATCGAAGTCATCAGGCCGGCCCTCCAGGCCGACGGCGGCGACATCGTGCTGCGCGAGGTGAACGAGGAGACCGGGGTCATCTCGGTCACCCTCATCGGTGCCTGCGGCACCTGCCCGGCCAGCACACAGACCCTGAAGGCCGGCATCGAGCGGATCATGAAGGACCGCATCGACGGGGTCACCGAAGTCGTGAACGTGGCATGAGCCGACGGCACGTCCCGCCGTCCGAGCTCTTTGCCGCTGCCCGTGGGGGCGACCGGGCCGCTGTCGCCCGGCTGTTGTCGCTCGTCGAGCGCGGCACCGACGAAGCCCGCGAGGTCGGTCGGCTCAGCTACCCGCTCGGCGGCAACGCCTACACCGTCGGGCTCACCGGTGCTCCGGGCGCCGGCAAGAGCACGCTCACCTCGGGGCTCATCGGCCACCTGCGCAGCCAGGAGATCGAGGTCGCCGTCCTCGCCATCGATCCGTCGTCGCCGTTCACCGGTGGGGCCATCCTCGGTGACCGGGTCCGCATGCAGGACCACGCCACCGACCCCGGCGTCTTCATCCGTTCGATGGCCACCCGGGGCCACCTCGGCGGCCTCTCGCTGGCCACCCCCGAGGCCGTCCGCTTGCTCGATGCAGTGGGCCGGCGCTGGATCCTGGTCGAGACCGTGGGCGTCGGCCAGGTCGAAGTCGAGATCGCCGGCAAGGCCGACACCACTGTCGTCGTCGTCAACCCGGGTTGGGGTGACAGCGTGCAGGCCAACAAGGCGGGGCTCATGGAGATCGCCGACATCTTCGTGATCAACAAGGCCGACCGCAAGGGCGCCGACGAGACCCGCCGCGACCTCGAGCAGATGCTCGATCTGTCAGACCTTGCTCACGAGGCCTGGCGGCCCCCGATCCTGTCGGTCGTCGCCACCGAGGGCAAGGGCATCACCGAACTGTGGGACACCGTGCTCGAGCACCGCTCGCGCATCGAGGCGTCCGGCGAGCTCGTGCGGCGCCGCGCCTTCCGCCTCCGCGAGGAACTGCGCGAGATCGTCGCCCGCCGCCTCGAGCAGAAGGCGCGCGAGATCACCACCGGCGACCGTTGGGAAGCGCTGCAGGACCGCGTCCTCGAGCGCGCCCTCGACCCGTGGGGTGCCGCCGACGAGATGCTCAAGGGCGTCGACGCCTGACACCCCGGTTAGCTTGAGGCGCATGTCGGATCTGGTGCTGCTCGAACGACGCGACAACGGTGTTGCCGTGGTCACGCTCAACAACCCGAAGGTGAACGCGCTCTCGCAGGAAGTGCTGTCGGCACTGGCGGACGTCGTGAGTGACCTCGCCGCCGACCTGCCGGGCGCCGTCGTGGTCACGGGTGGCGAACGGATCTTCGCCGCCGGTGCCGACATCTCGCAGTTCGGAGGCCCGCACGAGGCCGAGCGCATCGGTCGCGGCTTCCACACCGCGCTCGACTCGCTGGCAGCGCTGCCCCGGTTCACGATCGCCGCCGTCAGTGGCTACGCACTGGGCGGCGGGTGCGAACTCGCGATGGCGTGCGACTACCGCATCGCTAGCGAGCGGGCCGTGTTCGGTCAGCCCGAAGTCCTGCTCGGCATCATCCCCGGCGGCGGTGGCACCCAGCGCCTGCCCCGGCTCGTTGGGCCGGGCCGGGCCAAGGAGCTGATGATCACCGGACGTCAGGTCAGGGCAGACGAGGCGCTGCGGATCGGTCTGGCCGACGAGATCGTGGCACCCGAGGCGCTCTCCGAGCGGGCACTCGCGCTCGCCGCCGAGGTCGCCAAGGGCGCCAGCGTTGCGCAGGGTCTGGTCAAGAAGGCCGTCGACCAGGGGCTCAGCCTTGCGCTGCACGACGGCCTCGTGCTCGAGCGCCGCCTGTTCACCGAGGTCTTCCACAGTGACGACAGCCGCATCGGCGTGGCCAGCTTCCTCGAGCACGGACCCGGCAAGGCAACCTTCACTGGTCGCTAGCTCGAGACTCGGCCACCAGCGTGACCACGCCGGCACCGTACGGGTCGCAGACGATGACGAGGGGGGTGCCGTCATCGGCCACGACCCGCAGGGTGAGGGCGTCGGCCACTCGGCCCATCCAACGGCGCAACAGCTGCATGCCCCCATCGTGCGCCGGTCACCTGGCGCCCAGTTGGCCGCCGGGTGAACGGCCGGGACCGGTGTGGTGAAGCCTCAGCTCGCCCAGGCGGCGAGCCCGAGCTCGACCGGGGTGATGAGCCCGTCGTGGGTCGGTAGTACCCGCACCGTCAGGCCGTACGGGCCGGCAGCGCTGACCTGGTAGGCGCAACGGAAGTCGCCGTCGTCGACGTGTTCCATCGACAGGGTCTCGGGCTGGCCGAGGAACTCGCCGGTCGAGTCGATCGAGCCATGGAGCAACTGCACGTCGACGTCGTGCACGGCGATGCCGTCGAGGTACACCTGGGCGTGCGCCGTGCGCTCGTCGCCCTCGTGGGCAGGGCTGGTGTCGGCGTCGAGGCCCGTCACCCGGATGCTCGACCAACATGCGGTGATCCGCGACTTCCATTCGGCGAGCGACTTGGCGCGCGCCCAGTTGTCGGACGCGACCTGGTGGGCACTCTGAGCGGCCGGCTCGTAGAGCTCGGTGACGTAGTCGCGCACCATGCGCGCCGCCGTGACGAACGGTCCCAGCGACGTCCAGTTGCGCTTCATCGTGTCGACCCAGCCGTGGGGCACACCGGCGGCGTCGCGTTGGTAGAAGAGCGGGACGATCTCGCGCTCGAGCAGGCCGAACAGGTTGGTGGCCTCGCGCAGGTCGCGCCGGGTGGTGTCGGGGTCGTCGTCGGCCGACGAGATCGCCCAGCCGTTGCCGCCGTCGAAACACTCGTCCCACCAGCCGTCGAGGATGCTGCAGTTCAGCGCGCCGTTCAGCGCCGCCTTCATGCCGCTGGTACCGCACGCCTCGAGCGGGCGACGCGGGTTGTTGAGCCACACGTCGCAGCCGTGGTACATCAGCCGGGCGACGGCCATGTCGTAGTCGGGCACGAAGAGGAACCGGTGCCCGACGTCGAGGTGGCGGGCGAACAACTCGATGTCGCGGATCATGTCCTTGCCGGGCTGGTCGGCCGGATGGGCCTTGCCGGCGAACACGAACTGGACCGGCCGGTCGGCGCTGAGCAGCATCTCGCGCAACCGGTCGGGCTGCGACAGCAGCAGCGTCGCTCGCTTGTAGGTGGCGAAGCGGCGGGCGAAGCCGATGGTGAGCGCATCGGGGTCGAGGAGGGCGTCACCGAGGCGCGAGCGGACGAACTCGACCAGGTCGGCGCGGCCGGCTCGACGTGCCGACCAGATCTCGTCGGCGGGCAACGCCTCGACGCCCTTCCACGATGCGTCGTCGGCACCGTCCCACACGCCGCCGACCGAACGGCGCAGCAGCGCGTCGATCGGGTCGCTGACCCACGTATGCGCGTGCACACCATTGGTGATGGCGCCGATCGGCACCTCGTCGACCGGGATGTCGGGCCACAGGCCACCGAACATCTCGCGGCTGACCGCACCGTGGAGCTGTGCCACGCCGTTCGACCGGCCACCGAGGCGGAGGCCCATGACGGCCATGTTGAAGCGGGTGTCATCGGGCTCGTCGGGCCGGTGACCGAGCTGCATCAGCGTCTCGAAGTCGGTGCCGCACGCCTCGGCGAACGTACCGAAGTAGCGCTGCATCACGTCGCGCTCGAACCGGTCGATGCCGGCCGGCACGGGCGTGTGCGTGGTGAACACACCGCCGGCGCGCACGCTCTCGACAGCCTCGGTGAACGTGAGCCCTTGGCCGACCAGCTCGCGGATG
>JBBDMO010000148.1:0-11361 GCA_040878255.1 Ilumatobacteraceae bacterium
ACGTGACGGCCACGGCCGTCGATGCGCCTTGGCCGATCTCGGGCGTCGGGGTCACGTCGATCGTGGTCGCGAACGCAGGCCCGAGTGGCGAGCGCGGACCGGTCACGGTGACCGCCGAGCTCGGCTCCGGTGTCGTGGTGCGCTCGGTCGAAGGTGACACCTGGGACTGCCGCTCGGCGGGCGGCGTGGCCGGCTCCGCCTCCGTCGTGTCGTGCACCGCACGCGGTGCCGCCGGTGCCGACGGGGTCATCGTCGGCCCGGGTGACTCGCTGCCGCCGATCTCATTGGCGGTCGACGTGATGGGCGATCAGCGGGTGCGCCAGGACCTGACGGTGCAGGGAACCACCGACGCAACGCGCCATCTGTCCACTGCAACGGTCGATGTCGGACCGCGGGCCGACCTCTCGATCGAGCCGAGCGATGATCTGTGGCGACCCGAGGTTGGTGCGACGGCATCTGCCATCTGGAACGTCGCCAACGCCGGACCGACGGCTGCCGACAGCGTGACGGCGACCGTCGACCTCCCGGCAGGGTTCACCGTGTCCGGTGCATCCGACGGATGGCGCTGCGACGCTCAGGCTGCTGCAGCCATCGTGTGCACGCTCGAGCGTGCACTCGACGCTGGTGGCACCGTGCCGTTCGCTCTCGACCTGAGCGTCACCGCCGAGGCGAGGGCAGTGACTGCCACCGCCGAGGTGATCGCGACGGTGCGCAGCGATGCAACAGATCCCGATGCCACCGACGACTCGGCGGTCCGCCGCGCCATCGTGGGCGAGGGCACCATGCCTGCACCGACGGCGTCGACCACCCCGGCCACCGTGGCACCATCGATCACATCGACCTCGTCGACCACCCACGCTGCTGACGTCGCGCTGAGGATGATGGGCGGTGCTGCCTCGATGGCAGCGTTCGGGTTCGCCGGTGTGCTCGCCTTCGGTGCCCGTCGCCCTCGGTCAGTGGGGCTGCCAGCCGCGTGAGCGCTCGACTGCTCTGAGCCACTGCGCGTGCAGAGCATCGGCAGCGACCTTCGCGTCGCCCCCCTCGGGCACGAACTCTGCGTCGAGCTGCCATCGTTCGGCGATCGCGTCGAGCGATGGCCAGACTCCCTCGGCGAGGCCCGCGAGGAACGCTGCGCCGAGCGCCGTGGTCTCCTGGTCAAGTGGCCGCCGCACGGGCACGCCCAGTTGCTCGGCCTGGCACTGCATGAGCAGGTCCATCACCGAGGCGCCACCATCGACGCGTAGATCGTGGAGCGGCCTGCCGGATGCGGCCACCATCGCATCGACCACGTCGCGGGTCTGCAACGCCATCGCCTCGACCGTCGCCCTGGCGATGTGCGCCGGGGTCGTGCCACGCGTGATGCCGAGGATCGTGCCCCGGGCGTACGGGTCCCACCACGGGCTGCCGAGGCCGGTGAACGCCGGCACGACCGCCACGCCACCGTTGTCGGGCACACTGGCGGCCAGGGGACCGATGTCGGCCGAGGCCTCGATGACGCCCAAGCCGTCTCGGAGCCACTGCACTGCGGCGCCCGTGACGAAGATGGCACCCTCGAGGGCGTACGCAGTGGTGCCGTCGGACAGTGTCCACGCCACGGTCGTGAGCATGCCTTCGGTGGGCTCGGGGCACCGGTCGCCGACGTTGAGCAGCACGAAGCTGCCGGTGCCGTAGGTGTTCTTCGCTGTCCCTGCCTCGAAGCACGCCTGACCGAACAGCGCAGCCTGTTGGTCGCCTGCGATCCCCGACACCGCGATGCCCGCCGGCGCTCCGCATCGCCCTGACGTGATGCCGAAGCGGCCGCTCGAGGGGCGCACCTCGGGGAGTGCGGCGATCGGCACGTGTACCAAGTCGCACAGCTCGGCGGACCATGTGAGGGTACGGATGTCGAACAGCATCGTGCGGCTGGCGTTCGACGGATCGGTGGCGTGGACCTCGCCACCGGTCAGGTTCCACAGCAGCCAGCTGTCGATCGTGCCGAGGGCCAGGTCGTCGTCGACGGGGATCTGCCGTTCGGCCAGCAACCACTCGAATTTGGTACCGGAGAAGTAGGGGTCGAGCACCAGACCCGTGCGATCCCTGACCAGCGATAGCGCGCCGGCAGCGGCCAGTTCGTCGCACCGGGCGGCCGTTCGACGGTCCTGCCAGACGATTGCCGTGCCGTGGGGGAGCCCAGAGCTGCGACTCCACGCGACCACGGTCTCGCGCTGGTTGGTGATGCCGATCGCGGCGATACCGATGCCCATGGCGGTGAGCCGATCGGTGACATCGATGAGCGTCTCGAGTACACGGGTCCAGATCTCGGTGGCGTCGTGCTCGACGTGGCCCGGCTCGGGATAGAGCTGGGTGATCTCTCGATAGGCCGACACCAACGGCCCGTTGGCGGTGGCGAAGACGGCGCGGCTGCGAACCCCGGTGGTGCCTGCGTCGATGGCCACGACACAGGTGCGTTCTGCTGACATCGAGCGCGACAGTAGTGCGGGTCAGCGACGACGTTGCTTGCTGCTCGGTCGGTTGCTGCCGCCCGAGGTGCGCTTCGTCGGTGCCGGCTTCGAACGGGGGCGGCCGGTGCTCGCCGCCACGGGGGTGGCCTGCTTCTCGGAGGCCCGCACGGCCGACTCGGCCTTGAGGTCCTTCATCGTCTTGCGCGTGTACCCGAACTTCGCCAGCACGGCACCGATCGCGACGAACATCGGTCCGCTGATGAAGAGTCCGGCGAACAGCCCTGGCGTGACCCGGTCGCGGTAGATGATCAGGAAGACGACGACCATGATGCCGACGTAGAGCACCCAGTCGCGCATCAATCGCTTCCAGGGCACCGGCCTCGAGGAATCCCACGCCATGGGGTCTTCCTACCATGATGTCGACGCGGGCGCGGAGTCCGTCGCCTAGCGTGCATGCACGTGCGAGTCGGGATCTTGACCGGTGGGGGCGACTGCCCAGGTCTGAACGCAGTCATCCGCGCGGTCGTGCGCAAGGGCGAGCAGGTGTTCGGCGACGAGCTCATCGGGTTCCTCGACGCGTGGGACGGTGTGATGGAGCGCCGCACGATGCACCTCGACGTCGCCTCGCTCCGCGGCATGCTGCCCAAGGGTGGCACGTTGCTCGGCACGCGACGTGGCAGCCCGTACGACCACGTCGGCGGCACCGAGCGCGTCATCGACACGTTCCGCGAGATGGGGCTCGATGCTCTCGTGGTCATCGGTGGAAACGGCTCGCTCAGCCTTGCGAGCCAGATGTACGCCGACTTCGGCCTCCCGATCATCGGTGTGCCGAAGACGATCGACAACGATGTGTTCGGCACCGACCTGACGTTCGGCTTCACAACCGCCGTGCAGATCGCCACCGATGCGATCGACCGGCTGCACACCACGGCCGAGAGTCACGATCGCGTCATGGTGGTCGAGGTCATGGGCCGTCACGCCGGCTGGATCGCCACGCACGCCGGCATCGCAGGCGGAGCGACGGTCATCCTCATCCCCGAGCAGCCGTTCGACATCGACGAGGTGTGCACGGTCATCGAGAAACGCCACGAGCGAGGCCGCTACGCGTCGATCGTCGTGGTGGCCGAGGGTGCCGAGCCGGCGGCGGGCACCATGCCGGCGGGTCTGAAGGTGTACGACCCGTTCGGCCACGTCCGCCTCGGGGGGATCGCCGAGACCATCGCGCACGGCATCGAGTCGCGAACCGGGTTCGAGGCGCGGGTCGTGCTGCTCGGCCACGTGCAGCGTGGTGGCACGCCCACGGCGTTCGACCGCATCCTGGCCACCCGGTATGGCATCGCCGCCATCGATGCGGTGCACGAGCAGGCGTGGGGACAGATGACGGCGCTGCGCGGCAACGACATCGTGCTCAGCCCGCTGGCAGACACCGGTGGCCGCACACGTCCGGTCGACCTGCGCCTCTACCGCGACGTTGCCAGCATCTTCTTCGGCTGACCGGCGCCTACTGGCTGGGCACCGCAGGGTATGCGGGCTGCGCCGAGGGCTCGAGGCCCGGGTAGTCGTACACCGTGAGCGGATCGGACTGCAGTTGGCCCGTACCGTCGGGCCACTGCGGCTGCTCGCCGTCGACGGTGACCAGTACCCGATCGACGTTCGTCAGGCCGGTGAGCGTGTAGACGATCTGGGCGAGGGCGAGGATGAGTGCGGTTCCTGACAGGTCCTGGATGTCGTCGCTCAGGTCGATCACGACGAGGTTGCCGCGCCGCTGGCGTCCGTTCACTGCGAGACCTGCGGGCAGTGCGCTGCGATAGCCGTCGGCGAACTCGTTCGCGTTCGGGCCGGCGAGCAACGCGGCGAGCAGCGCATCGACGTCATCACCGGCGTCGCGGGCCACCGATCGCAGCGTGGTGGCCTGGCCGGCACCCGAGGTCGAGGTGAGGTAGATCCGTCCGGTTCCCTCGGCGGCCTGGACCGACGGAGACGCATCCTGGGCGACGTCGGCGGCGCCCAGGTCGATGTCGCGTGGCGCCTCATCGGACGCGACGACGCAGCCCCCGGCGAGGGCAAGCGTGACCACGATGGTCACGGTGGTGATCGATCGGCGGCACATCAGACACCGACCTCCTCGGCCGGGAGCTCGAGGACGAAGCGCGCCCCGACCTCGCCGTCGCGTCGGTCCTCGACCCACACGCGGCCGCCGTGCAACCGGATGTGCTCGTCGACGAGCGCCAGGCCGAGGCCGGCTCCGTCGCTGCTGCTACGGCGGCCGGCGACACCGCCGCGGGCGAAGCGCTCGAAGACGAGATGGCGCTCTTCTTCCGGCACGCCCGGACCGTGGTCCTCGATCGCGATCCAGACGTGGCCGAGTGGCTCGCCCTCGTTCTCGGCCTCGCTGACGAACACCTCGGCACCGCCCCCGCCGTGCAGCCGTGCATTGTCGATGAGGTTGGCCACGACACGGGCGAGGCGGCGCCGATCGCCCTGCATGACCAGTCGCTCGCCGCGTTCGCTGACGTGCACGGGAGTCGACGGCACGCTGCTGACCGCCACGGCCTGGCGGATCAGCTCGGCCACCAGCAGGTCGTCACGGTTCAGTCGGATCGCTCCGGCGTCGAAGCGTGAGATCTCGAGCAGGTCCTCGACGAGTCCCTGGAAGCGCGACACGTCGCTGACCAGGAGATCGAGCGCAGTCTGGGCGCGCTCGGGCATCTCGTCGCGGCGCGCCTGCATCACCTCGACGCTGGCGGCCAACGTCATGAGTGGCGAGCGGAGCTCGTGGCTGACGTCGCTGGCGAATCGCGCGTCGCGCTCGACGCGCGCCTGCAGCGCCGAGGCCATGTCGTTGAACGAGTTGGCGAGCATCCGGAGGTCCTGGTCGTCGGTCGCCTCGAGGCGGGTGTCGAGCCGACCGCCCGCGATGAGCTGGGCGGCCTGGGCCGCCTCGGCCAGCGGTCGCACCGCTCGGTTCGATACGAACCAGCCGAGCACGACACCGAACATCGAGGTGATGATCGCGCCGAAGAACAGCGACAGGGCGACGCTGTCGAGCGTCTCGTCGACGTCTGCCATGCTGATCGCCTCGAAATAGGCGGCATTCCTATCGGCCAGCGGGACACCGACCACGAGTCGGGCTTCGCCGTCAGTGCGCACGATCATGCGCGCCGCGACGCCGTCGTCGACCACCCGCGTGACGAGCGCCGGAGGGATGTCGTTCTCGGTGAACAGCGGCGAGCCGGCACGCCATGCTCCCCGGTACCTGATCGCGATCTGCTCGATGCCCTGCGTCTGCAACTGGTTGATCGCCGCCGATGCATCGGCCGGCTGGGCCGCCAGCTCGGCGCTGACGAGCGTCGCGTTCCGGGTGGCGCCCTCCACCCCGACGCGGTCTCGCTGCGTGACGAGGCTGTTGCGGGTGAAGCTGTATGCGGCGCCCGACAGGAACACCGCCAGCAACAGTGATCCCAGTGAGAACATGAGCAGCACCCGCGTGCGCAGCCCGAGGCGGTTCATGCGCAGTGTCGCGAGGCGGTCGCCCCATCGCTGCAGCCGGGGGACAGGGGTGGGCGGCGTGCCGCCGCCGGTCGATTCGGTCACGACTGGAGGCGATACCCGAGCCCCCGCACCGTGACCACGTGGCGCGGGTTCGCGGGGTCGGCCTCGACCTTGGTGCGCAGCCGGCGGACGTGCACGTCGACCAGGCGACCGTCGCCGAAGTAGTCGTAGCCCCACACCTTGTCGAGCAGGCTCTCGCGGCTGAACACACGCCCGGGGTTCTGGGCCAGCTCGCACAGCAGGCGAAACTCGGTCTTGGTGAGGTGGAGTTCGGTGCCGTCGCGCAGCACCTTGCCCTCCTCGGGCACGATCTCGAGGTTGCCGAACACGAGCTTGGCGTGACCCGGGACGATGGGTCGGATGCGCCGGAGCAGGGCCCGGATGCGCGCCGACAGTTCCTTCGGGGCGAAGGGCTTGGTGAGGTAGTCGTCGGCACCTGCCTCGAGGCCGGCGACCACGTCGTGGGTGTCGGCTCGAGCCGTGACCATGACGATCGGGACGGCGCTCGTGCGACGCAGGGTGCGGCAGAGCTCGAACCCGTCGATGCCCGGGAGCATGATGTCGATGAGCACGACATCGGGTTGGGCGCGACCGAACAGCTCGATGGCTTCCTCGCCGCTGCCGGCCTCGTCCACTGTCCAGCCCTCGTCCTCGAGCGCGAGCTTCACGGCGGCGCGGATGCGCTCGTCGTCTTCCACTGCCAGGATCCGGGTACCCACGGACACCATGATGCCAGGTGGGACGCCGTCAGAGGTCGTTCGCTGCGACGACGATCAGGGGTTGGAGCGCGGAGAAGAGCGCATCGTTGGCCACCAGCAGCTCGGCCGACGAGGCGGGCCCGTCTCCGAAGTCGCCCGTGCGGCACCCTGCCTCGCGGGCGATGAGCTCGCCGGCTGCGAAGTCCCACGGTCCGAGACCCTCCTCGAAGTACGCGTCGAGTCGCCCTGCTGCCACGTAGCAGAGGTCGACCGAGGCGGCGCCGAAGCGGCGAATGTCGCGGACCTGGGGAAGGAGTCGAGCGACGCGTGCGCCCTGGCGCGCCCGTCGGTCGGCCGTGTACCCGAACCCGGTTGCCACGAGCGCAGTGGCAGGGTCGGTGACCTCGCCACACCGGATGGGCTGCCCATCGAGCAGGGCACCACCGCCGCGTGTGGCCGTGAAGAGCTCGTCGAACGCAGGCACGTAGACAGCGCCGGCCAGCGCCCCGTCGTCGTCGAGCGCCGCCACCGACACGGCCCAGCCGGGCAGGCCGTAGAGGAAGTTCGTCGTGCCGTCGATCGGGTCGATGAGCCAGTGGACGCCGCTGGTGCCGGCGGTGTCGCTGCCCTCCTCACCGACGATGCCGTCGAGTGGGCGTTTCCGGCGGAGGCGCCCGACGATCTGTTCTTCGGCGGCCCGGTCGAACTCGGTGACCATGTCGGTGGCAGACGACTTCGACGTGGTCGCTGCGGGTGCTCGTTCGGCACGACCTGCAGCGGCCGTTCGTCCGGCCTCGCGCGCCAGGCTCGCAGCCAGCTCGACGAGATGGTCGGCGAGGATCAACGCTGGATGCTTCGCTCGCGCTGGTCGACCTCGCGCCACTCGCCGAGGGCGCGCAGCACCAGGACGGCGACGATGCTCATGCCCCCGGCTGCGACCACTGCGCCGAAGAACGCCCCGAGTCCGAGCGGGAGAGCGCAGTCGCCCTCGCATTGGATGTCGACCAGGAGGTAGCCGATCAGGCCACCCGCAGCGCCGCCGAGGATGATGGCGGCGAATGCGGCCACGCGAGCGGCGGGCGAGGGGAGTGCTGACAGCGGACGTCGTTCGGGCTCGGCCACGCGGTCAATCTACGAGGTGCCTCGCCACTTGTGGGTAGCCTTGCGCATCATGCGTGTCACGGTGGTGGTGCCCACCTACAACGAGGCAGACAACATCGAGACGCTCGTTCGAGCCGTTCGCCAGGTGCTTCCGTCGGCGCTCATCCTCGTCGTCGACGACGGCAGTCCCGACGGCACGGCCGACAAGGCCGACAAACTCGGCACGATGCTCGGTCAGATCGAGGTGATCCGTCGGAACTCGAAGGATGGCCTCGGTGCTGCCTACCGCGCCGGGCTCCGTGCCGCCATCGATGGCGGCGCCGAGATCTGCGTGCAGATGGATGCCGACCTCTCGCACGATCCTGCATCGCTCCCAGCGCTCGTGGCCATCGTCGAACATGGCGCCGACCTCGCGATCGGCAGCCGGTACGTGCCGGGTGGCATCACGCTCAACTGGCCCCGCCGACGCCATTTCGTGTCGCGGTGGGGCAACCGTTACGCGGCCGGCGTGCTCGGCCTCGCCATCAACGACGCAACAGCGGGATTCCGGGCGTACCGGTCCGAGGTGCTCGAACGCATGCGCTTCGACTCTGTCGAGGCCGAGGGCTACGGCTTCCAGATCGAGATGACGTACCGCATCGTCCGACTCGGCGGCAAGGTGGTCGAGTTCCCGATCACCTTCCGCGATCGGATGGAGGGTGAGTCGAAGTTCAGCGGCTCGATCATCAACGAGGCACTGCTCCTGGTGGTGCGGCTCTGGATCGCCGATTTCGGCGGCCGCCGCCGCCGCCGCGCCCAGGGCGGCTGAGTGTCAGACTGGTCAGCGTGAGACCCTGGTCCGTCGGCGGCGCACTCATCCGACATGGTGATGGCCTCGTGCTCGTCGCCAACAGGCGGCGCGACGACAGCCTCGACTGGACGCCGCCCGGCGGTGTCATCGACGAGGGCGAGTCGATCACCGAGGGGCTGTGCCGTGAGGTGTTCGAAGAGACCGGTCTCGTCGTCGACCGACTGGTCCGCTGCGCCTACCGCGTCAGGGTCGAGGCCCCCGGCCTCGAGTGGGTGCTCACGGTCGAGGCATGGGAGGTCGAGGTGTCGGGGGCCCTGCCCGACGACAGTGCGCTGGCCGACCCCGACGGCATCGTCGAGCACTGCCGGGCCGTGCCGTTTCACGAGGTGCCGGAAATCCTGCAGGCCAGCCCCCAGTGGATCCAGGTGCCGGTGGGCAGCTGGCTCAGTGGGGCGTGCGGGGCGGGCGACGACCCTGCCGTCGAGTTCCGGTTCCACGTCGAGGGCACCGACCGGCGTGCCCTCCGTGTCCACCATGTCGCCTGACACGAGCGTCCCCGACCTCGGTGCCGACGGCACCCGCGCCATCCTCCACATCGACATGGATGCCTTCTACGTCAGTGTCGAGCTACGCCGGCGGCCCGAGCTGCGGGGCAAGCCCGTCGTGGTGGGCGGCACCGGCAACCGCGGCGTGGTGGCCGCTGCGTCGTACGAGGCTCGGCGCTACGGCGTCTTCTCGGCGATGCCCTCGTCCACCGCCCGACGCAAGTGCCCGAACGCGATCTTCCTGCCCGGAGACCATGATCTCTATGCGTCGGTCAGCCGCGACGTCCACGAGATCTTCCGCAGCGTGACCCCACTGATCGAACCGCTCGCACTCGACGAGGCATTCCTCGACGTGACGGGGTCGCTGCGCCTCTTCGGCTCGGCGCGCCGGATCGCAGATCAGGTTCGGGCGCGTATCGCCGACGAGCTCGACCTCGTCTGCTCGGTGGGTGGCGGCACCAGCAAGTTCATCGCCAAGCTGGCGTCGAAGCGAGCCAAGCCGCGCATCACCGACGCCGGGGTGCGACCCGGTCCAGGGGTGCTGCTCGTGCCGCCCGGGCACGAGCTCTCGTTTCTGCATCCGCTGCCCGTCGGTTCGCTGTGGGGCGTCGGGCCGGCGACGCTCGAACGGCTGCAGCGCTTCGGCGTCACCACGGTGGCCGACCTCGCTGCGCTCGACCTCGCCACCGTGGTCGCCGCCGTCGGGCAGGCTCAGGGCCGCCACCTGCACGACCTGGCATGGGCTCGCGACGACAGGCCGGTCGAAGTCGATCGGGAGGCGAAGTCGATTGGTCATGAAGAGACGTTCGGCCACGACCGCCACACCCACGACGAGCTCATGCGCGAGGCCGTCCGCCTGGCGGACGGGGTGTCGACCCGGCTGCGGGCCGCTGGCACGGGGGCGCGCACCGTGACGCTCAAGGTGCGGTTCAACGACTTTGTCACGATCACGCGGTCGCACACGCTGGTCGCGCCGGTGTCGACGGCCCGGGCACTGCTCGACGCCGTCGAGCCGATGTTGCGCAAGATCGACGTGAGTCCGGGCGTGCGGCTGCTCGGCATCAGCACCAGCGGGTTCGGTGAGCCGGCCGAGCAACTGTCGCTCGACGACCTGCTCCGTGGAGAGCCATCGGTGGCCCATGACTGGGAGGCAGCCTCCGGGACGATCGACGCGATCCGTGCACGGTTCGGGGCGACATCGATCGGTCCGGCGAGCGCTGTGGCGGCCGATGGGCTCCGAGTGGTGCGTCCGGGTGCGCAGCAATGGGGGCCCGACCAGCACCCCCCACGTGACCACAAGCACTGAGGTTTACCCACGCGGGCGGTGGCCTGCGTTGTCAGTCACCGCCGAACATGGAACAATGGCCGAACCGGCCGACGAGGAGAATCCATGCCGCTCTCCGAAGACGAACAGCGAATCCTGAGGGAGATCGAGGAGCAACTGCACCGCGATCCCAACTTTGCGCGCGACCTGACGCCCTCGGCGGCCGGCTCGCGTCGTTCGCTCCTGTTTGCCGGCATCGGTGGCATGGTGCTGATGGCGGTGTGCGTGTTGCTCATCTCGGTCAGCCCGTACCTGGCCTTCGCTGCGTTCGTCGGTGCCATCGGTGCCGTGGTCATGGCCGAGCGACACCTTCGGTCGCTGGGTGACCAGGCGATGCGTCAGGTCGCTGCGATGCGGCGCAACGCGAACACCCGCCGCGACCAGTCGCACTGAGCCTTCCGGCTGTCAGCCCCGTCGCCGGGTCGCGTCACCGACCAGCCGCTGTCGCGCCAGGCGCGGATCGATCCGGGCCCACAGACGGGCGTGCCAGGGCATCAGGTTCTTCGCGGCCTCGTCGAGGTGTGTGCGCAGCACCGCGGCGCGCAGCGCTGCCGGCTCGCCGACACCCTGGGGCGAGTAGACGGCTCGGGTGACGAAGCGTGCCAGCTCGACGAGTGAGCGGACGTCGACGGCCATCTCGCGTTCGAGCGTGCGTGCGTACTCGAGTGGGGTGAAACCTACCGGTGAGGGTGCGCCGGCCAGCTGCAACGAACCGACCGTGCCGTGCCACGCACTGATGACCTGTTCGGTCGGGGTGTCGCCCATGCGCGTGAAGCGACGGACCACGCGTGGCATCACGACGGCCCAGGTGCCGACGGCGGCCACCGCCAGCACGAACCAACCGAACGGGCCACCCATGCCCGAACCGCCATCGCCGCCTCCGGCTCCAGCGGTGGCAAAGGGCGGGATG
>JBBDMO010000149.1:0-11213 GCA_040878255.1 Ilumatobacteraceae bacterium
CCACCACTGGGCGGTGGGACGTGTCAGTACTGCTGGTGGAGGGCGGTGATGAGGGGGTGGAAGCCACTCGCCTTGATGAGCTCGAACGGGCTCGGGCGGCCAAGGAGGTAACCCTGCGCCAGATCGCAACCGAGCAGACCGAGCTGCTCGAGCACGGCCGGCTCCTCGATGCCCTCGGCGACCACCGTCATCCCGAGCGAGTGACCGAGCTGGATGAGCGACCGCAGGACTTCGCGGTCGACGTCGCTCTGGGCGGCGACGAACGAGCCGTGGATCTTCATGAAGTCGAACGGCAACGCCCGCACGAGATCGAGCGAGGCGAAGCCCGTGCCGAAATCGTCGAGGGCGATGCGGATACCCATGTTGTGCAACTCGCGCAGCGTCGCCTGGCCGGGGCCCGATGTCGCCAGCTTCGTCGACTCGGTGAGGTCGATGACGAGGGCCGATGGGTCGAGACCGAAGTCGTTCAACGCGCTGGCCACGGTGAGGATGACCTCGTCACGCTCGAGCTGCATCGCCGACAGGTTGACGGTGATCGAGGCGGACTCGTCGCCGGTGGAGCGGTGGACCGCCGCGACACGGCAGGCCTCGCGGATCGTGTACTCGGTGATCTCGCTCACGAGGCCGAGGTCCTCGGCCGCAGCGACGAACTCGCCGGGCGTCAGATCGAAGCGGTGATCGCTGTTCCAGCGGAGGAGCGCCTCGTGGGCCACGAGCGCACCGCTCGACAGCGACCACTGGGGCTGGAACTCGAGGCGCAGCGCGCCGGCCGTCACGATGCGTCGCACGAATGCGTTCACGTCGCTCTGGCGGCGAACCGTGTCGGTCTCGTGGATCTCGAAACCGTGGACCTGGCTGCCGCCATCGGATTTGGCGTCGTGCATCGCCGCGCTGCTGGCGCGCAGCAGGTCACCGGCCGACAGCATGTCGGTCGACCAGCGGGCGAGGCCGATGCTGGCGGTCACCATGATCTCCATGTCGTCGAACTCGACCGGCACAGCGATGGCTTGCAGCAGGCGCTGGGCGAGCGTCTCGGGTCCCATCGACATTGCGTTGGGGATCAGGACGACGAACTCGTCGCTCGCAAGTCGCCCCACCGCATCGTCGCCACGCGCACCGAGGTGGATGCGATCGGCGATCGTGACGAGCACCCGGTCGCCGGCCACGTGTCCGTGGACCTCGTTGATGTGCCGGAAGTCGTCGAGGTCGATGTGCAGCACCGCTGACGAACTGGTGCCCGCGGCGTTCGACGTCGCGAGCCCGTCGATCATGTCGGTGATGGCCTGACGGTTGAGCAGGCTGGTCAGCGAGTCGTGGGTGGCGAGGAAGTCGAGGTTGCGCTGCGCGTCGCCGAGCTCGTCGGCGACCTCGTTGCCGTCGCCGACCAGGCAGTCGAGACGGAGGTGGGCCATGGCCTGGCGGGCCAACACCTCGAGCATCCGGCCCTGCCAGGGCTCGATCGTGCCGGGTTCGGTGTCGAGCACGCACAGCGTGCCGACCGCGTGACCATCGGCGCTCACCAGCGGTGCAGCGGCGTAGAGGCGAACGTGCGGATCACCGGTGACGAGCACGCTGTCGTCCACCCGGGGATCGGTGTGAGCGTCCTCGACGACGAACAGGACGTCGCTCAGGATCGCATGAGCGCACAGCGAGCGGTCGCGATCGGTCTCGGGAGTGCTGAACCCGCGCTGGGTACGGAACCACTGCCGGTCGAAGCCGACGATCGAGATGGCCGCCATCGAGGTGCCACACACCCGGGCCGCCAGGTCGACGATCTCGTCGAGGGTGTCGTCGCGCCCGGATTCGGCGATGCGGAGATCACCCAAAGCGCCGAGACGTTGCTGTTCATCACTGGGGTGAGGTGCCCGCATGCCAAGGTCATCGGCACCGAAATCGTGTACTTGAGAAGGTTGACTCGATCCTGACAGAACCCTGCGTCGTGGACCCGAGCACCACGATCAGCGGTTCGACAGTGACACAGCCACGGGCGCCGCGACCTGATCTGCCGCTTGCCGCGCGTGGTAGCTCGAACGAGTGAGTGGGCTGGCTTCGACATGGCCCACACCGGCCGCCTCGCCCCACTGCTTCCACCGCTCGAACTCGTGCGGATCGACCCATCGGGCGACCGGGAGGTGATGCGTGGTGGGCCGCAGGTACTGGCCGATCGTGACGATGTCGACGCCGATCGAGGCAAGGTCGACCAGGCAGCCGTCGACCTCGTCGGAGGTCTCACCCATGCCGACGATGATGCCCGACTTCGTGTTCAGACCGGCCTCTTTCGACCGGGCCAGCAACGTGAGGCTGCGGGCGTAGCCGGCCGACGGACGGACCGCGCGCTGGAGGCGAGCCACGGTCTCGATGTTGTGGTTCATGATGTCGGGGCGGGCGTCGATCAGCAGCTGCAGCGAGTCGGCGTCGCCCTTGACGTCGGAGATGAGCGTCTCGATGCGCGTGCCGGGGCAGCGTTCGCGGATGGCGCGGACGCACTCGGCCACGTGTGCCATGCCGCCGTCGGGCAGGTCGTCGCGAGCCACCATGGTGAGCACGGCGTGGGCGACGTGCATCCGCTCGATCGCCTCGGCCACGCGTGCCGGCTCGTCGGCCTGGGGCGCCATCGGCTTGCGGGTGTCGACGAGGCAGAACCCGCAGGCGCGCGTGCAGCGCTCGCCGAGCACCATGAACGTCGCCGTGCCGTCGGACCAGCATTCGCTGAGGTTCGGGCATCCGGCCTCTTCGCACACCGTGACGAGGCCGAGGTCCCGCACCGTCGCCTTCAGCGTCAGAACCTCGGGTCCGTGGACCACCTTGGGGCGCAGCCACTCGGGCTTGCGCGTGGCGATGCCGAGGCCCTCGGTGACGCCCGCCTGCTCGAGACGACCCGTCATCCGCGCACCGGGTGCACCGTGGTCGGCCGCGGTACGCACGACCGCCCCCGGGCCATCACCTCGCGAGAACGCGGAGAGGTCGTCGGGGCGATGTCGCCATGCGACGTCCTGACGCTCGCTGAAACCACTGCCCCACTCGGCCGCCGCGTGGCGTTCGACGACGTCGACGACTTCGCTGATCGGCACGTGGATGCCCTCCTCGGCGAGCGAGGTGACCGGGCGGTCGGCGATGCCACACGGGACGATGTGCTCGCGCATGTAGGTGAGGTCGGTGGCCACGTTGAGGGCGAATCCGTGCATCGTGCGGCCCCGCGACAACCGCACGCCGATGGCAGCGATCTTGCGCGGGTTCGGCCCCTGCGGGTCGACCCACACGCCGGGGTACTCGGGCAGGCAACCGACCGCGTCGAGACCGAGCTCGCGCAGGGTGGCGACCAGCACCCGCTGCACCGCCATGACGTGGTCGGAGGCACCGAGGGAGTTGGCGACGCTGACGATCGGGTACCCCACGAGCTGGCCCGGGCCGTGGTACGTGACGTCGCCGCCCCGCTTCACCGCGACAAGTTCGGCACCCACCGCTGCGGGCTCGCAGCGCAGGTTGGTGACGAGGTCGGTGCGCGGGCCGTAGGTGAAGACATGCGGATGCTCGAGCAACAACAGGTGCTGCTCGCGGCCGTGCCGAAACAGGCCCTGCTGCACGGCAAGCGCCTCGCGGTAGGGCACGGTGCCGAGCCAGCGCACCCGCAGGGGGTGCGCCCGCTCGCTCAGCGTTGGCTCAGAGTTCACTCGTCCAGTCACGGGTCTCGAGGATCTGCTTGACCTTGACCAGGAAGCCGGCGGCGTAGGCGCCGTCGAAGGCCCGGTGGTCCCAGCTCATCGCCAGGTTGCCGACCGGGTGGATGACGATCGCCTCGTCACCGTTCGACATGGTGGCCACGACCGGCTTGCGCACGATGGCGTCGGTCGAGATGATCGCTACCTGCGGCTGGTTGATGATGGCGGCGGTGAGCACGCTGCCGGCCGAGCCGTTGTTCGAGATGGTGAACGTGCCACCGGAGATCTCGTCGGGGCTCAGCTTGCGGTTGCGGGCGCGGTTGGCGAGATCGTTGATCTCCTTGGCGATCGCACGCAGGCGCTTCGACTCGGCTGCGCGCACGACGGGCACCAGGAGGCCCTCGTAGTCGAGGTCGACCGCGATGCCGATGTCGATGAAGTCGTGGACGACGAGTTCGTTGTCGGCGACGCTGGCGTTCAGGTGCGGGAAGTCGACGAGCGCATCGACGATCGCCCGCGTGATGAACGGTAGGTAGGTGAGGCTGAAGCCCTCGGCCGCCTTCCAGCTGCCCTTCACGGCGTTGCGTGCAGCGTCGACGTTCGCGTAGTCGACCTCGACCACGCTGAACGCGTGCGGGCTGACCGACTTGCTCATGATCATGTGTGCGCCGGTGAGCTTGCGGATCTTGCTGAGCTTCACCTTGCGGTCGCGCTCGCCTGCGGTGACGACCGGTGGCGCTGCAGCGGCCGGAGCCTTGGCGGCGGCGGGAACCGGAGCGGGCGCCGGTGTAGGTGTAGGTGCAGGTGCCGGTGCAGTCGCGGGTGCGGACTCGGCCGGAGCCGGAGCCGGAGCCGGGGCGGGCGCAGGAGCGGGCGCAGGGGCGGCTGGCGCTGCTGCGGCCGGCTGGGCTGACGAGCCGGTGCGATCGATGTGGTCGAGGACGTCGTCGCGGGTGATGCGACCACCGGGGCCCGTGCCGGTGATGTCGTCGGGGTTGAGCTGGTGGTCGGCCACGAGACGACGCACCACGGGCGACAGCAACCGGCTGTCACCGCTGACGGCTGACTCGGCGACCGGGGCGGGTGCGACCGGGGCGGGTGCGACCGGGGCGGGCGCGACCGGGGCGGGCGCGACCGGGGCGGGCGCGACCGGAGCAGGAGGCTCGGGCGTCGGCTCGGGCGTCGGCTCGGGCGTCGGCGCGGCCTCGGGCGTCGGCGCGGCCTCGGGGGCCGGGGCGGCGGCGGGGGCCGGGGCCGGCGTGGCATCGGCGTCGCCGACGACGGCGATGACCTGACCGACGGGCACGGTGTCGCCCTCCTGGGCCAGGATCTCGAGCACGGTGCCCGAGATCGGCGAGGGCACCTCGGTGTCGACCTTGTCGGTGCTGACCTCGAAGAGCGGCTCGTCGGCCTTGACCGAGTCGCCGACCTTCTTGAACCACCGGGTGATCGTTCCTTCGGTCACGGTCTCGCCCAGTTGGGGAAGGGTCACATCGGCCATTGCGGGGTCTCCAGAGTGTGGGGTGCGTAGGGGGTTGAAACGGTGGTTGCGGTCAGGCGTTGAGGCTGCGGCCGGTGAGCGACAGCATCGTCTCACCGAACAGCTCGGTGAGGCTCGGGTGCGGCTGGATGAACTCGGCCACCTCGGCCACCGTCGCTTCCCAGTTCACGGCAAGGTAGCCGCCGCTGAGCTGCTCGGTGACCCACGGGCCGACCATGTGGACGCCGAGGACCTGACCGGCAGTGCCGTCGGGGTTCTTCTTGGCGATGATCTTCACCAGGCCGTCGATCTCACCCAGGATCTGGGCGCGGCTGTTGGCGCGGAACTGGTGTTTCGCAACGACGACGTCGTAGCCGGCGGCGATGGCAGCTTCCTCGCCAGGGCCGGCCCAGGCCACCTCGGGGTGGCAGTAGATGGCCCACGGAACCCGGTCGTAGTTGATCGGGATGGGGTTCTCGCCGAGCAGGTGCTTGGTGACCAGGATCGCCTCGGCGTAGCCGACGTGGGCGAGCTGCGGCGTGTTGATGAGATCGCCGATCGCATAGACGCCGGGCTCGGCGGTCTGGCAGTACTGATCGACCTCGACGAAGCCGCGCCCGCTGAGCGTGACGGCGGTGCCCTCGAGGCCGAGCAGGTCGGCGAAGGGGCGACGACCGACGCTGACGACGACGGCGTCGACCTCGAGCTGCTCACCCTCGCCGAACTGCACGACGGTGCCACCGGTGGCGGTGGGCGTGTGGCCCATCACGTTCACGCCGGTCCTGATGTCGATGCCCTTCTTCTTGAAGCTGCGCACGACGACGTTGGCGAGGTCTGCGTCGAGCCCGGGCAGCACCTTGGGCAGTCCCTCGAGAATGGTCACCTTCGAGCCGAGGTCGGCGAACGTGCTGGCGAACTCGCAGCCGATCGCGCCGCCACCGATGACAGCCATGCGGGCCGGCACCCGGTCGAGCATGAGCACTTCGTCGCTGGTCATGATCGGCCCGCCGACGTCGAAGCCGGGAATGGTGCGCGGCACCGAGCCGGCGGCCAGCAACACGTTGGTGCCGGTGAGCTGTGTGGTGCCGCCGTCGGCAAGTTGCACGGTGACCGTGCGGTTCGGGCCGAGCGATCCGGTGCCGCTGAGGATGGTGATCTTCTTCGACTTCATGAATCCGCCGAGGCTCTTCACGATGCCGTCGACGATCTTCTGCTTGCGGGCCTGCGACGTGGCGAAGTTGACGACCGGTGCGCTCGACTCGATCCCGAAGTCGCCGGCGTGGGCGACATGGCGCTGCACCGCGGCGGTCTCGAGAAATGCCTTGGCGGGGATGCAGCCACGGTTGAGGCAGGTGCCGCCGAGCTCACCTTTTTCGATGAGGGCGACGCGCAGGCCAGCGGACGTGGCGTAGAGCGCTGCGCCGTAACCACCCGGGCCACCACCGATCACGACCAGATCGAAATGGGTCTCGCTGGGGGCGGAGGGCGTCTCCATGTGGGTGGCTCCTTGCTGGTGCTATGTGCTCGGGCAACGGTAGCGGCCAATGCCGTTCGGTCGCTCCTTACCCGTTGGTAAAGAGCGTGCCGCTGGGGCCCCAGTGGCTGTGCGTGCGCCAGCCTCAGCTGAGCGCCAGGTCCCAACGCCGCTGATCCTCACCGCGCCGGAGCACGAGGCTCCGCGCCGAGCCGTCGATGTCGGCCGTCCCGAAGACGAGCTCACAGGTCGTGCCCGACACTGCAACCGCACCACAACCATCGGGGCCGGCCTGGCTGGGTGCGAGCGGGCTGAGCAGTTGTCCCGGCACGATGAGGCGGAAGTCGTCGCTGACCGAGTCGTCGTCGACCCCGCCGAGGCGGACCTCGATCCGCGTGAACCCGTCGCGCTCCTCCGCCGACACCACGGTCGCACTGAGATCGCCCGCCTGCGCGGTGTCCCCGATGCCGAGCCGGTCGTCTGACAGCTCAGTGCGGTCGATGCGCAGCAGCAGCACCAGACCGGCCACCAGGATGGCCAGCCCGCACGAGACGGCGAGGAGGAGGAGCGTGCGGGTGCGCATGGCGCGCTCCAGGCTAGAGCCGGTACCGTACGCTCATGCCGTACGACCGCCGACGCCACAGCCGGACAGCACTGGTCGCCCTCGTGATGCTTTCGGTCGGCCTCGCAGCGTGCGGCGCCGAGGCTGCCGAGACCGCCGGCCCGCCGTCGACGGCTGCCGCCGAACCGAGCGACACCGGGTCCCGCTACACCGGACCCGTCGCCGAACCGAGCGATACCGGACCCGTCGACACCGGACCCGTCGACACCGGACCCGTCGACCTGGCGTCCGGTGACGCGAGCGTTCCCGAGATCATGCAGTTCACGGCATCGCTCGTCGGTGGTAGCGGCACCTTCGACGGCGCAGCCGAGGCTGGCAGACCGGTCGCGTTCTGGTTCTGGGCGCCCACTTGAAGCACCTGCAACCGTGAAGCCCCCTCGGTCGAGGAGGCAAGCATGCGGTGGGCCGACGAGGTCACCTTCGTCGGCGTGGCGTGGACCGGCACCGACGAGGCATTCCAGGGTTTCATCGACAAGCACGGGCTGACCTTCCCCCAGATCAGCGACGACCCGGGCACGGTGTTCGAGCGCTTCGAGGTGCCGGGCCAGCCG
The DNA here is from genome assembly GCA_040878255.1 of Ilumatobacteraceae bacterium. Lineage (GTDB taxonomy): Bacteria > Actinomycetota > Acidimicrobiia > Acidimicrobiales > Ilumatobacteraceae > VFMC01. The sequence goes on from JBBDMO010000149.1 coordinate 7,787, forward strand.
GCGCTCGTCGTGGTCTCACCCGACGGCACGATCGAACGCGTGCTCGGTGCCGTCGCCGACGACGAGATCGACCGCATCCTCGCCGCAGCCACGGCCTGACCACCAGGCATTCATCGCCGCCGGACCACGCACCATCGACCAGAGCGGCCTAGCGTCGATGTCGTGCGCATCGTCATCTCTGGCTCTTCGGGCCTCATCGGAACCGCCCTCGTCGAGCACCTCCGTACGGGGGGACACACCATCGTCCGCCTGGTCCGCCACGACACGGACCGACCCGACGAGGTCTCCTGGAACCCCTCGGGCGGGAGCCTGTCGCCAGCTGCGCTCGACGGCGCCGACGCCGTGATCAACCTCTCGGGCGCCGGCATCGGCGACCATCGTTGGACCGACGAGTACAAGCGAGAGCTCCTCGACAGTCGGCTGCGCACCACCGAACTGCTCGCCACCACCATCGCTGCGGCCGAGTCGAAGCCGTCGGTGTTCCTGTCCGGCTCGGCAATCGGTTGGTACGGGCCGCGCGGCGACGAGGTCCTCGACGAGACGTCGGCCCCCGGCTCGTCGTTCCTCGCCGACATCTGTGTCCAGTGGGAGTCCGCCACCGCTGCGGCCGAGGCGGCCGGTGTGCGCACTGCCCATCTCCGCACCGGCATCGTCCTCACCCCGAAGGGCGGCGCGCTCAAGAAGCAGTTACCGCTGTTCAAGTTCGGCCTCGGCGGCAAATTCGCGAAGGGTGGCCAGTGGCAGAGCTGGATCTCCCTCGATGACGAGGTCGGCGCGATCGAACACCTGCTCACCGCGCCGGTGTCCGGCGCCGTCAACCTCACCGCACCAGACCCGGTCACGAATGCCGAGTTCACCCGCACGCTCGGCGCCGTGCTGCACCGGCCCACCATCGTGCCGATCCCGTCGTTCGGGCCCAAGCTCCTGCTCGGCGGCGAACTCGCCGATGCGTTGCTGTTCACCGGCCAGCGTGTGGTGCCCCGCGTACTCGAGGCGAGCGGATACGAGTTCCAGCATCCCGGCCTCGAGACCGCACTGCGGTCGTTGCTGGGGAGATGAGCGAGCTCGACGTCGTCGTCGTCGGGGCCGGCCTGGCCGGGCTTGCCGCGGCTCGCCTCCTGCAGCAGGCCGGCCGGACGGTGCGCATCGTCGAGGCGTCCGACGGGATCGGCGGCCGCGTGCGCACCGACCAGGTCGACGGTTTCCTGCTCGATCGCGGGTTCCAGGTCCTGCTCACCGCGTATCCCGAGGCGAAGCGTCAGCTCGACTACGACGCGCTCGACCTCTGCGCCTTCGAGCCCGGAGCACTCGTGCACCGCAACGGCAAGTTCCGCACCGTCGGCGATCCGTTCCGGCGCCCGCTCACCGCAGCCCCCACTGCGCTCGCACCGATCGGGTCGATCGGCGACAAGGTCCGCATCGCGGCCCTGCGCAGTCGCGTTCGGTCGGGGGAGGCCGCGAACCTGCTGCGCGGCGACGACCGGCGCAGCGTCGACATGCTCCGCGCCCGGGGGTTCTCCGAGTCGATCATCGACCGCTTCTTCCGGCCCCTGTTCGGCGGCATCCAGCTCGACCCGTCGCTTACGACGTCGTCACGGATGTTCGACATCATCTTCCGATGCCTGTCGGAGGGCGACTCGGCAGTGCCCGCCGCAGGCATGGGTGCGATCCCGGCGCAGATGGCTGCGCACCTCGCACCGGGCACGATCGAGCTCGCCCGAGCCGTGGTGGCAGTCGAGGGCACGTCAGTGCAGTTGGCCGACGGCGAGCGCATCGATGCGGGTGCCGTGGTGGTCGCTACCGAAGGGCCCGCAGCGGCCGGGCTGTTGCGTCTTCCACCGGTGGGCAGCAAGGCGGTCGCGTGCGTGTACTTCGATGCGCCGATCGCGCCCACCCCGTCGAAGTACGTGCTGCTCGACGGTGACAGCGCCGGACCTGCGCTCAATGTCGCGATCATGAGCAACGTCGCGTCGGGCTACGCACCGCCGGGGCGACACCTGATCGCGGCGGCGGTGCCGGCTCCCCCATCGACGTCGGTCGACCTCGAGGATGCGGTGCGGACGCAACTGCGCGGGTGGTGGGGTACCCAGGTCGACGAGTGGCGGCACCTGCGCACGTACCGCATCGCTCACGGCCAACCGGACCAGTCGCCGCCGTTCCACCCCAAGCAGCGGGTGTCGCTCGGCAACGGGGTGTTCGTGTGTGGCGACCACCGCGACACCGGCTCCATCCAGGGGGCGATGTACAGCGGCCGGCGATGCGCCGAAGCCGTGCTGGAACGGTGTCGCTGAAAGGTCGCCGGGCGACATCACAGCGACACTCGTTCGGTCGCGTGGTTCAGACAGCGGGCTTGAGGGCCTGGATGTCGAGCTGGATCTTCACCTTGTCGCCGACGAGCACGCCACCGGTCTCGAGCGCGACATTCCACTCGAGGCCGAAGTCCTTGCGGCTGATCTCGGCCTCGGCGGTGAAGCCGGCCTTGGTGTTGCCCCACGGGTCGGTGGCGACACCCTCGAACTCGAGCGCGAAGCTGACCGGCTTGGTGACGCCCTTGATCGTGAGGTCGGTGTTCAAGAGGTAGCTGTCGCCCTGGGGGACGATGCTGGTGCTCACGAGCGTCCACGTGGGGAACTGGTCGAGCTCGAAGAAGTCGGCGCCCTTGAGGTGGCCGTCGCGACCCTCGTCGCCGGTGTTGATCGACGCCACGTCGACCGTGGCCTCGACCTTCGATGCCGTGGGGTTCTCGTCGATGGTGATCGCGCCGGCAAACGAGGTGAAGCTGCCGCGCACCTTCGACACCATCAGGTGGCGGGCGACGAACGACACGCTCGAGTGTGACGGGTCGACGGTCCAGGTGCCGGCGGAGAGGGCGGGAGTGACGCTGGTGGTGTCGGTCATGACGGTGATGCTCCTCGGGAGGGTGGGTCGCTTAATTGCGATGACAACTATTGTACGAGCAAATGTATGTGCGCGCAACTGTTGCGATGGACAAGTGCGTAGGCTGCCCACATGGCTCGCTCCACTCCGCCCGCCGCAGCCACCAGCGACACGACGTGGCTCGACCACGACGAGATGATCGCCTGGCGCGCCTACGTCGACAGCACGATCCCGCTGCAGCACGTGCTCGAGGCCGACATCGCCCGATTCGGCCTCACCAACGGCGATTACGAGGTGTTGGTGCGGCTGTCCGAGCAGCAGGACCGTCGGCTGCGGATGTGCGACCTGGCCGGCCAGCTCGGCCTGTCACCCAGTGGGCTCACCCGACGCCTCGACGGCCTTGTTCGTCATGGCCTGGTCGGCCGCGAGCCGTCGCCCGACGACCGGCGCGTCATGCTCGCCGTGCTGACCCCCGAGGGCTACGGCCTGCTGGTCGAGGCGGCGCCGCACCACGTCGAGAGCGTGCGTCGCCACTTCATCGATCTGCTCA
>JBBDMO010000150.1:0-11124 GCA_040878255.1 Ilumatobacteraceae bacterium
CGCGCAGCGGCACCGCCCACACGATGGAGCAGGCGCGGGTCGTCGTGGCCGAGATCGGCCTCCCCATCATCGTGCGTCCCGCGTACATCCTGGGTGGCCGGGGCACGGGCATCGCGTCCACACCCGAGGAGTTCGAGAAGCTCGCCGCGAACGGGATCGCGGCCAGCCCCATCGGCGAGATCCTCATCGAGACCTCGATCGCCGGGTGGAAGGAGTACGAGCTCGAGGTCATGCGTGACCGGGCCGACAACTGCGTCATCATCTGCAGCATCGAGAACGTCGACCCGATGGGCGTCCATACCGGTGACTCCATCACGGTCGCCCCCGCCCAGACGCTCTCCGACGTCGAGTACCAGCAGATGCGCGACGCCGCATTCGCGTGCATCCGCCGGGTCGGCGTCGAGACCGGTGGCAGCAACGTGCAGTTCGCCGTCAACCCTGCCAACGGCGACCAAGTCGTCATCGAGATGAACCCGCGGGTCTCACGCAGCTCGGCGCTCGCGTCGAAGGCCACCGGCTTCCCGATCGCGAAGATCGCAGCGAAGCTCGCCGTCGGATACACGCTCGACGAGATCCCCAACGACATCACCAAGATGACGCCGGCCAGCTTCGAGCCGAGCATCGACTACGTCGTCACCAAGATCCCGCGCTGGGCGTTCGAGAAGCTGCCGGGCACGAGCGGCATCCTCGGCACGCAAATGCAGTCCGTCGGTGAGGCGATGGCCATCGGCCGCACCTTCCCCGAGAGCCTTCAGAAGGGGCTTCGTTCGCTCGAGCAGGGCCGCCTCGGCCTCGGCTGTGACCCGGCCGAGCAGCAGCTCGCCTCGGTGTCCGACGACGACCTTCTCGCGATGTCGGCGATCCCCACCCCCGACCGCATCCAGCAGGTCGGCGAACTGCTACGGCGCGGTGTCGGTATCGATCGCATCCACGAGGCGAACCGCATCGACACCTGGTTCCTCGACCAGATGAGCCTCATCACCGACGAGCGCCACGCCCTCGCCGAGGTCGGCCTCGACGGTATGGACCGCCTGGCCTGGCGTCGGGCCAAGCGGCTCGGCTTCAGCGACCCGCAGTTGGCGTACCTGTGGGGCTCCGACGAACTCACCGTGCGCGCTGCCCGCGAGGCCGCCGGTGTCCTGCCCACCTACAAGACCGTCGACACCTGTGCGGCCGAATTCGCCGCCGAGACGCCGTATCACTACAGCACCTACGAAGACGACAGCGAGGTCCGCCCCAGCGACCGGCCGCGCGTCATCATCCTCGGCAGCGGCCCGAACCGCATCGGCCAGGGCATCGAGTTCGACTACTGCTGCGTGCATGCGTCGTTCTCGCTCCGCGACGCCGGGTTCGAGACCGTCATGGTCAACTGCAACCCCGAGACGGTCAGCACCGACTACGACACCAGCGACCGGCTCTACTTCGAACCGCTCACGCGCGAGGACGTCCTGAACGTCATCGCCGCCGAGACGGCCGCCGCCGGGGGAGTGCCGCCGAAGGTCATCGTGTCGCTGGGTGGGCAGACGCCGCTGAAGCTGTCCGGACTCATCCCGAGCGAGCTCATCGCCGGCACGTCGCCTGCGTCGATCGACCTCGCCGAGGACCGCGAGAAGTGGAACGCGCTCTGCGACCAGCTCCACATCCCGCAGCCCCCCGGCGGCACGGCCACCGACCTCGAGGAGGCGCTGCAGATCGTCGACACGGTGGGCTTCCCGGTGTTGGTCCGCCCCAGCTACGTGCTCGGTGGGCGCGGCATGCAGATCGTCCACGATCGCAACCACCTCGCGCGTGCCATGGCCGAGCTCGCGGGCTTCGGCAGCCTCGGCAAGGAGGGCGGTCTCTCGGCCGAGAGACCGGTGCTGATCGACCGGTTCCTCGAGGATGCGATCGAGGTCGATGTCGACGCGATCCGCGATCACACTGGTGAGGTCCTCATCGGTGGCGTCATGGAGCACGTCGAGGAGGCCGGTGTGCACTCCGGTGATTCGGCGTGCGCGATCCCGCCGCAGACACTGCCGAGTTGGGTCGTCGAGGTCATCGAGGCCTACACGCGGTCGATCGCGTCGGCGCTCGACGTGCGCGGTCTGATCAACGTCCAGTACGCAGTCTCGGGCACCACGGTGTACGTCATCGAAGCCAACCCGCGTGCCAGCCGCACGGTGCCGTTCGTGGCGAAGGCCACCGGCGTGCCACTCGCCAAGGTTGCCACCCGCGTCATGCTCGGTGCCACGCTCGCCGAGTTGCGGGTCGAAGGCCTCCTCATCCCACCGTCGGACCACGGGCACGTCGCCATCAAGGAAGCCGTGCTGCCGTTCAATCGGTTCCCCGACGTCGATACGGCGCTCGGGCCGGAGATGCGCTCCACCGGCGAGGTCATGGGCATCGACGCAACGTTCGGCAAGGCGTTCTTCAAGGCACAGCTCGCCGCCGGCACCCTGCTGCCCTCGAGCGGCACCGTGTTCTTGTCGTTGGCCGACGGTGACAAGCCGGCTGGGCTCGTGGTGGCCAAACGGCTCCGCGAGCTGGGCCTCGGCATCGCTGCCACCCAAGGCACCGCCGAGTACCTCGAACGGTTCGACCACACCGTCGATCTCGTGATCGGCAAGGTCAGCGAGGCCAAGCCAGGGGAGTTGACCGCAGTCGATCTCATCGCCGACGGCAAGATCAGCTTCGTCATCAACACCCCGCAGGGGCGCGGTGGCCGCACCGACGGCGAGCAGATCCGCAAGGCAGCCAACAGCAACCACGTCAGTTCGGTCACCACGGTCGAGGCGGCGCTCGCCGCCGTGCAGGGCATGGCCGAACAGGCGGGACGAGAGATCGAGGTTCGCTCGCTCCAGGAGTTCCACGCTCGATGAAGCTGCCGTTTGGGCGAGGCCCGGCAGCGGCTCCCGGGTCGGCGCCCACGATCGCCGCGGCCGCGGTCGACATGCGCGTGCGCGTCGGTTCGATCGAGCTGTCGGGCCCGGTGCTCCTCGCCTCGGGCACGGCCGGCTACGGCAACGAACTCGAGCCGTACCTCGACCTCGGTGCCCTCGGAGCCGTGGTCACGAAGTCGCTCGCCTCGTTCGAGTGGGCAGGCAACCCGTCGCCGCGGCTCAGTCCTGCCGGCATCGGCATGGTGAACGCCGTTGGCCTGCAGGGTCCGGGCATCGAGCACTGGATGCAGCACGAGCTCCCCGCGCTCCTCGCCACCGGCGCACGCGTCGTTGCCAGCATCTGGGGTCGGTCGATCGACGAGTACCGACAAGCAGCCGAGATGCTCGCAGATGCGCCTCCCGGCGTGGTGGCGGTTGAGGTGAACCTGTCGTGCCCCAACCTCGAGGGCCGTCGTGGGATCTTCGCTCACGACGCCGACCTCTCCGCCGAGGTGGTCGCCGCGACGGCCGCCGTCGGCAGGCCTCGGTGGGCCAAGCTCAGCCCGAACACCGATCGGGTGGTCGAGGTGGCTGCCGCCGTCAGCGACGCCGGCGCCGAAGCGGTCACCCTCGTCAACACCCTGCTCGGCATGGTGATCGACCCGCACACATGCCGTCCGGCCCTCGGTGCCGGTGGGGGAGGGCTCAGCGGGCAGGGCATCCATCCGGTCGCCGTACGGGTCGTGCACGACGTGCGCGTGGCGCTCCCCGACCTGCCGATCGTGGGCGTCGGTGGCATCTCGAGCGGATGGGACGCGATCGAACTGATGCTGGTCGGCGCCCAGGCGGTGCAGGTCGGGACCTCCACCTTCGCCGAACCCGCGGCGGCGGCCCGGATCAGCGGCGAGATTCGCGAATGGGCAGCTCAGAGGGGTTGTTCGACGATCGCCTCGGTATCGGGCGCAGTGCAACGACCCCGCTGACCAGGGGCGGAGCGAGGTGGATCATCCGAAGGTGTGCCCGGTCGTGGTCCCCCGGTTGCGAGGTCGTGTTCGCTAGGGTGGAAGCCATGGCAACACCCCCGTCACTCTCTCCCGAACAGCGCACCGCTGCGCTCGCCAAGGCTGCCGAGGCCCGCACGGCCCGCGCCGAGCTGAAGAACCGCCTCAAGCTGGGTTCGCTCTCGCTCGCCGAGGCGCTCGCCTCGAACGACTCCACGGTCGGCAAGCTCAAGGTCGTGTCGCTGCTCGAGTCCCTGCCCGGCGTGGGCAAGGTCAAGGCCCGCAAGATCATGGACGAGATCGGCATCGCCGACAACCGCCGCGTCCAGGGCCTCGGCGCGCAGCAGAAGGCGGCGCTGCTCGAGCAGCTCGGCAAGTGAGTCGCTGAGGCCCCCAGCAGCTCATGGAGGCCTCACCGCCACTCATTTTCATCGTGTCCGGCCCCGGCGGTGTCGGGAAGGGCACCATCGTGCGGGCGCTCGTCGAGCGTGATCCTCGCTTGTGGCTCAGCCGCTCGTGGACCACGCGTGAGCAGCGCCCCGGCGAAGCCGACGACGCGTACGTCTTTTCGACGCCCGCTGACTTCGAGACCCGCATCGAGCGGGGCGGGTTCCTCGAGTGGACCAACTTCCTCGGCAACTACTACGGCACGCCGTCACCCGAGCCGCAGGCCGGGCGCGACACCGTGCTCGAGATCGAGGTCGACGGTGCGCGCCAGGTCAAGTCGCTGCATCCCGACGCGATACTCATCTTCGTGCTGCCGCCATCGCGTGACGAGCAGGCCCGTCGTCTCAGGGGTCGCGGTGACCCCGACGACAAGGTCGACCAACGTGTGCGCAAGGCCGAGGAGGAAGAGCCGATCGGCCGTGCCCTCGCCGATCACATCGTGGTGAACGACCAGCTCGAGCACACCCTCGACGAGATGCTGGCCATCATCGCCCACCATCGCGGCCCCGTCGGCTGACGGTGCCCGGTCACCTCATTTCGCTGCGACCTCCGTTAGGCTGCAGCGCCCGCTTCAGAAGGACGTCACGAGCATGCAGCGCACCCACGACACCATGATGAACCCGCCGATCGAGGAACTCCTCGACAAGGTCGATTCGAAGTTCAGCCTGGTCACTCTGGCCGCCAGCCGCGCCCGGCAGATCAACTCGTACTTCAGCCACCTCGGTGACGGCCTCGGCCACATGGTGCCGCCGCAGGTGCCTGTCGTGGCGCACAAGCCGCTCAGCATCGCCTTCGAGGAGATCGCCGCCAACAAGATCGTCCGCACCGAGATCGTCGACGAGCCCGAGATCGATGTCGAGGGCGACGCTGCCGACGACGCCGACGCCACGGCCTGAGTTCATGCTCGCCGGACGTCGGATCGTCCTCGGCGTCACCGGCGGTATTGCCGCCTACAAGGCCGTCGAGGTCTGCCGTCGTCTCGTCGACGCCGGCGCCCATGTCATCCCGGTCATGACCGCGGGCGCAGAGCACTTCATCGGACGCACCACGCTCTCGGCCCTTGCCAGCGAGCCGGTGCAAACCAGCCTCTGGAACGAGGCGTCGCCCATCCCACACACGCGGCTCGGCCAGACGGCCGATCTCGTGCTCGTCGCGCCGGCAACGGCCCGCCTGCTCGGCGCGTACGCCGCCGGCCTCTCGACCGACCTGCTCACCAACACCCTCCTCGCCACGCGGGCCCCTGTCATCGTGTGTCCGGCGATGCACACCGAGATGTGGGAGCACCCTGCGGTGCAGCACAACCTCGACATCCTCCGCAGCCGCGGTGTCGTGGTGGTCGAGCCGGACGAGGGCAGGCTCGCCGGTGGCGATCTGGGCAAGGGCCGCCTCGCAACCCCGGAACGCATCGTTGCCGAGGTCGATCGCCTACTCGGAGGTGGCGATCTCGCCGGGCTCCATGTCGTCGTCAGCGCCGGTGGCACCCGCGAACCGATCGACGCGGTCCGCGTCATCGCCAACCGCAGCAGTGGCAAGCAGGGCTACGCCGTGGCGGCCGAGGCATTGTCTCGTGGCGCGTGCGTCACGATCGTCAGCACGGTCGATCTGCCGGTACCCGGCGGTGCCGCTGTCCGCAGGGTCGAGACGGCCGCCCAGATGCACGACGCCATGCTCGAGCTCGCTGCTCGCGCCGACGTGGTGGTCATGGCTGCGGCAGTGGCGGACTTCCGTCCGGTCCGCCCCGCCGAGGGCAAGATCAAAAAAGACGGCGGCGTGCCGCAGATCGTGCTCGAACCGACCCCCGACATCCTGGCTGCGCTCGGTGCAGCCAAGCCGGCGGGACAGACGCTGGTGGGCTTCGCCGCCGAGACGTCCGACCTGGTCGCCAACGCCGTCGGCAAGCTCGAGCGGAAGCGCCTCGATCTCATCGTCGCCAACGATGTCAGCGCCCCGGGCGTCGGCTTCGAGCACGACACGAACGCCGTCACGCTCGTGTCCGCCGACGGCACCGTCACCCAGGTGCCGCTGACCGACAAGCGCGCCATCGCACGGGCCGTTGTCGATAACGTGTGCCACATTCGCCTCGGGGCCGAGCCGGCCAGCTGAGCCCGCCCCCGTCGAGCCACCACCAACAGGAGATCCACGCAGCGTGAGCACGTTCACCTTCACGTCCGAGAGCGTCACCGAAGGCCATCCGGACAAGATGGCCGACCAGGTCAGCGATGCCGTCCTCGACGCGATCCTCGCCGAGGATCCGAATGGTCGTGTCGCCTGCGAGACCCTGCTCACCACGGGCCTGTGCGTGGTGGCGGGCGAAATCACCACGTCGGCCTACGTCGACATCCCGAAACTCGCCCGCGAGACGATCAACTCGATTGGTTACGACAACGCGCTGTACGGCTTCGACGGCAACACCTGCGGCGTCATCGTCAGCATCGACGAGCAGAGCCCCGACATCGCCCAGGGCGTCGACAAGAGCGAAGAACTGCGCGGCGGCAAGGCCGGCGAGGACTACCTCAACAGCCAGGGCGCCGGCGACCAGGGCATGATGTTCGGCTACGCCTGCGACGAGACCCCCGACCTGATGCCGGCCCCGATCTGGGTGGCGCACCGTTTGGCAGAGCGACTCACCGACGTACGCAAGGCGGGCGAGGTGCCGTACCTGCGGCCCGACGGCAAGACCCAGGTGACGTTCGAGTACGTCGATGGCAAGCCGGTCCGCCTGCTGCACGTGCTCGTCAGCACGCAGCACGCCGACGGCATCGACCGCGACTCGGTCATTCGTCCCGACCTGATCGAACAGGTCATCCGTCCTGTCATCCCGGCGCAGTTCGCCGATGACGACTACGACATCTACGTCAACCCCACCGGCAAGTTCGTCATCGGCGGCCCGCACGGTGACACCGGCCTCACCGGCCGCAAGATCATCGTCGACACCTATGGTGGCATGGGCCGTCACGGCGGCGGTGCCTTCAGCGGCAAGGACCCGAGCAAGGTCGACCGGTCGGCCGCCTATGCGGCACGCTGGGTTGCCAAGCACGTCGTCGCATCGGGTGCCGCATCGAAGTGCGAGGTGCAGGTCGCATACGCAATCGGCATGGCCCACCCGATGAGCATCCTCGTCGAGACCTTCGGCACCAACACCGTGTCCCCCGAGGTCATCGTCAAGGGCGTCCGCGATGTGTTCGACCTGCGCCCAGCAGCCATCGTCCGCGACCTCGACCTCAAGCGCCCGATCTACCGCAAGACGGCGGCCTACGGTCACTTCGGGCGCAACCTTCCCGAGTTCACGTGGGAGCACGTCAGCCACCTCGAGGCGTACAAGAGCGCTGTCGGTCTCTGATCCGCTCCGCGAGGTGCAGGCCGTGACCATCACGGCAGCAACGGTGCTGCCCGACGTCACGGGCCTCGACAAGACCTTCGACTACCTCGTGCCCGACGCGCTCGCCGCACAGGTGCGTGTCGGTTCCCTGGTACGCATCACGCTCGCCGGTCGACGCGTCGGCGGGTGGGTGGTGCGACTCGGTGCGCCGTCGCCCGACGTTGCTGTTTCCAAGCTCGTGCCGATCGCTGCGTGGTCCGGGCACGGCCCCGATGCCAGCACGATCGATCTCGCCCGCTGGGCGGCGACACGATGGGGCACCGACCGGCTCCGTCCGTTCCTGGTGACCGCTGGGCCGCACACACGCGTTCGAGCCATCGGTGCATCGGTTCGCCGTTCCGCCGGACCGTTGCCGGGCGTCGGGGCCGGTGTCCGACGACTGATCGACGACGGCGGTGGCGTCGTACGTATCTCGCCCACCGACGACGTCCTGCCGGTGGTGCTCGCGCTCGCCGAGCGCGGCACCTCGCTCGTGATCCATCCCGGCCATGACGCCCGGATGCTCCTCGCAGCGCAGCTGCGTGCGGTCGGGCTGACGGTGGCGGTGGTGCCCGATGACTGGGCGCTGGCCGCCGCGGGCACCGATGTGGTGCTGGGGGGTCGGGCCGCAGCATGGGCACCTGCGCCGCAGCTCGCCGGGGTGATGGTGATCGACGAGCACGACGAGTCGTTGCAGGAGGAGCGCACTCCCACGTGGCACGCCCGCGACGTCGCGATCGAGCGCTCCGCCCGCGCCGGTGTGCCCTGCGTCCTCGTCTCGCCGTGCCCCACCGTCACGGCGCTCGCCTGGTCCGGAGCCCGCTGGATGCGTCCATCGGTGGCCGATGAGCGAAGCGGGTGGCCGATCATCGACGTGGTCGATCGCACCGACGAGGAGCCATGGAAGCGGTCACTGCTCACCAGCCGCCTCATCGAGGCACTGCGCGACCCCTCGCTCACGATCGTGTGCGTCCACAACACCCCGGGCCGGGCTCGGCTCCTGGCGTGTCGATCGTGCCGGTCGCTCATCACGTGCGAGCGCTGCGAGGCTGCGGTGGCCCAGACCGACGACGGCACCCTCGCGTGCCATCGCTGCGGGATCGTTCGTCCTCCCGTCTGCCAGCGATGCGGATCCGGCGCGATGGCCAACGTCCGACCTGGCGTCACTCGCCTCCGTGAGGAACTCGAAGTCGCTGCGTCGCGTTCGGTGGTGGCCGTCACCGGCGAGTCAGACGACCTGCCCGCTGCAGGCGTGTACGTCGGCACCGAGGCGGTGCTGCACCGCGTGCGGTCGGCTGACGTCGTGGCGTTCCTCGACATCGATGCCGAACTGCTCGCCCCTCGGTACCGGGCCGCCGAGCAGGCCATCGCCCTCCTGGTCAGGGCCGCCCGGCTGGTCGGACCGCGCAGCGGAGGCGGCCGGATCATCGTGCAGACGTTCAGCCCCGAGCACCCGGTCATCCAGTCGGCGCTACTTGCCGATCCGGGCCGACTCGCCAAGGTGGAGGCTGCTCGCCGGCGCGACCTCGGCCTGCCCCCGTTCAGCGCGCTGGCCCGAGTGAGCGGCACCGGCGCCGACGAGTTCGTGGCCGCCAGCGGTCTACCGGCGGCCCCCGACGGTGACGGGTTCCTGGTGCGAGCCCCGTCGTGGGACGGGTTGGGGCCGGTGCTGGCCGCCACCCCACGACCGAAGGGGTCGCGGTTGCGTATCGAGGTCGACCCGGCGCGTCGTTGATCGGCGAGCGGTGATCGTGCGCCCGATGCGCCGTTCCACCGCGGTTGCGAAGGCCCACACCGTCACGCCGGTGAGCAGGGTCAGCACGTAAGCGACCTCACGCGGCATCGCACGGTCGAGTGGTGGCCAGACCTGGTAGTGGACGAGGTAGATCCACATGCTCGCCGCGGCGAGTGCAGCAACCGGTCGAACCAGCACGGATGGGACGGGCACGGTGGGCATCCACACGAGCACGGCGAGTCCGGCGATGATGAACCACTCGCGTTGTGGCCTGTCGAAGAAGCCTGGCACCACCACCACCGCCACGGCGGTCACCACGATGCGCTGCCAATGCCGGATCGACTGGGCGATCGCCCAGCCGAGCACGAAGAACCACGCCACGGTGTGCGTGCGGTACACGAAGTTGTACGGGTCGCCCCACTGGAGCCAGCCGAAGCGCAGCACGAGCAGTGGGGCGAGGAGCCCCATCGCGAATGCCCACGGCGCCCGCCATTCGAGCCAGCGGACTGCAGGCACGCAGAGGACGATGCCGGTCAGCAACACGAGCTGCACGAAGACCTCGAGGAACCAGTACTGCCACCGCCCATCGCGTCGCCACGACGACCCGGTGTAGTTGTTCACCAACAGCAGCGTCCCCAGGCTGTAGCCGCCGGCGATCGCCATGTTCAGCCCGATCCAGGCACTCGTGGGCACGGCGACGCGTGCAGCAGTCCGTACCGCACCACTCAGCCGGGCACGCGTGCGCTCGATGGGGATCAGGAAACGAGCAGCGTTGTAGCCGGCGACCGCCAGCAGCAGGTGCGCTCCGCCGGGAAAGCGCTGCAGCCGCATGTGGGTGGCGACGACCGCACACATCGAGAGGGCGCGCATGACCACCGTGGTGTCCACCCGCCGCACACCGCGCATGCCGGGCCGCCGAGCAGCGGCCAACGCCAGCGAGAGGTCGCCCACCTGCATGAGGTGCCAGGCCTCGGGCAGCCGGCCGACACCCGCCTCGAGCCGCATCGACGTCTCGATGTACGACAACGAGTCGCCACCGAGCGAGACGAAGGTGTCGGTGCCCAGTACCCGCTCACAGCCGAGCACCTCACTGAACACGTCCTCCACCGTGACGGAGCCCGTTACGGGGCCGGCCGCTGCTGCTGATGCGGTGGCGGCCGGCGCCATGGCTGACACGGCAGCATGATCGATCTTGCCGTTGGCCAACCGGGGGAGCGTCTCGCAGCCGACGACGCTCGTGCTCGATCGTGGTATGCCCGTGCCCTCGCTCACGATGTGCGCCGCCAGTTCAGGGTTGCTGCCCGCGACGGCAATCACGAGCCGGGTGTCGTCTCCGCCGCACGCAGCACCGATCCCGTGCTCGGCGAGCATCGCCTCGACCCGGTCCATGTCGACCCGCACACCGAAGAGCTTCACGAAACGATTGGCGCGGCCGACGATCTCGTACACGTCGGCGTCTGCGTCGTACCGAGCGAGGTCGCCGGTGTGCAGCGCATCGAGTTCGGCACCTCGTGCGAGGTCGGCCGGGCCCTCGGCGTACCCCATCATCACGTTCGGGCCGCGGTACACGATCTCGCCGACATCGGCTGACGTGCTGCCCGGGTGTGGACGAAGCTCGATCGACCCGCCGGGCACCGGTCGTCCGATCGCGTGCGGGTGCGAGTCGACAAGGGAGGGAGGCAGGTATGCCATGCGGGCCGTCGCTTCGGTCTGGCCGTACATGAC
>JBBDMO010000151.1:0-11073 GCA_040878255.1 Ilumatobacteraceae bacterium
CAAGGCGCCTCTACAAGTGGGTTCAGACGACAACGGCCGACGGCGTCGCTGTCACCCGGTGAACGCACGCGCCTCGTCCTCGCCCTGCTGATGGCGACGGGAACGAATTGCATCGTCCTCGATGAGCCGACGAACCACCTCGACCTGCCGGCGATCGAACAGCTCGAGCAGGCGCTCGATGCGTTCGGCGGCACGGTGCTGCTGGTGACGCACGACCGGGCCTTGCTCGAATCGGTCCGCCTCACCCGCACGATCCGGCTGGAGGGCGGGCGGGTCGTGGCCGACGCCCCCGTCGGCGCCTGACCCGCGCCCGCTGTCAGTCGAGCGCCGGGTCGAGCAGCGGCGAGTTGTAGATGCGCTGCGCAGCGTCGACGCCCTCGGCGAGGATGACCCCGACGGCGTCGGCGGCGTGCTGAACGGCGACGTCGAGCAGCGTGCGCTCTCGGGGCGGCAGCTTCGACAGCACGTGTCCGGCGCCGCGCTCTTTCGACGGGGGCTTGCCGATGCCGATGCGGACGCGCAGGTAGTCCTGGGTGTGGAGGTGGGCGGTGATGCTGCGCAGGCCGTTGTTGCCAGCCAGGCCTCCGCCGGCCTTCACCCGCACCACACCGGGCATCAGGTCGAGCTCGTCATGGACCACGATCAGCTGCTGCGGCTCGGTGAGCCCGTGCCGCTTCATGAGCGGCCGCACGGCCTCGCCACTGTCGTTCATGTAGGTGGACGGAAAAGCGAGGATGACCCGAATGCCACGAATGGCGGCATCGGCGACGATCGCCTTGTCGCGACCCGACTTCAGTACGACACCGGAGCGACGAGCGAGTTCGTCGACGACCTCGGCGCCAACGTTGTGACGCGTGCGCTCGTACTGCTTGCCCGGGTTGCCCAGGCCGACGACGAGCGCGCTGACGGTCACTCGGCTGCGGGGGCCTCGGCGGCACCGTCGGCGGCTGCGTCGCTGGAACCGCTGTTGCGGCCCATGAGCACCGTGACGATCGGCATTTCGGGATCGCCCGTGACGGTGACGCCGGCGGGGAGCGGGAGGTCCGCCAGGCGGATGACGTCACCGGGCTTGAGGTCGGTGATGTCGATCACGAACTCGTTCGGCATGTTGTTCGGGGTGGTGAGCACCTCGACCGAATCGACGGCGGGGTCGACCAGGCCGCCCTCGGCCTGCACAGCCTTGGCCTCGCCCTCGAGGCGGATGCTGACGGAGACCGTGATCTCTTCGTTCATGTTCACCTGGAAGAAGTCGATGTGGTTCACCGTGCGACGGATCGGGTGACGCTGCATCTCCTTGATGACGGCCGGGTAGCTCGTGCCGTCGACCTGGAGGTCGAGCACGGTGTTCGAGCCGGCAGGGCCACTGAGGGCCAGCCGCAGGTCGCGGCGATCGACCGTGACGCTGACGGGCGACATGCCACGTCCGTAGAGGACCGCCGGAATCTGGCCCTCGGCGCGCAGGCGACGGGAGGACGGCGAGCCGGTGGTACGACCGGTGGTGGCGACGAGCTTGGTTTGCGACATGGCGGGGCCTCGATCTAGCAGTACAGAACGGCTAGCGATGCTACCGGGCAGGTCGCCAGTTCGGCCACCGTGACGCGAACGCGCACGACGCCGGGCTCAGGCCTGGTTCTCGCCGCCGAAGATCTCGCTGACGCTGGTGTCGTCGAAGACGGCGTTCAGGGCATCGGCGATGAGTGGTGCGATCGAGAGGACCTCGATCTTGTCGATCTGCTTCTCGGGCGGCAGCGGCAAGGTGTTGGTGAGCACGACCCGGGCGATGTTGGCGTTCTTCAGTCGGTCGATGGCCGGGCCGCTGAGCACGCCGTGGGTGGCCATTGCCCAGACCTCGGTGGCACCACGGTTCAGCAGGACGTCGGCTGCTGCGCAGATGGTGCCGCCGGAATCGATCATGTCGTCGGTGAGGATGCACAGGCGCCCGGCGACGTCACCGATGACCTCCTTGGCCTCCGCCACGTTCGTGGTGCCCTTCGGGCGACGCTTGTAGATGAACGCGAGGTCCGCGCCTTTGTCGGTGAGGTGCTGCGCCATGCGCTCGGCGACCTTGATGCGACCGGCGTCGGGCGACACGATGACCGGGTTCTCGGCGTGGGTGCGGATGTACTGCTCGAGCACCGGCATCGCAGTGAGATGGTCGACGGGGCCGTCGAAGAAACCCTGGATCTGGCCGCTATGGAGGTCGATCGAGACCATGCGCTTCGCGCCGGCGGCCTTGAACAGGTCGGCCACGAGCTTGGCCGTGATGGGCTCGCGGCCCTCGGCCTTGCGATCCTGCCGGGCGTAGCCGTAGAACGGGCAGACCGCCGTGATGCGCTTCGCCGACGCCCGATAGGCGGCGTCGATCATGATGAGCTGCTCCATGATCGAGTCGTTGATGCTGCGCCCGTCGCATCCGAAGTGGGTTTGCATGATGAACACGTCGGAGCCGCGGATGCTCTCGCCGAAGCGGGGCCGGACCTCGCCGTTCGCGAACTCGACGAGGTTGTGATGACCGAGTTCGATGCCCAGGTGCTCGGCCACCTCGGAGGCCAGGGCCGGGTGCGTGCGACCCGAGTAGAGCGACATCCGCTTGGTCGTGACCTTCTGCAACGTCGCCTTCTCTGTCATCGGGGGCCGGCTCCTTCAGCGTCGCGCGTTCACGCGACAGGTGCAGTGTAGAACGCACCCGTCGCAGCGCCCGCAGCCACGGTGCTGCCCGCCGGCAGGTGGGCGAACGGGCCGACCGCGGCACCCGCCCCGATCTCGCTGTCGATGCCCACGGTGCTCTGGACGCGGCAGTCGTCGGCGACACGGCAGTCGGTGAGGCGGACGTCAGGTCCGATCTCGCAGCCGTCGCCGATGACTGTGTCGCCCTGCAGGATCGTTCCCGGGTACAGCGTGACATCGCGGCCGAGGCGCACGGTGACGTCGAGGAAGGTCTGGCGCGGATCGAGCATGGTGACGCCGTTCAGCAGCCAGTGGCGGTTGGTGCGGGCCCGGAGCTCTCGCTCGGCGAGCGCCAGCTGCCACCGGTCGTTGACCCCCTGGGTCTCGGCGGGGTCGGCTTCGAAGCACCCGACCCGGTGGCCCATGCTGGCGAGCACGCCGATCACATCGGTGAGGTAGTACTCGCCCTGCGCGTTGTCGGGCGACAGGTGGCGCAACGCCGGGCCGAGCAGGTCGCGCCGGAATGCGTACATGCCCATGTTGACCTCGCGGACGGCGCGTTCGTCGGCCGAGGCATCGCGTTCCTCGACGATGCGCAGCACGCGCCCGGGCGCCCCCTTCGCAGGTGCACGCACGATGCGTCCGTACCCGGTGGGGTCGTCGAGCACGCTGGAGGTGAGCGTGGCTGCGTGACCGTTCGCGAGGTGTGTGCTCACGAGCTGCTGCAGCGTCTCGGGGCGCAGCAGTGGCGTGTCGCCAGGGAGCAGGACGACGGTGGAGTCGTCGTCGAGGTCGTCGCCAGGGATGCCGGTCATCCCGACGGCTGCCGCGTCGCCCGTGCCACGCTGCACGGTCTGCTCGACGAAGGTGACGTGGGCCCAGTCGGGTGCCTGCTCCTGGACCTTCTTGGTGACACGTTCGGCGCCGTGGCCCACCACGAGGACCGTGCGCTCGACCTGCAGACCCTCGAGCGCGTGGATGACGTGCATCACCATGGCGCGGCCGCAGATCATGTGCAGGGGCTTCGGGCGCGACGAACGCATGCGAGACCCCTCGCCTGCTGCGAGCACGATTGCGGAGACGACCATGGGACCGTTCTACCGCATCGGTTCCGGGGAGAGGACTCGAACCTCTATAAGCGGCACCAAAAACCGCTGTCCTGCCATTGAACGACCCCGGACGGAACGGCGACAGGCTACCGACGACCACAGAACCACCCAGCGATTTGTCCGGGTCATTTGGTTCCGCGCAATGTGCCCGATAGCGTCCTGCGAGCTATGGGTTCACTGATCAAGAAGCGCCGTAAGCGCATGCGGAAGAAGAAGCACAAGAAGATGCTGCGCCGTACGCGCCACGCACGTCAACGCGGCAAATAGTCAGCACCCATCCAGGTCTGCGACACGACCCTTCACGGTTCGCCGTGGAGGGTCGTTTCCGCGTCTAGGGCCTGGTGCGGGTGAACACGACGGTTGCCGTCGGTTCGAGCGATCGGAGCGATTCGTGATGCCCCTCGACGAACCACGTCGCACCGCTTCCCGCCAGCACGGGTGCCATGCCCACCGTGTCGCTGATGCGGTCGCGCCATGCGGCGAGCTCGGGGACCACGGCGATCGCGGCGGGCTCGAGGTCGTTCGGGCCGTCGGCGGTGGGCCCACCGAGGTCGTCCCACGCCCTGTACGCCGCGGGTGTGCTCACCGCGAGCGGTGGGATGACGAGCGTGAGTTCGAGCGGTACGAACGGCAGCGGATCGATGACCTCGCCGATGCCGCGCACGCGTGCCCGCCCGCCGCGCAGGCAGAAGGGGATGTCTGCGCCGAGGCGTGACGCCGCCACCAGGTCGTCGAAACCGGCCCACCGCAGCACCGCCGCGGCGTCGGCCGAGCCACCACCCAGACCGCCGCCGTGCGGGACGCGCTTGTCGATCAGCACACCTGCCGTGCGCTCTGCGAGCACGAGCGCCTTGGCCACGAGGTTCGATGCATCGAGAGGCATGCCGGCGGCGAACGGGCCGGCACCACGCAGGCCGCTGCCGTCGGGGTCGATGGTGAGGACGTCGCAGAGCTCGAGGGTGACCATCTCGGCGTCGATGAGGTGATAGCCGTCGGCCCGCACCCCCGTCAGGCGCAGCGAACGCGTGAGCTTGGCCGGCGCCTCAACGGTCGGCATCGCGCTGTGCTTCCCACGCGTTGGTGAGCCGACCCCATTCGTTGACGTCGAGCTCTTCGGGCCGTCGCTGCGCATCGATGCCGGCGGCTGCGAACACCTCGGGCGCCACCAGGTCGGACAACGAGCGGCGGAGCATCTTGCGACGCTGCCCGAACGCGGTGCGCACCAGGGAGAACATCGCCTCGGGGTCGGCGTCGGTGGCGGGCGTGGCGCGCCGGGTGATCGAGGCGAGGGCCGACTCGACCTTCGGGCGGGGGACGAACACGCTGGCCGGCACCGTTCCGGCGATGCGGGCCGTGGCCCAGTAGGCGATCTTCACCGATACCGCACCGTAGGCGGGGGTGCGCGGCGAACCGCAGAATCGCTCGGCCACCTCGCGTTGCACCATGACGAGCATGCGCTCGACGGCGGGCACCCCGTCGAGGATGTCGCACACCAGCGGTGTTGCCACGTTGTACGGCAGGTTCGCGACCAGCACCCAGCCGGTCTCACCCCCGAGCACCTCGTCCAAGTCGAGCTCCATCGCGTCGGCCTCGATCACGTCGACGTTGGGATGGTGGGCGACCACCTCGCGCAACACCGGCACGATGCCGCGGTCGACCTCGACCGCACGCACCCTGGCACCAGTCTCGGCGAGCGCGAGGGTGAGGGATCCGAGGCCGGGGCCGATCTCGATGACCTTGTCGTGGGGACCGACGTCGGCCAGGCGGGCGATGCGCCGCACGGTGTTGGGGTCGGCGACGAAGTTCTGGCCGAGGTCGCGTCTCGGTGCGAGACCGTGGTCGGCGAGCAGGCGGTTGACGTCAGGGCGCGAGAGCACCGGTCACCAGTCGACGCGCACGGGGATCGGCGTGTCGACGAGATCGGCGATCGTGACGTAGAGGTCGGTGTCGATGGTGACGATGACGCCGTCGAGCGTGGTGGTGCCGAGGTTGTTCGTGCACGTGAGCTGCAGACCGTTGTCGACGTTCGTGACCGTGACGAGGGCACCGCTGGGCGCGGCGCGCACGGTGCATGACGGCACCATGGCGCCATCGAACCGTTTGTAGGTGCCCATGCCCTGGATCTCGTTCACGCCAGCCGGGTCGGCGGTCGCGGCACTCGCGACCACGGGCGCCACCGGTGCGGCACCGTTGGGATCGGGGTCGAGGAACACCGGTGTCTCGGGCATGATGGTTGCCGGGGACGTGGCCGGAGTGACGATCGGCGTCGGCAAACCGGCCGCAGCAACGTTCGGCGAGGCGGCCGGATCGTCGCGATCGAGGAGCCAGATCGCAGGGAGCGCGACGAGTGTGAGCGCGCTCGCGAGCACGATCCGCCTCCGCTCGTGGACGTCCATTCACAAAAGGCTACGAACATCGGGGGCGATTGGCAAGGCAACACCGCAGGTAGCGGCCCTGATGCAGGTCAGCGATGGTGTGCGAGACCGGGGAAGGCCTGCCGCGTGGCGTCCACCGATGCCGCGGCGACCTCGTCCAACGGAGTGTCACTCAATCGGGCGATGAACTCGGCGACGTGGGTGACGAACCCGGGCTGGTTCGTCCGGCCGCGGTGCGGGATCGGCGCGAGGTACGGGCTGTCGGTCTCGACGAGGCGACGATCGGGTGGGCAGAGCAGCGCCGCTGCCTGCAGGTCGGTCGCCGTCTTGAACGTCACGATGCCGCTGAACGACAGGTATGCCCCCAGATCGAGGCACCGCCGAGCCTCGTCGGGGCCGCCGCTGAAACAGTGGAAGATCGTGCGCGCAGGGGCACCCTCGGCAGTCAAGATGTCGAAGGTCTCGTCCCATGCTTCACGTGTGTGGATCACCAGCGGCAGGTCGCGTTCGTGTGCGAGTTGGATCTGGGCGGCGAACGCCGTGCGCTGGGCCTCGCGTGGCGAGTGGTCGTAGTGGTGGTCGAGTCCGGCCTCGCCGATCGCGATGACGGTGGGGTCGTCGAGAAACGGCAGGATCGTGTCGACTCCGTGGATCGCCTCATGCGGGTGCAGGCCGGCGGTGGCGTAGATGCCGTCGTGTGCCAACGCGATCGCGATTGCGGCCGCCGTGGTGGCGGCGTCACAGCCGACGTTCACCATCTGGACCACACCGGCGGCTCGCGCTGCAGCGATGACGTCGGCGAGATCGGCGCCACGTGTGTCGTAGAGGTGGCAGTGGCTGTCGATCAGTTCGACCACGTGGCGCTACTTCCGGGGAAAGAGCGGCTCGGCCTTGGTGACCGTGAGACCGCCGGGGTAACCGCCCCATGCGGCAGCAGCGGGCACGCGCTGGTCGGCCACCTTGCCGCTGAGGCCGATCCGCTCCCACACCGTCTGGCAGATGGATGGCATCGCCGGTGAGGCGAGCACCGACACGATGCGCAGTGCCTCGAGCGCGTCACCCATGACGGCATCGACGGCGGGGCCGGGCTCTGCCTTCCATGGCTCGTTCGCCTCGAGGTACGCGTTGGTGGCCCGGATGAGCGACCAGGTTGCCTCGAGGGCACGGCTCGGCTGGACCTCGGCCCACCCGGCTGCCGTGGCATCCCACGCTGCGGCTGCGGCGGTGGCCAGCGGAGAGTCTGCTTCGGGCGCTGGGCCGATGCCGTCGCACTTCTTGCCCACCACGGTGGCGACCCGCGACAGCAGGTTGCCGAAGTTGTTGGCGAGGTCGCTGTTGTACCGGCCGGTGAGGCCGTCGATCGTGAAGTCGCCGTCGTTGCCGTAGGTGGTCTCGGCCAGCACGTAGTAGCGGAAGCCATCGACGCCGAACTCGTCGAGCAGGTCGAGCGGATCGACGGCGTTGCCGCCCGACTTGGCCATCTTCTCGCCACCCGACAGCAACCAGCCGCCGACCGCCCAGCCGGCGGGCAGCTCGATGCCGGCGCTCATCAGCATCGCCGGCCAGTACACGCAGTGGTGGCGGATGATGTCCTTGCCGATGAGGTGGCGGGCGGGCCACCAGTGCTCGAACTGCTGCTGGTCGGTGCCGTAGCCGACGGCCGTGATGTAATTGGCCAGGGCGTCGAACCAGACGTAGGTGACGTGCTTCGGGTCCCACGGCAGCGGGATGCCCCACTCGATGCTGGTGCGGCTGACCGAGAAGTCGCGTAGGCCGCTGCGGATGAGGCCGAGCGCCTCGTTGCCGCGGAACTCGGGCACGATCGCGCCGGGGTGGGCGGCGTACCAGTCGAGCAGTCGGTCCTGGAAGCGGCTGAGGCGGAAGAAGTAGTTCTCCTCCTCGAAGTACTCGACCGGCCGCTTGTGGATGGGGCAGTGGTCGTCGTCGAGCAGTTCGTCGTCGGTGTAGTACTCCTCGCAGGCGACGCAGTACTTGCCGGCGTAGACGTCGAGCTCGATGTCGCCGGCGTCGTAGCACGCCTGCAGGAGTTGCTGCACGCCGATGCGGTGACGTTGCTCGGTGGTACGGATGAAATCGTCGTTGCTGATGTCGAGCCTGCGCCACGCCTCCTGGAACAGCGGGGCGATCTCGTCGGTGAAGGCCTGTGGCGTCTTGCCGGCCTTCTCGGCGGCCTGCTGGATCTTGAGGCCGTGCTCGTCGGTGCCGGTGAGGAAGTGGACCTCGTCACCGAGGAGGCGGTGCCACCGCGCGAGTGCATCACCGACGATGGTGGTGTAGGCGTGGCCGAGGTGCGGCTTCGCGTTCACGTAGTAGATCGGGGTGGTGACGTAGTAGCGGTCCATGTCGGTCGTGTCGCAGGATACGTCTCGATCGGTTCCGGTCGCGCATCGTTTCGGTCTCCGCACGGGTTCGCGACCAGAATGACCGATGTGAGTCAGTTCGATGATGCAACGCAGGTCGATGCCGAGGGCCACTGCCGGATCCACGACGGATGGGACATCGGCGGCAACGCGAACGGCGGGTACCTGCTGGCGCTGGCGGCGGAGGGCTTGCGGCAGGTCGCCGGGCGTCTCGATCCGGTCACGATCACGGCGCACTACCTCGCCCCGGGCGCGCCGGGCGATGCGGTGGTCGAGGGCACCGTGGTCAAGCAGGGCAAGCGGTTCTCCACCGTGTCCGGTTCGCTCGTGTCGCAGGGACGCACGATCATCCAGGTGCTCGGTACCTTCGGTGACCTGGCGAGCTCGGCGGCGTCGGACTACGTGTCGATGCACGGCTCGCCTCCGGCACTGCCGGCCATCGAGCACTGCACGAAACGGTCGGCCCGTGACGAGTTTCCCGTACCGCTGATGGACAAGCTCGACGTGCGGTTGCACCCGGAGCAGACCGGATGGCTCCGAGGTGAGCGGACCGGCGTCGGGGAGATCTCGGGCTGGTTCGCATTCGCGGATGGTCGTCCGATCGACACGCTGGCGCTCCTGCTCGTGGCCGATGCGCTGCCGCCCGCCGTCTTCAACCTCGACATCGCCTCGGCGTGGGTGCCGACCGTCGAACTCACGGTCCACGTGCGGGCCGTGCCGGCGCCCGGGCCGGTGCGGTGCGTGTTCCGCACGCGCTTCGTCCACGGCGGAATGCTCGAGGAGGACGGCGAGGTGTGGGACTCGACGGGGACGCTGGTGGCGCTGAGCCGTCAGCTCGCGCTGCTGCCGCGGTAGCGGGCGGCCCACTTCACGCCCGCCACGAACGAGCCGGCAGCCAGCGAGGTCGCACCGACTGCCTTCGTGGTGCGGCGCACGACCGCCTTCGTCCGACGGCTGAAGATCACGATCGGCCAGCCCCGCCGTTGGGCGATGCGCTCGAGCTTGGCGTCGGGGTTGACGGCGACTGGATGACCGACGGCCTCGAGCATCGGGAGGTCGCTGGCCGAGTCGCTGTAGGCGTAGCACTGCGCGAGGTCGAGGCCCTCCCAGCGGGCGAGCTCGGTGATCGCCTCGACCTTGCCCTCCGCGTAGCAGAACGGCCCGGCCAGCTTGCCGGTGTAGACACCGCCGATGATCTCGCTGACGGTGCCGATGCCTGCGGTCATGCCGAGCGCGCCAGCGAGCGGGTTGACGAGCTCGACCGGTGAGGCCGAGACGATGTACGTGGCGCGACCTGCGTGACGGTGCATGTCGACGAGCTGCTTGGCCTCTGGCCGCACCCGGTCCATGAGCTTGGGGACGATGTCGGTGTTGAGTCCGACCAGGTCGTCGTGGCGAACGCCGGCGACGGCACCGAGGATCCGGTCGCGGACGCCGTGGCTGGTCTGGTCGCTGGCCCCGGCGAAACGGAAGGTGAGCGCACCGACGGCGTCCTTCGCGAACTGGCGACGCTTGACCAGACCGCCACGCCATGCGGCGATGCCGAACACGAACGTGCTCGACCCGCTGATGAGCGTGCGGTCGAGGTCGAAGAACGCGGCACTCGGCCCGGTGCTCGCGATCTCGGAGAACTCACTCATACGGCCTCGGGGGGTGGTGGGGTCAGGGTTGGTCGGCGGTGACGCGGGGGAGTGACGTGGCGATGTCGAACACTCGCCGCTTCGCGACGCCGAGCGCTGCCGTCACCGTAGCGATCGCGGCCTTGCGCGAGTCGCCATCCGCCATCGCCCGCTGCAGGGCACGGGTGATGGCGTCGTCGTCGGCTGGCTCGCCGGCCGGTGCCGCCTCGAGAATCAGCACGTACTCGCCCCGCGGTTCGCGTTCGGCCAGGTGGACCGTCGCCTCGGCCAGGGTGCCTCGCCACACCTCCTCGTGCAGCTTGGTGAGCTCGCGGGCGAGCACGACCCGGCGGTCGGGACCGCAGTGCGTGACCAGGTCGGTGATGGTGCGAGCCACCCGGTGTGGTGCCTCGTAGAGGATGGTCGTGCGCCGTTCGGTCGCCACGTCGGCGAGGCGTCGGGTGCGGTCGGACCCACTGCGGGGCACGAATCCCTCGAACACGAAGCGGGTGGTGTCGAACCCGCTGATGACGAGCGCCATGATCAACGCAGCCGGGCCGGGCACGGCGGACACACGGTGGCCGTGGTCGACGGCGGCGCGCACCAGGCGCTCACCGGGATCGGAGATGCCGGGGGTGCCGGCATCGCTGACGAACGCGACGTCGTTGCCCGCATCGAGCAACTGCAACACCTGCTCGATGCGGTCGCGCTCGGTGTGCTCGTTGGCGACTGCCATCCGCACGCCGCTGATGCCGGCGTGCTGGAGCAGCTTGCCGGTGCGGCGGGTGTCCTCGCAGCAGATGAGCGTTGCCGAGCGCAGCGCCTCGATGGCGCGTGGTGGCAGGTCGCCGAGGTTGCCGATCGGGGTGGCGACGAGGACGAGCGTGCCGGTGCCGGCCGGAGCTGCGGTCACGTGCGCAAC
>JBBDMO010000152.1:0-10997 GCA_040878255.1 Ilumatobacteraceae bacterium
GTCGGTGACCCGACCCTTGCGGGGGGCGAGCTCTTGGGTGACGGTGCCGACATGCTCGTCGGGGACGTCGCAGACGCCGCGCTCTTGGGGCTCGAACTTCTTGCCGTTGACTTCCTTGGTGATGACCTGGGGGCGGCTCACCTGGAGCTCGTAGCCCTCGCGGCGCATCGCCTCGATGAGGACGGCGAGCTGGAGCTCGCCACGACCGGCCACGTCGATCTGGTCGGGGGACCCGGTCTGGAACAGCTTGATCGAGACGTTGCCCAGGATCTCCTTGTTGAGGCGGTCGACGAGGTGGCGGCTCGTGAGGTACTTGCCCTCCTTGCCCGCCATCGGCGACGTGTTCACGCCGAAGGTCATCCGGAGCACCGGCTCGTCGACGACCAGGCGGGGCAGCGCAACAGGGTTCTCGACTGCTGCGATGGTGTCGCCGATCTCGACCTCGGGAAAGCCGGCCACGACGAACAGGTCACCGGCGGACAGTTCGTCAACATCGTTGCGACTGACGCCTTCGAAGGCCATCAGGTGGCTGAGACGACGCTTCAGCGGAGGCTGGCCCTCACCGAACTCCTCCTCGAGCAGCGCAACGGTCTCGCCGCGCTTCATGACGCCATTGACCACGCGGCCGATCGCGAGGCGACCGAGATACTCGGACGCGTCGAGCTGCGTGACCATGGCCTGCAGCGGCAGGGTCGCGTCGCCCACCGGCTCGGGGATCGCCTCGAGGATGGTGTCGAGCAGCGCAGACAGGTCGGCAGACGAATCAGGCATGCCGATGCCGCGCATGGCGCGGCCTTCACGGGCGACGGCCGAGATGATCTCGAAGTCGATGTGCTCATCGGCTGCATCGAGGTCCATGAACAGCTGATACACCTCGTCGAGGACCTCGTCCGGGCGGGCATCGTGGCGGTCGACCTTGTTGATGATGACGATCGCAGGCAGGTTCCGGGCGAGTGCCTTCTGGAGCACGTACCGCGTCTGCGGCAACGGACCCTCGGCAGCGTCGACGAGCAGCAGCACGCCGTCGACCATGGTGAGCGCACGCTCGACCTCGCCGCCGAAGTCGGCGTGGCCAGGCGTGTCGACCAGGTTGATCTTCACGCCCTTCCAATTGATCGATGCAGCCTTGGCGAGGATGGTGATGCCACGCTCACGCTCCTGGTCGTTCGAGTCCATGACTCGATCGACAACAGCCTGGTGGGCGGCAAAGGTTCCGGTTGCTCGCAGCAGCGCGTCGACAAGGGTGGTCTTCCCGTGGTCGACGTGGGCAACGAGCGCGACATTACGAATTGGCGTGCTCATGGTTCCGTGGGGGTTGTTTGGCCGACGCGCAGGCGCGGTCGGGAGGGGAGGTCAGTCGTCGATCTCGTCGGAGTCGTCGAGTTCGTCATCGTCCTCATCGAACGTGACGCCATACTTTTCAGCGAGCGCTGCGTACTCGTCGTCTTGAGTACGCTCGGCGTGGCCAGTGCCACCAAAGCCCAGATCGAATGCGCTGGGACCTGCTTGCTTGAGCTTTCGCGCTTCTTCGAAGCGGCGGTGACGACCCTTCTTCACGATAGGGCTCCCGAACCTAGAGATTTGACATTGATCGTCATGCTACCCGGGTCACCCGTTGATCGGCGGGACACGAAGACCGACCTCGCTCACCGCCGTGGTCGGCTGCACGGCCTGCCAGGATGGGGTGATGGGTCGGACCGTCGCACTGTTGAACCAGAAAGGCGGCGTGGGCAAGACCACCGTCACCCTCGGACTCGCGTCCGCCGCCTCCCACGCCGGTCACCGGGTTCTGGTGGTCGACCTCGACCCGCAGGCCTCCGCCACGTGGGTGCTCGGCATCGACCCGGACGAGGCCGACCTGTCGAGTGCCGATGTCCTCGGCCGCACAACGGTGAGCGATGCCGTCGTCACCTCGACCTGGAGCGACCTCATCGACCTCGTGCCCGGGTCGCACCGGCTGCAGGCCGACGAGCACGGCACGCCGAGGCGGCTACGCGACGCCCTGGCGGAGGTCGCCGACAACTATGACGCGATCCTGCTCGACTGCCCGCCCTCGCTCGGCAACCTGACCACCAGCGGGCTCACCGCAGCGCACCATGCCGTCATCGTCGTCGAGCCGTCGGCGCTCGGGCTGCGCGGCATCGGTGGCGTGGCCGATGTGATCGACGATGTCTGGGACACCCACAACGGTGACCTCGAACTGAGCGGCGTGATCGTCAACAAGGTGCCCGCCGTCAGCAGCGAGGCCGACCGGCGCTACGACGAGCTCACCCGCATCGTCGGGAAGAAGGCGGTGTGGCAGCCGGTCATCCCCCAGCGGGTCATCTTCAACCAGGCGATCGCCGAACGTCGGCCGATCCACAGCTACGGCAGCCGCAGCACCGAGGTCTCAGCAGCATTCGACGCCCTGTGGGCCAAGATGCGCCGCACCATCCGACAGCGCTAGACCAGCTCGAAAGGACGGGCGCCGAGCCCACTCGAGCGACGTCGCGGTGTCAGTCGCCGGCTGCGACGGGGATGAGGCGGAGGCCGCCCTTGCCGTCGAAGGTGAGTCCGGCCCGGCCCTCGACGAGCTGGCGGATGCCATCGCCGAGCAATTGGGCCCGCCAGCCCTCGGAGAGCCGGGCACCGGCATCGCCGCGGAGCAGCGACACGATGTCGGATCGCGTGGCGAGGAGCGAGGTGTCGACCCGCTCGGCGCGGGCCACCTCGCTGACCCAGGCCGAGACCAGCGTGACGGCGGGGCGCAGCGCACGTTCGAGGTCGTCGACGTCGGCAGTGGGCATCTGCACGTCGCGGCCGAGGCCGTCGGCCACTGCGGCCAGGATCTCGCTGCCCATGGCACCTCGGCTGTGTCGCTCGTCGACCCCGCGAGACTGACCGAGCTCGGCCGCCGTCCTGGGATGCTTCTGCGAGATCCCGAGAATGGCGAGGTCGGGCAGGATCTGGCGCACCGGCACGTCTGCCGTGGCGGCGCGACGTTCGCGCCACGCTGCAACGGCCTGCGCCACCCCACGCGAGCGCGACTTCAGGACGCGGACGTCCTTGAGGCGCAACCACGCCTGCTCGGGATCGGTGGCACCGGTGGGGCGCACCCGCAGTTCCTCGCACGCGTCGAGCGCCCAGTCGAGCCGGCCGAGCGACGTGAGCTTGGCAACCAAGCGATCGTGCATCTCGAGCAGGTGCGCGACGTCGCCGGCCGCATAGACCCGTTGGTCGTCGGTGAGCGGGCGGCGCAACCAGTCGGTGAGGCGGTCGCCCTTCGATGCAACGACGCCGAGCTCGGCCTGCAGCAATGAAAGCAGCGACGGCGTGCTGTAGCCGGTGAACCCGGCAGCGAGCTGGGTGTCGAACATGCGATCGGGGACGGCACCGCAGACCTGGGTGAGGACATCGAGGTCCTGCTGTGCTGCGTGGAACACCGCGATGGACGCAGACGCAAACAGGCGCCGCAGCGGCGAGAGGTCGAGCGGCAGCGGGTCGACCAGCACGATCTGGTCGTCCCACGCCACCTGCACCAGCGCGAGCTTCGGGAAGTACGTGCGCTCGCGGTGGAACTCGGTGTCGATGGCGTACCGCGGTTGGGCCGACAAGACGTCGACGAGCGCCTCGAACTCGTCCTGCTGATCGATCCAGCGGTAGGTCACGAAGGCTGGTCCCCAGACACCACGGCACGGCCACTCATCATCCACGCCATGGTGCCGCCGGCGACGTTGACGGCCTCGATGCCTTGGTCGGCGAGGTGCTGGCACGCCTGCATGCTGCGCGCACCCGACCGGCAGATGACGTACGGCGCAGGATCGCTGCGGAACGCATCGACGTGCTCGGCGACGGTGGAGAGAGCGATGAGCACGGCCCCGGGGACGTGACCCTCGGTGTACTCGTGCTCTTCGCGGACGTCGATGACGCGGCCGCCGGCCGAGGCGAGGGCAACCTCGAGCTCGTCGACGGTGACTTCCCGGATTGACATGCGGGGCAGATTACCGGGTGGGGCCGGTCCGCAGGTCCTCCGGTCGGTTCACGTTGCGCACCGCCGACGGTGCGACGTCGACCGCCACGACCGTGAGACCGCGAAGCGCAACGTGCACGGCGCGTTCGCCGCCGGCAAAGCAGGCCCGGAGGTGGTCGATGGCAGCAGGCGACCACCACGAGAGCAGCGGTTCGAGCCGATCGGCGCGAGCGACCACGGCGTCAGCGTCGACGCCGTCACCGGAGCGGGCCGCCGCCAGCACTGCACCGACCGTCGCTCCGTCGAGCCACGGCAGGTCGCAGGCGACCACCAGCACCGGATGCGGCGCCGCGAACTCGAGCGCGGTGATGATGGCTCCGAGGGGCCCGTCGCCGGGAAACCCGTCGGCGACAGAGATCAGGTCGATCGCCGCCAGTGCGGTGGCGTCGCCTCAGATGGCCACGACGGGGCTGCAACCAGCCGCCAGCAACGAGTCGGCAACCCGACGCGCCATCGCCGTGCCGGCAACCTCGATGAACGCCTTCGGGCGGCCCATGCGCCGGCTGGACCCACCTGCCAGCACCGCACCACAGGTCGCGTCGGTGACGGCCGGGAGGGCGTGCCGCGAACTCACACCGTGCCGGGGACGCCCGACGGGTCGAGCTGGGCGATGAACAGAGCGATGCGCTCGGCCTCGTCGACCTCGCCGATGAGCGCCGCCATCTGGCCGAGGCCGCGCAACGTGGACAGGAAGCCCTGGTTCGTCGGCTCGACCCAGCGGACGTACCCCGACCCACGCCACCCGCTGGCGCGCAGCGTGTCGAGGCCACGGTGGTAGCCGACGCGATAGGCGGCGTACCGCTCGATCGGGTCTCGGCCGAGGTCACCGAGAGCTGCCCAGGCATCGAGGTAGCGCGGATACTGCGCCACGACGGCGGCGACCCGGTCGCGCCGCACCTCGGGTGCCGCCTCGAGCGCTTGCAGCAGCAGGTGGCGGGCGGTGGGGTCGGCAGGCGGAAGCACCGTGGTGGGCGGTCCACTGGGGCTCAGGCCGATGGGGCGGGTCTCGGCATCACTCACAGCTGACACGCTACGACGTACTCTCGGCGCATGCTCGGCTTCAGCTCTTCGCCCCTCCTCGCGCTCAGCCTCGACAGCGCCAAGCAGCTCGCGATCGTCCTGGTCATCGCCTTCGTGGTGCTCACCATCGTGTCGGCGATGATCATCAAGAACATCACCACCAAGATCATCATGGTCGTCCTGTTCGGCGGCTTCGCCCTCGGCGTGTGGACGCAGCGGACGAACCTCCAGTCGTGCGCCGACACCGTGCGTGCCAAGGCCGACGTCGGTGACCTCAGCGCCACGAACTGCACGTTCTTCGGCGCCGATGTCGAGATCCCCGGGGTGTCACTCCCCGGCTGAGGACCCATGCCTCACGGGGTCCGCCAGCAGCGGCAGGACCATCAGCCGGGCGAACAACGCTGGGTGGCTCAGAGGAGCATCGTGCCGACAGCCGTCGAGCTCGACCGCTACGGCGCCCGAGACCGTGGACGCAACGTGCTCCATACCGGTGCGATGGTGCGGCGAGCCGCCGGTGCCGTAGCCGGCGAGCACCGGCACCACGATCGCGTCGGCCTCCCACGGGCGGTTCGTGCGGAGATCGGCGAGCTCACCCACCATGGCGACACCCTCGACGAGGCGCTGTGCCCGTGTGCGTTCGGGGAGCGCCTCCCAGCGGGCGTCGCCGATCAGGCGGCGCATGAAACGCTCGGCGGCGCCCTCGGGGTCGCCGGCCGCCGCAACGGCGACAGCACCCGCCGTGGTGCCCGGCCACCACGCCTCCCACGAGAGCGGGGTCTCATAGATCGAGACGGCCCGCACGAGGCCCGGATGACGTGCAGCGAGCGACAGCGCCACGTTGCCCCCGTAGCTGTGCCCAACGACGACATCGGCGGTGCGACCACGCAACAACTCGACGAGGTCGCCGACCTGGTCGTCCATCGCGAACGGGCCGGGATGCGGTGACGAGCGGCCGTAGCCGCGCCGGTCGTAGCGCAGCACACGACACGTCCGGTCGAGCTGGCGGCTGAGCTTCAACATCCCTGTCGACCGGTCCATCGCGCCGTGAACCAACACCACGAGTGGGCCGTCGAGGGGCCCGACCTCGTCGGACCAGATGCCGCGAGCGTCACGCTCGATCGGTGGGGTCGCGTCGACCGTCATGCGACCTGCACGAGCCGCAGCACGTCGGTGGCGGCACCGCTCGGTCGATCGGGTGCGCCCGCGAGCACGAGCACGACCTGCCCGGACGAGACGAGCCCGCGCTGCACGGCGGTCTCGACGGCGTGCCAGACGAGCTCGTCGGTGGTGTGGTACGTGTCCACCTCGAGCGGCGTGACACCCCACGACAGGGTCATCGTGCGCACCGTGCGCGGGTCGGGTGACAGGCCGATGAGGGCCGGCGTGGGGCGGAACCGGGCCATGGCCCGAGCGGTACGACCCGACGTCGTGCAACACAGGATCGCGTCGGCACCGGCATCGACCGCAGCGAGCCCGGCGGCGTGGGTGATGGCCATCGTGATCCGGTCGGGCCCGTCGGGCCACTGGCGGCGCTGGATGCGGCCGAGTCGGCTGCCCCACGCGCTGTAGCTGGCCTCCATCTCGGCACGCAGCGCAATGCGGCGCATCGACTCGACGACCGCGACCGGGTCGCGCCCGATGGCGGTCTCGGCCGACAGCATCAGTGCGTCGGTTCCGTCGAACACCGCGTTGGCGATGTCGCTGACCTCGGCCCGCGTGGGTGACGGCGATGTGATCATGCTCTCGAGCATCTGCGTGGCGGTGATGACCGGCACGCCCATCTCGACGCAGTGCCGCACGATGCGCTTCTGCAGGTGCGGCACGTCCTCGAGCGGGCACTCGATGCCGAGGTCACCGCGAGCCACCATGACTGCGTCGGCCTCGGCCGCGATCTCCTCGAGCGCAGCCACCGCGGGCAGCGTCTCGATCTTGGCGACGAGGTGGGGGCAGTCGGCGCCGACGGCCGAGCGGACGGCGGCGATGTCGGCGGCGCTGCGCACGAACGAGACGGCCAGGAAGTCGACGCCCTCACCGGCCATGATGACGGCGAGGCCGAGGTCCTCCTCGGTGGGCGCGCGCAGCCGCATCCGTTCGGACGGGATGTGCACACCGGGCCGGCCCTGGATGGTGCCACCGGTGATGATGCGGGTGACGGCCTGCGTGTCACTGACCTCTTCGACGAGCAGCGAGATCGCACCGTCACCGATGACCACGCGATCGCCGACGGCCAGGTCGTGCAGCAGTGTGGCGTACTCGACATGGAAGCATTCGGCGGTGCTGTCTCCCTGGCCGGCCACGAGCACGAGCCGCTGCCCCGCCACGAGCTGCACGCCTTCGAGTGGCAGCCGGCCGGCACGCACCTTCGGACCCGGGAGGTCGGCGAGGACCCCCACCACACAGCCGGTTCGCGCCGACGCGGCTCGCACGTCGCGCAGCCGTTGCACATGCTCGTCGACAGCCCCGTGCGAGAGGTTCAGGCGCACGACGTCGACCCCCGCCAGCAGCATGCGGTCGAGCACCTCGGGATCGGCGCTCGCCGGCCCGAGGGTGGCGACGATCTTCGTCCTGGACTCCATGGGCACCATTCAAGCCTGCTAGTCAGGAGGAATGGAGCTTCTGATGATCAGACACGGCCTGCCCGTCCGGCGCGAGCTGGAAGAAGGCCTTGCCGACCCGGAGCTCGCCGAGGCCGGTCTCGCCCAGGCGCAGCACCTGGCCGAGTACCTGTCGAGCGAGTCGATCGACGCCGTGTACGCATCGCCGTTGCGGCGCGCCTTCCAGACGGCGCAGCCCCTCGCCGCGTCGCAGGGTCGCGAGATCGTCGTGGTCGACGAGGTCGCCGAGTGGGACCGGAACTCGAGCGAGTACGTGCCGGTGGAAGAGCTCAAGGCGGCGAACGACCCACGCTGGCAGGCGATGCTGCGCGGTGAGTGGAACGTCCACGAGGAGTCGCCCGACGAGTTCCGCGCTCGCACGGTCAACGCCATCGAGAAGCTGATCGATGCCCACCGTGGCCAGCGCATCGCCGTCGTGTGCCACGGCGGCGTGATCAACAGCTACCTGTCGCACCTGCTCGGCCTCGCGATGCATCAGGGGTTCTTCTACCCCAACTACACGTCGATCCACCGCGTCGCCGCAGCGAGCTCGGGCGAACGAAGCATCGTCACGATCAACGAGACGGCACACCTCCGCAGCACCGGGCTGCCGATGGGCCTGTTCCAGGGCATCTGAGACATCGCGCCGCCGACCATGGCCACCATCGACGACCTCGTCGCCTTCCTCGACGCCTCGCGGTCACCGTTCCATGCTGCAGCCACGGCAGCGACGGCGCTCCTCGACGCGGGGTTCGCTCCCCTGTCGCTCACCGAGCCGTGGGAGACCGTGCCGGACGCGGGTTTCGTCCTCACCGGCGCGTCGGTGGTCGCGTTCCGTCTGGCCGCCGAGTCGCTGATCCCCGCCCCCGGCTTCCGGATCATCGGTGCGCACACCGATTCACCGTGCCTGCGCGTGAAGCCGAACCCCGACACCGCCAGCGCGGGTTGGAAGCAGTTGGCAGTCGAGGTGTACGGCGGCGTGCTCCTGAACTCGTGGCTCGACCGTGACCTCGGCGTCGCCGGACGCGTCGTGCTCCGCGACGGCTCGGTCGCCGATGTCACCGTCGACGACGCCGTGTGCCGAGTGCCGCAACTCGCGATCCACCTCGACCGAGAGGTCAACGAGCGCGGCGTCCAGCTCGACAAGCAGCAGCACCTCACGCCGGTGTGGGGCACGGGTTCCGGCCACGAGGGCGAGTTCCGCGAGTGGCTGGCAGAGCAGGTCGATGTCGACGCCTCCGACATCGGCTGGTGGGAGCTCTCACTGTTCGACCGCACCCCGGCAGCCATCCTGGGCGCCGACTCGTCGATGCTTGCCAGTGGACGCCTCGACAACCAGGCTTCGTGCTGGGCCGCCGTCAGCGCACTGTGTGGCGCAGCACCGGCGTCGCAACATCAGGTGATCGCACTGTTCGACCACGAGGAGGTGGGAAGCGAGAGCGCCACCGGTGCCGCCGGACCGCTGCTCGAGCACGTGCTCGAACGCATTTCCCTCGCCACCGGCGCCGACCGCGGCGCGCACCTCGCGGCGCTGTCTGCGTCGTCGTGCCTGTCGGCCGACAACGCCCACGCCGTGCACCCCAACTATCCCGAGCGTCACGAACCCGGGCACCGCCCGATCGTCAACCGGGGTCCGGCACTGAAGGTGAACTCGAACCAGCGCTATGCCACCAGCGCCGAGACCGCAGCCGCGTTCCAGCGTGCGTGCGAGCGCGCCGATGTGCCCTGGCAGGTGTTCGTCAGCCGCAACACGATGCCATGCGGCAGCACCATCGGCCCGATCACGGCCACCCGTCTCGGCATCCCCACCGTCGATGTCGGCATTCCCCAGCTCTCGATGCACTCGGCCCGCGAGCTCTGCGGCGTACACGACCCGGTGTGGATGTACGCCGCCTCCGAGGCCTGGCTCACTGCCTAGCGGTTCTTGGCGTTGGCGGCGTCGAGGAGGCGCTGCAGTTCGGCGTGCAATTCGGTCGAGAGCGCCCGCGCTGCGTCACGCTGCGCCTTGCCGAGGAGATCCGCAGGGGCCGACAGCGGCGCACCGATGATCACGTGGACCTTGGCGGGCCGGATCCACTTCGCACCCTTCGGCATCGCTCGCTCCGATCCGGCGATCGCCACCGGCACGATGGGCACACCAGCTTTCACGGCGATGTAGGTGGCACCGTCGAACAGCGGCTGCACGATGGGGCCGCTCTTGCGTTCGCCTTCGGGGAAGAGCACCAAGGGCTCACCGCCCTCGAGCACGGCGATGCAACGCTTCAGCGCCTCTCGGTCGGCGCTGCCGCGCGTGACCGGGAAACCGCCGAGCGACGACAGCAACCGGCCGAAGGCGCGATTGTCCCAGTACTTGTCGGCGCCCATGAACCGCATCCGACGGCGCGTGACCCCCGACGAGATCGGGGTGTCGAGGATGCTGCGGTGCACCGGCGCCAGCAGGAACGGCCCCTCGGCGGGCACGTGCTGGCGGCCTTCAATCGACATCCGGCACCATGTCCGGCAGAACGTGACCACGACGGTGCGCACGAACTGGTAGGCCGCTCGGTCACCGCGGCCGCTTCCCGCGAGTGTGGTGTCGACCCTGGTCATGCCCCGATCATGCCGTGCGAATGAGCTCCTGAATGTGATCCAGCACCGCTTCGATCGACAGACCGGTGGTGTCGACCACGATCGCACCGTCGGCTTCGAGCAGCGGGCTGTCGGCCCGGTTGCTGTCGATGCCGTCGCGTCGGGCGATCGCCGCCTCGATCTCGTCGACGTCACCGCCGGCCTCGGCCACGCGACGCTCGGCGCGAACGCGAGGCGACGCGGTGAGGTACAGCTTCACCTGTGCGTCGGGAAACACCACGGATCCGATGTCGCGACCCTCGAGCACCCCACCGCCGCGCTGGTGTGCCCACTCGCGCTGGCGCCGCACGAGCTCGGCTCGCACGTCGCTGTTGGCGGCGACGCGACTGACCGCAGCAGTGACCTCGGGTGTGCGAACCGCGCTGGTGGCGTCGACGCCGTCGACGACCACCCCGTGCTCACCGACGTCGATGGCGGCCTCGTGAGCGAGACGCGCCACGGCAGCATCGTCATCGGTGATGCCGTCGCGCATGGCTGCGAACGTGACGGCCCGGTACATCGCCCCAGTGTCGAGGTACTCGAGGCCGAGCCGTGCAGCGAGGGCACGCGCGACCGTGCTCTTGCCAGCGCCGGCCGGACCGTCGATGGCGATGACGCGCAGCCCGGCGCCCTCGGCGAAAGTGCTCATTTCCAGCTGGTGCCCTGGGGCATGCCCTCGCTGTAACCGGCGACACTCTGGACGCCGACGACGGCACGCTCGTGGAACTCGTCGATCGTTCGAGCACCGGCGTAGGTGCAGGCCGAAC
>JBBDMO010000153.1:0-10971 GCA_040878255.1 Ilumatobacteraceae bacterium
GATGTACGCGACGCCACCTTTGCGAACGTCGTCAGCGATGCCCGCCGCGCGCTCGCGAGGGCCGTGGCGCCGGTCGAGGGTGACGAGTGGATCGGGCGCACCCTCACCGAGCACCTGCCGTTGCACGTCCTCGTCGTGTCCGATGCCGATGTGCTGAGCGCCCGTCTGGCTGCGTCTCGCGGCCTGCCCGCCAGCGAGGCGGTGGCCGTCCTCGAGCCGGGCGTCGATCTGATCGAGGGCTTGCCGTTCGCCGGTGGCGATCACCTCTGGACCGATGCCGAGGGCATCACCTCGTCGCTGATCGTCCTCGCCACCGGTGCCGCAGCCGAGTTGGCCCGGCACCACCTCGCGCTCGGTGACATCGATGGGGTCTTCCGGGCGACCGGCCGTGGCCTTGCGGTGCTCGGCGGCCACGAGGAGCTGATCGGGCTACGGATGCGTGCGCATGCGATGCGGGGCAACTTCGCCGGGGTCCGACACGAGTGGGCGTTCTACGAGCGTGCTCTCGACGCCGACCCGTGGAGCTCGGGCGATCCCTCGCCGGCGCTCGTGTCGTTGCGCAGGGAGCTGCTGTCGTCGTGAGCCCCGGCGCGTCGTCGGCCCAACGACTGGTGGTCGCGACGGATTAGGTTCGCCGTCATGGCAGATTCGCATCGACCCGGACCGCTCGACGGGGTTCGCGTGCTCGACCTCACCCGCGTGCTCAGCGGGCCGCACTGCACTCGCATGCTGTGCGACATGGGCGCCGACGTCATCAAGGTCGAACCGCCTGAAGGCGACATGACCCGGTTCGCGAACCCTCGCATCAACAGCCTGTCGAGCTATTTCGTGCAGCAGAACGCAGGCAAGCGCAACGTCAGCCTCGACTTGGACCAGCCCGAGGCGCGGGGGGGGGGGGAGCTGCTGTTGCAGCTCGCTGCGCACTGCGACGTGTTCGTCGAGAACTTCCGGCCCGGCGTGGCCGATCGCTTGGGCCTCGGCTACGAGGCGGTCAAGGCCCGCAACCCGCAGGTGATCTACGCCTCGATCTCGGGATACGGCCAGACCGGGCCGTGGGTGAAGCGCCGCGCGTATGCGCCCGTGGTCGGGGCCGAGACCGGCGTGACGATGATGCAGGGCGACGCCCGCCACGGCGAGTACGCCAACGACCCGCTCAGCCATGCCGACGTGTACACCTCGCTCGAGTGCGCCAGCGCGATCCTCGCCGCCCTCTTCCAGCGTGAGCGCAGCGGCCACGGCGAGCGGATCGACGTGTCGATGGCGCAGACGATGCTCTACGTGAACGAGCACACCCACGATCAGCTGTGGGACGGGCCCGTCGACCCGGACTGGATCCGCAGCTTCCAGCCGGGGGAGTACCCGGTGCTCACGTCGGCCGACGGTGAGTCGGTCATCGTCGCCGGCCATCCTGCCGAGCGCGGCACGTTCGAGCGGTACATGCGCGGCATCGGCCGCGCCGACCTGATCGACGACGAGCGCTTCGCCGACGTGCCCACTCGCCTTCGCAACCTCGACGCGCTGATGGCCGAGATGCAGGTGTGGGCCGCCACGGTGCCGACGCCGGGTGCGATCGAGGACGCGCTGGCCGAGCAGGGCCTCGCCACCGGCCAGCTCCGCTCGGTGCGCGACATCTGCGACACCGACTGGGCCGAGGCCCGCGACGTCGTCGTGTCGGTGAGCGACCGTGGCGGCGGCGAGATCCGCATCCCCAACGCGCCCTGGCGGTTCGACACCAGCGACGTCGGCGTGCGCGGCGAGCCCCGCTATCGCGGCGAGGACAACCACGCCGTGCTCGCCGAACTGCTCGGTCTCGACGATGCCGAGCTCGCCCGCCTCACCCGCACCGGCGTCCTCGTCAGCCGGGTCCCCCCGACCGCCACCCCCTGACACCCCCACGAACTTCGGCACCACGATGGTGTCGAGGCCCGCTGTGGTGACAGAGTTCGGGGGTGACGCTCTCGTTCCCGGTGATGCCGATGAAGGCGGCGATCGGCGTGCTGCCGGTCGAGTCCGACGACCACAACTGGGCGTACGAGGTCAAGTGGGACGGCTATCGCACCATTGCATTCGTCGACGCGGGGGCGAAGCGGGTGCGGGTCCAGTCGAGCGGCGGCCTCGACGTCACCGGCACCTACCCCGAGCTCGGTGGGATGTGGGGCGACGTCCACGCGACGCAGGCTGTGCTCGACGGAGAGATCGTCGTGTTCGGCCCGGACGGTCTGCCCAGCTTCGAAGGGCTGCAGCGTCACGACAGCCAGGTGGTGTTCCAGGCGTTCGACGTGCTGTGCGTCGACGGCCACGATGTGGTCGGTCAGCCGTACGAAGCGCGACGTGCCCTGCTGCGTGAGGTGCTCGACGACGGCACGAACTGGTCAGTGCCCGGCCATCGTGTCGGCGGTGGACCCGAACTGCTCGAGGCCACCGTGCTGCGGGGGCTCGAAGGTGTGATGGCCAAGCGCCTCGGCAGCCTGTACCTGCCGGGCAAGCGGTCGCCGAACTGGCGCAAGGTGAAGAATCGCCGCAGCGTCGATGTCGTCATCGGCGGGTTCACACCCGGAACCGGCAACCGCAGCAGCACCTTCGGCTCGCTGCTCGTCGGCGTGCCGCGCCCCGACGGCACACTCGCCTTCGCAGGTGGGGTCGGCACCGGCTTCAGCCAGCGACGACTCGAAGCGTTGCTGCGTCTGCTGCGCGCACGCGTGACCGACACCTGCCCCTACTCGCCGGCGCCGCCCCGCGAGTACTCCCGCGACGCGGTCTGGGTGCGACCCGACCTGACGGCGAACATCGAGCTCACCGAGTTCACGAACGAGGGCTACGTCCGTCACGCCTCGTTCATCGGCCTCGACGGCCACGATCTGCCACGATGACCGCCATGCCACACATCCGTGACGACGCGCTCGCCCTCGACGCCGCCGACCCGCTCGCACACTGGCGCGACGAGTTCGTGATCGTCGACCCGGCGCTGATCTACCTCGACGGGAACTCGCTCGGTCGCACGCCGAAGCGAACCGTCGAGCGGATGCGCGACGTGATCGAGCGCGAGTGGGCCGGTGACCTGATCCGTTCGTGGAGCCACTGGATTGACAAGCCACAGCGCGTCGGCGACATGCTCGCACCGCTGATCGGCGCGCGGCCCGGTGAGGTCGCCGTGCACGACTCGACCACCGTCAACCTCTACCAGCTCGTCCATGGCGCGTGCGCGCTGCGGCCCGACCGCGGGGTGCTGGCCATCGACGAACACGACTTCCCGAGCGACCGGTACGTGGTCGACGGCATCGCCCAGGCAACCGGCCGCACGGTTCGCCACGGCTTCGACCAACTCGACGACGTGGCCGTCGTCGTCCGTTCGGTCGTCGACTACCGCACCGCCGAGGTCGTCGACGTCGCCGCCGAGACCGCTCGCGCCCACGCCGCCGGCGCCCTCATCATCTGGGACCTCTCGCACGCGGGGGGCGTGCTGGCGATCGACCTCGGTGCCGCAGGCGCACAGCTTGCGGTCGGATGCACCTACAAGTTCC
The DNA here is from genome assembly GCA_040878255.1 of Ilumatobacteraceae bacterium. Classification (GTDB taxonomy): domain Bacteria; phylum Actinomycetota; class Acidimicrobiia; order Acidimicrobiales; family Ilumatobacteraceae; genus VFMC01. The sequence continues at coordinate 3,522 of JBBDMO010000153.1, forward strand.
TGAACGGCGGCCCGGGTTCTCCGGCCTTCACCTACGTCGCCGCCGACCTGCAGGCGACGATCACCCAGCCGATCTGGGGGTGGTTCAGCCAGAGCGACCAGTTCGCGATGGGCCCCGACTACCTGCCCCGCACCGATATCGGGCGCATGCTCATCGGCACGCCGTCGATCCTGGCCCTCACCGGCGCCGAGTGTGGCATCGCGCTGACCGCCGAGGCGGGCATCGACGCGATCGCCGCGAAGTCCCGCGCGCTCACCGGCTTCGCGATCGAGCTCTGCGACCAACTCGACCTGACGACGTGCACGCCGCGAGACGCGGCACGCAGGGGTGGACACATCTCGGTCGTCCACCCCGACGCCCGGGCGCTCACGGCACAGCTCGTCGAGCACGGCGTCATTCCCGACTTCCGTGAGCCCGACATCGTCCGCCTCGGGATGTCGCCCCTGACCACGCGTTTCGTCGACGTCTTCGACGGTCTCAGCACCCTCGCGACCCTCGCCCAGGCCTAGGTCCGGCGACCGTGCGTCGGGGCCCCAGCTCTGTCGACGGTGCATGGCGAGGAAATCCTCGTGTCGGGTGCCGATCGTGCCGATGCATGGTCGACTCGGGATCAGGAGCAACGTGGGTGTGGTGAGAGGGAAGTGACGACCGAGGCGATCGACATCACCACGCCCCGGTTCGCTCGTCGCTTCGGCGCGCTCGTCCGTGAACGCCGCCTGGCCACGGGCGACTCGATCCGCTCCATCGCCCGTGGCTCGGCGGGCGTGCTGACGCCGGGCATCCTGCGCGACATCGAGGACGCGCTCGTCCCGCTCGACCACGAACTGGTCTCGCTGGTCGCGTCCCGCTACGGCGCCGACCTCGCCGCCATCCTGCCGGAACGCCTGTCGGTTGCGATCTCCGCCGACGGCGTCATCAGGTCGGGTCCTGCCGAACGGCATTTCCAGCCGGGTGACGAGACCTCGCTGCTGACCGCGTACCTGACGCTCGTTCGCTCGATGCGGCGAGCGCGCGACGTCACGATCGTCCTGCGTCGTGACGATGTCGACGTCCTGGCGCGACACCTCCACCAATCGGGCACGGTGGTGGTCGAACGACTGCTCGCAATCATGGGCACCACGCGCACGCAGCGCGGCGCAGTGCTCGCACTCTTCGCCACCGGTGCGATGGTGATCGGCCTCGCCTCGGGCGTCGCGGCGGGCGGCCCCGAGTCCGCCGACCCCGCCGGTTCGCCCGTTTCCGTCGTGGCCGCCGGTGGCCGGACCGTCGAGGCCGTCGACATCTCGACGAGCACGACGAGCACGACGAGCACGACGAGGACGACGAGCGCACCAACCGCACCAACCGCAGCCATCGGGCAGGGGCGCGCCCTCGCCGACCCGCGTGACGATGTCGTCGGCGTCGCCCGCGCCACACCCGTGCTCGATCTCTCGGCTCTCGCGGATGTCGCGCCACCCGCGCCGCTGCCCGTCTCCATCGACGTCGCCGTCGGCGAACCCCCCGTGCCGCCAGCATCGACAGCACCCGCCGAGCCTCCGTCGCCGCCCCCGCCTCCGGTCGCGACGGTCCCGCCCACGGTGCCGTCGGAACCGCCGCCCGACCAGGGCACCGGGGACGCACCGCTGTCATCGTTCCCCTGATCGCTGACGCGTGCACGGTGCACCGACGGCCGGTGCTCGCGACGTGCTGTGCTAAGAACCTCGCCGAATCGTGATCCTCATCGCGACCGAGAGCGAGGGAACCATGCCCGAGTCCATGCGCGCAGCCGTGCTCACCGCACCCGGCACCGACCTGGTGGTCGAGGACATCGTCATGCCGCGACCGTCTGTCGGCGAGGTTTTGGTGCGGGTGGCCGCATGTGGGGTGTGCCACACCGATCTGCACGTCATGAAGGGCGACATCCCGTTCCCGTGCCCGTGCGTGATGGGCCACGAGATCAGTGGCACGATCGTCGAGCTCGGAGGTGGTGTCGAGGGACTGGCTGTCGGCGACCGCATCGCCAGCGCGTTCATCATGCCGTGCGGCACCTGCCGCTTCTGCGTGCGTGGTCGCGACGACCTGTGCGAGAAGTTCTTCGCGCTGAACCGCGGCAAGGGTGTCCTCTACGACGGCACCACCCGGCTCGCCCGAGCCGATGGCACGCCGCTGGCGATGTATTCGATGGCCGGACTCGCCGAGTACAGCGTGGTGCCTGCATCCGATGCCTTCGTGCTGCCTGACACGGTCGACCACACCGAGGCTGCGGTCATCGGCTGTTCGCTGTTCACCGCGTACGGCGCGGTGCGCCACGGGGCCGATCTGCGCCACCGTGACACCGTTGCCGTCTACGGCGTCGGAGGTATCGGACTCAACGTCGTGCAGCTCGCAGCTGCGCTCGGTGCTGCACAGGTGATCGCGGTCGACCTCGCCGATGACAAGCTCGCCGCAGCCGCGGCGCTCGGCGCCACCCACACCGTGAACGGGTCGACCGCCGATGCGCCGGCTGCGATCCGCGAGCTCACGGGTGGCGAGGGTGTCGACCTCGCGTTCGAAGCGGTGGGCCATCCGGTGTCGTTCGAGCAAGCCGTCATGTCGGTGCGCGACGGCGGTCGCATGGTGGCGATCGGCTTGGCGAACACGGGCACCAAGGCCTCGATCGGCATCACGCACATCGTGCGCCGGGGCATCACCATCGTCGGGTCGTACGGCGCCCGCACCCGCACCGACATGCCCGAGCTCGTACGTCTCGTGGGGAGCGGTGCCGTGCGACTCGACGGAGTCATCACCGAGCGCGTCACCCTCGATGATGCCGGTGCCACGTACGCGCGCCTCGACCGCGGCGAGATCGTCGGTCGCGCCGTCGTGGTGATGGACACGGCTCAGCGCTGACCCCAACGATGCAGGTCGCGGTCGGGTTGCGGGCAATCGTGATCCATGGTCCGCCGCTACCATCGGCGCTCCGCCGTCGACCGTGGGAGCCGCGCCGTGCCGTCAGCCGAGGAACCGCAGCCCAGCCAGGTGCACGCCGCCACGCGTGGGCGCGTGTCGGTCATCACTCTCGACCGGCCGAAGGCGATCAATGCCCTCACACTCGACATGATTCGCGACCTCGATCGGCTGATCGCGGCCGCCGATGCCGACCCGGCGATCGATGTGATCGTGCTGCGCGGTGCCGGTGAACGTGGTTTCTGCGCCGGTGGCGACATGGTGTCCGTGCGCACCGGCGCGCTCGCCGGTGACCCCACGACCCACGAGTTCTTCCTCGAGGAATACGCGCTCAACGCCCGAATCGCGAGGTGTGCGACGCCGATCGTCGCCCTGATGGACGGGCTCGTGCTCGGTGGCGGTGTCGGCCTGTCGGGTCATGCGTCGCACCGTCTGGTCACCGAGCGCTCGAAGGTCGGCATGCCCGAGGTCGGCATCGGTTTCGTCCCCGATGTCGGTGGCACCTGGCTGCTGTCGCGGGCACCGGGTCAGCTCGGTACGTTCGTTGCACTCACCGGTGATCACGTCGGTCCCCTCGATGCGATCGAGCTCGGCCTCGCCGACGCGATGGTGCCGTCGGGTCAGCTCGATGCGGTGGTCGACCGCATCGTGGCGGGTGAGCACCCCGACGCGGTGGTCGCATCGGGTACACGCGACACGTCTGGGTCGGCGTTGGCAGCGCATCGCGGGTGGATCGACTCGTGCTTCGCCGGTGACGACGTGGCAGGCATCGTCGGTCGGCTCGGGGTGATCGACGACCCAGCGGCACGACATGCCGCCGACGTGATGGCCACCCGTTCACCCACCTCGCTCGTCGTCACCCTCGCCATGGTCCGCCGCGCTCGGTTCTTGGCGTCGCTCGAGGCGTGCCTGGCGCTCGAGTACTCGGCCGTCCTCCCCTCGATCGGCACGCACGACCTGAGCGAGGGAGTCCGCGCCGCGCTGGTCGACAAGGACCGCCGGCCCGTGTGGCAGCCGCCCAGGCTGGCCGACGTCAGTGCTGCCGAGGTCGCCGCCTTCTTCCGGCGATTCGACGAGGGCGAGACGTCGATCGACGACTTCTGCTGACCGGTCCTCCGTGAGGACAGATCCCAAAAGCTGCGCTACATTCCGCCCTCGGGGGATTCGTGAACGAGAAGTTGTCTGTCACCGCCCGCACGCCGTCCCGCCCGACCGGCAGTGCCGAGGACCGTGATGGCCGTGCGCGCAAAAAGCTCGTCGCTGCGGCGAAGGTGGTGTTCGAACGAGACGGTTTCCATGATGCACGCATCGTCGACATCGCAGCGTCGGCAAAGGTGGGCGTCGGTACCTTCTACCGGCACTTCGAGTCCAAGGTCGCCCTGTTCTGCGCCGTCATCGCACAGACCTTCGACGAGATCTACATCGGCGGCGCCACGCGTGCCGTCGACCCCGACAACCCTGCGCTGCAGATCGAGCTGGCGAACCGCCGCTTCTTCCGGCAGTACCGCAGCGCTGCGAAGCTCCATTCGCTCCTCGAGCAGCTGGCACCCGTCGACCCACAGTGCCGCGAGATCTACCTGAAGGGCCGCGACCGCGCGGTCGAGCGCATCGCCCGTTCGATCGTGAGCCTGCAGGAGGACGGACGGGCGAACCCGAACATCGATGCCCGCCAGGCTGCCCGCCTGCTGGTGTCGATGACCAACAACTACGCGCACATGTGTTTTTCGCTCGGCGAGGAGTTCGACGAGGAGGCGTCCGTCAGCGTCCTGAGTCGCCTGTGGGCCGATGGCATCGGTCTGCACCCACCGGTCACCCCGACGACCCGTCGTCACTGACGGCGCCCCACCAACGGTGGGGGTGCCGTTGTGGACGGAGGTGTGGCATCCTGCGGACATGCCGTACAACCGACTCGGACGCGTGGTGCACGATGCCGACGCGCACATCATGGAGACGCCCAACTGGCTGCGCGATCACGCCGATCCGCAGGTGCGTGACCGCATCGAGCCGTTGCCCCTTGCCGGTGGCAACGAGCTGAAGCAGACCGGCGACCCGGCCGAGCAGCTCGCCGACCTCGACGCCGCGTTCCGCCGCCTCGCCGATCGGCACGCGTCGGACGAGTACCGCGCGGTCGAGGCCGAGGAGATCATGGGGCGGAAGAACTTCGCAGCCACCGGGTCGTTCGTGCCCGAGGACCGGGGTCGCGCGCTCGACCACCTCGGTTTCGCCAGCCAGCTGCTGTTCAACACGTTCCACAACAGCCGTCTGCGCGACTGGGAGCACGGCGGTGACATGGACCTTGCCTACGGTGCCGCCCGTGCGCACAACCGCGGCATGGTCGAGTTCTGCACCGCCGATCCACGATTGCTCCCCTCCTGCTACGTGCCGCTCGCCGACTTCGACCGCTCCGCCGCCATGGCGCGAGAGGCGATCGAGATGGGCGCATCGGCGCTGCTCGTGGCGAGTGGCTGCCCGCCCGGCCACTCGCCCAGCCACCGGAGCCTCGACCCAGTGTGGGCGCAGGCCGAGGAGGCAGACATCCCGGTCGTCTTCCACGTCGGTGGCACCGGCGACCTGATCGACCGTGACTACTTCGTCAACGGCCTGCCGATCCCGCCCGACTTTCACGGCGGGGAGGAGAACTTCCGCTCGGTCGACTACATGGCCATCCCATTTCCGCCGATGCAGACGTTGGCCACGCTCGTGTTCGACGGGGTACTCGATCGGTTCCCTCGCCTGCGCCTGGGCGTCATCGAACAGGGAGCGATCTGGGTGCCGAGCTGGATGAGGCAGATGGAGAGCGCGTTCGAGGCGTTTCACAAGCACGAGGATCGGGTCCGCTCCTTGCAGCTGCGGCCGAGCGAGTACGTCCGCCGATCGATGACCTTCACGCCGTACCCCACCGAGGACGTCGGGTGGATCATCGACCAGGCCGGTCACGAGGTCGTCCTGTTCAGCTCCGACTACCCCCACGTCGAGGGTGGCCGCAGGCCGATCGAACGCTTCGAGCGCAGCCTCGGCGAAGCGCCCGAGCACGTCCGCCAGGCGTTCTACTGCGACAACTTCCTGCGGCTCATGGGTGCCGGCGCCCGCCGCCTCGTGCCCGTCTGACCTGGCAGTTCGGTTGGGGCATGATCGACGACGGCACGGTGACCTGCTGCTGTCTCGTGGCCCGCTGGCGCAGGCCGGCTCAGTCGCTCTGGGACGGGTAGTACCGCAGTTCGACCACGGCCCCATCGGGGTCGCGCACATACAGCGATCTGCCGTTGCCGCGCGCGCCGTAGCGGGTGGCCGGGCCGCCGACGACGTCGAAGCGTCCCGAGGCCTTCACCGCGTCGAGGTCGACCTCACGCACCACGAGGCAGAGGTGATCGAGGCGCCCGTCAGCAGGTGTGCCGCCGATGAAGTCGATGATCGTGCCCTCGTCGACGCGGGCCGACGGGAACGGCGCCCGGCCTGCGCGCCACTCGTCGACCCGGACTGGTTCGAGCCCCAGTTCTTCGAGGTACCAGGCCAGCGTGCGCTCGACATCGGCGCAGACGAGGACGAGGTGGTCGAATCCGATGACGTCGAACATGGCGCGACGTGAGGAGCCGTGGCTCAGAGGCCGAGGATCTTGGCCTTCTGTGCCGCGAACTCGTCGTCGGTGAGGATGCCCTGCTGGTGCAGATCGGCCATGGCCTTGAGCTGGGTGATGGCATCGTCGGTCATGCCTCCGGCCGGCGCCGGGGCCGGGGCCGGCGCTGCCGCGACCGGTGCGGGCGGCGGGGCCATCTGCTGCTGCTGGTAGGCGGCGGCGTCGGCTGCCTGCTGGGCGCCGGCTTGCTGTTTGCGGGCAACCCGGCCGGACACGGCGGTGGCCGTTCCGGCGATGACTGCGGTGCGGGCCACTGTGCCTGCGAGGCCTCTGCGTCTCATCATGCTGATCGTGCTCCTTCGTTCGGTTCGGTGTGACTGCGCTGTGGTGGTGCGGTGGGTGGGTCAGCCTGCGGCAAGGGCGGCTTCGATGAGCTCGCGGGGCACGCGGGCGCCCTCGAGCACGATGCCGCCGGACTCGCGGATCGCCTCGGCGAACGGACCTGCCCAGCGGTCCTCCCAGACGACCATGAGCACCGAGGTGCCGGGCTCCATCGTCGCTGCGGCGTGGAGGATGTCGTCGTCACCGATGAACTCACCGAGCTCGGCGTCGAGGGTGCCGAACGCTGCGAGCGCCTCGTCCTCGTCGACTTCGACGATGGCGATCTCGCCGGCGTCGTCTTTCATGATGAAGATCAGGTCGATCACACGGATCGTGCCGGACTCGACCAACGCCAGCAGCTCGGGGGCGATGTTGCCCGTGAACTGATTGCCGGGGAACCCGATGATGATGTACTCGACCGGTCCGATGCTCACGCGAAGCCTCCGTCACTCGTTGGGATGTGAGCACGGTACCGCTGGGCGTGCCGACCGCGCCTCCCCCGCATCGGATGATCGACCGATTCCCCCGAATCGGATGATGCCGCCAGCTGCCGTGTCGACGACAGTAGGC
>JBBDMO010000154.1:0-10951 GCA_040878255.1 Ilumatobacteraceae bacterium
GGCCGTCGACGTCGGTGGTGAACTGCGGCCACTGGTTCAGCCGCTGCTCGGCGGCCCTCCAGTCGAACTCGGTGCGCCAGTGCTCGCACAGCTGCTGCACGCTGGCCAGCTCTGCCCCGTACTCCCACGTCGTGCCCGGGATCTGGTCGGGCCAGCGCGTGCGGGCGAGCCGATCGCGCAGGTCGTCGAGCACCGCGTCGTCGATGGCGACCGCGAACGGGACCAGCTCGTCGCTCATGGCGTGTGGGCCTACGCCGACTTGAGGTCGGCCAGCACCTTGCTCCAACGCTCGGGATCGGTCTTGTACGGCGCGTAGAAGCTGATCCGCTGGATCACGTCGCCGTAGCGCTGGTGCAGTTCGGGGGCGATCGTCTCGGGCTCACCGACGACGGCGAAGGTGTTCAGGATGTCGTCGTCGATCAGGTTGCCCATCTCGACCCACTTGCCGAGCTTCGACAGGCCGTTGAGCTCTTCCTGCAGACCACCCCATCCGTGGATGTCGAGCACACCCTTGTAGGCGGGTGTCGAGCCGTAGAACGCGATCTGCTGACGAGTGCCGGTGGCCGCTGCGGCCATCTCGTCCTCGTTGCCGCCGGTGACGACGAAGCTCGGCCCGATGATCTCGAAGCCCTCCATGGTCTTGCCGGCCTTGGCCCGGCCTCGTTCGAGGGCGGGGATGGTGACCTCGCGGAGGTACTTCTCGGTGGTGAAGCCGTGACAGATGAAGCCGTCGCACACTTCACCGGCGACCTCGGTCATCAGCTCGCCAACGCCGGCGAGGAAGATCTTCGGCACGCCGAAGCCGGCCAGGTCGGCGCGGTCGGGCGTGAAGAACGGTGTCATCAGCGTGTGGGTGTAGAAGTCACCGCGGAAGGCGAGCGGCGTGCCGTTCTCCCACGTGTCCCAGATGGCCCTGATGGCCATGATCATCTCGCGCATGCGCGGTGCCGGGTGGCTCCACTCCATGCTGAACCGCTTGGTGATGTGTGGCTTGATCTGGCTGCCGAGGCCGAGGATGAAGCGGCCCTTCGAAAACGCCTGCAGGTCCCAGCCGATGTTCGCCAGCGTCATCGGGTTGCGGGCGAAGGCAACCGCGATCGAGGTGCCGAGCTCGAGCGTCTCGGTGTGCTCGGCCGCCAGCAGGAGTGGGAAGAACGGATCGTGTGCGGTCTCGGCCGTCCAGGCGCCGGTGTAGCCCGCGGCCTCGACCTCCTTGGCCTGTGCGCCCGCCTTGTGCAGATCGTTGCCGATGCCCCCGTCGACCTTCATGTGTCCCCTCCGCGTCCGTGGCCTGCTGCCTGGTTCGAACCGTGACGAAACCTAGTCGGTCATGAGGCGGCGGGCTCGCGTCGGACCGGTGCGGTCCGTCAGTCGTCCTGGTCGCGCAGGAAACGTTCGAACTCGGCTGCGAGCTCGTCACCGCTCGGGAGCTCGGCACCGCCGAACGATGCCTCTGGCTGGGCGAAGGTGGCTGACGACAGGTCGTCGTAGATCGTCTCGAGTTGGCTCACCATGCCCTGGTGCTCCGGGTTGGCCACGACGAGCTGGTCGATGCGCTCACGCTGGAGCGTTGCGTCGGTGCGCAGCAGGGTCGCGTCGATGGTGAGGCCGGTGACGGTGTGCAGCCCGTCGAGCAAGGCGACGCTGGCCGCCGGGTAGCCCATGGTGCCGAGGTAGTGCGGCACCTGCGCCCAGATGCCGACCGCAGTGATCCCGACGTCCGCGATGCTGTGCTCGAGCACTGCACTGACGCCAGCCGGCACATCGACCGAATTGCGCAGGAAGGCCAACCCCTCGATCACGTCACGCGACGGTGAGCTGCTCGACAACCGTGAGGGCCGGGTGTGCGGTGTGGCGAACGGATACGCACCGAGGAACACGGCGCTGCTGACGCCGAGCTGGTGGGCGAGGTCGGCCACCGCTGTGGCGAAGGTGCGCCATGCGGAATCGGGCTCGGGGCCGGTGAGGACGAGCACGTCCGTGCCGTCGGGTGCGCGGCCCACCTGGAGTGAGATCTCGGGCCACACGATGCGTTCGTTGACGCCGTCGCGCAGCTCCATGGTGGGGCGGCGCGCGCGGTAGTCGATGAACACGTCGCCATCAAAGGTGACGAGGGGCCGCACGTCGCAGGCAGCCGCCACTGTGGCGAGTGCCCCGGCGGCGGCACCGCTGGCGTCGATCCAGCCGGTGAGCACGGCCACGAGCACCGGTGCGTCGAGAAGCGGCAGCGGCTCGTGCAGCGTGTACGGCGCGGCCGGCCGGTCCATCAGAGCGACTCGAGTGTGGCGAGCGCTGCCGCGGCAGCGCCGTCGACCTGGAGCTTGAACGGTTCGAGCTCGGCGGCATCGCGCTGGCCGAGCGCACCACCGAGGTACCGGGCGTACACGCCCTCGAGGATGCAGGCGAGCTTCCAGTACGCGAAGGACACGTAGAAGGGGAGGTTCGTCAGGTCGCGGCCGCTGACCTCGGCGTAGCGCGTCGCCAGCTGCGCACGGTCGAAGAAACCTTCGGCGGTGGTGGCTGAACCGGTCCAGGCCGAGGCGGTGTCGTGTGGGCCCGTCCAGTAGACCTGCAGTAGACCGACGTCGGCGAGCGGGTCGCCGAGGGTGCAGATCTCCCAGTCGAGCACGGCCACGACCGAGCCGTCGTCACCCACCATGCAGTTGTCGAGTCGGTAGTCGCCGTGGACGATGGTGGCCGGGCCCTGCTCGGGGATGCGCCGCAGCAGCTCGTCGTGCACCAGATCGACGGTGGGCAGATCGCGGGTCTTCTGTGCGTCCCACTGGCCGTACCAGCGCTTGAGCTGCCGCTCGATGTAGCCATCGTGCTTGCCGAGCGTGTCGAGACCGACCGCACCCAGATCGACGGCGTGGATGGCGGCCAGCGTGTCGACCAGCGACTCGCTGGCGTGACGTCGAGCGTCGACCGTGAGCGCGGCTTCGGCCGCAACCCGCTCACGCAGGACGTGGCCGTGCACGAAGCCCATCACGTAGAAGGGCGCATCGTTGACGTCGGGGTCGTCGCAGAAGCCGAGCGCAGGGGCCACAGGCACGGCGCTCTGCTGCAGACCGTGGATGATGCGGTGCTCGCGGCCCATGTCGTGCGCGCTGGCGAGCCGGTGTCCGAGCGGGGGACGGCGGAGCACGAAGGCCGTGCCATCGGCGCCGGTGAGTCGATAGGTCAGGTTCGAGTGGCCACCTGCGATGGCGTCGAACGTGAAGGGGCCGGACGCGCCCGGGATGTTCGCCTCCAGCCATGTGGTGACAGCGGGGACATCGATGCCGGGTACGTCGCTCATCGCCCCGAACCGTATCCAGGGACGCGCCGCGTTCGCGAATGGTGCTGGGTAGCGTTTTGCTCGACATGTGGACGCACGCATGAGGATCGAACGAGACCTCTCCCGACTCGATGGCACCGGCCCGGCCGCAGCGTTCGACGTCGTCGTCATCGGTGGAGGCATCACGGGTGTCTGTGTTGCCCGCGAGGCTGCCGGGCGCGGGCTCCGCACCCTGCTCGTCGACAAGGGCGACTTCGGCCACGGCACCAGTTCGGCCACGTCGAAGTACATCCACGGGGGCATCCGCTACCTCGAGACCTACGAGTTCGGCGTCGTGCGCGAAAGTCTCAAGGAACGGCGCGTGCTCGCCCTTGCGGCCCCGCACCTCGTCAGCCAGCAGCGCTTCCTCATGCCCGCGTGGCGCTGGAGCAAACCACCCACCGCACTGATCGGCGCGGGCGTGTTGCTCTACACGGGGCTCGGCTTCGACCGCAACCGGCACATGCCCGACGCGATGAAGATCCCGCTGCCGCGGTGGGTGCCGCGAACGCAGTTGCTGCGCGACGTGCCGTGGCTCGATCCGCACCAGCTGCAGGGCGCCTACGCCTACCACGACACGTTCAACACGCACCCCGAGCGATTGCTCCTCGCGTTCTTGAAGTCGGCCGTGGCGGCTGGCGCCGTTGCGTTGAACCACATGCAGGCCGAGGGCTTCCTGTTCGACGGTGACCCGACGGCCCCGGGCACCGCCACCGTGGTGGGCGTCAAGCTGCACGACCGCCTCACCGACACGCACCGTGAGGTGCGTGCGAAGGTCGTCGTGAACGCGGGTGGGCCCTGGATGGACATCGTGCTTCACGACGTCGGCCGTCCGCTCGGTGTCAAGGTCAACCGCAGCAAGGGTGTGCACCTGCTCACCAAACCGGTCGCAGGCGCGTCGCAGGTCACCGACACCGTGTTCGCGCGAGCCCGCAACGGCAAGCACGTCATCGTCTCGCCATGGCAGGGCTACTCGTTCATCGGGCCGACCGACACCGCCGTCGACGACACTCCCGACTCGGTCCGCGCCGACCACGACGACGTCGAGCTGATCCTCGACACGGTGAACGACACCATCGCGCCCGGGTTCCCGAAGCTCACCGAGGACGATGTCGAGGCCACGACGGTCGGCATCCGGCCCCTCATCGTCGACGAGTCGAAGGACTCGTACACCACCAGTCGCCGTCACGAGCTCTACGACCACGCGCCGTCCGGCGTGCGCAATCTCTGGTCGATCGGTGGAGGCAAATGGACCACCGGCCGCGCGCTCGGTGCCGAGACGGTCGACGCGCTGCTGAAGGCCCCCTCGTTGGGCGGTGCCGCAGTGCGCGACTTCGACTCGACCCGCACCGCTGCCGCCGGAGCGTTCGGGTGGGCCGAGGACCCGCAGCCCTACCTCGACGCCGTGGTGCACTCGCGTCCCGAACTGCCACTCGATGCGGCGACGCGTCTGCACCTGGCCCGGCTCTACGGCACCGACCACGAGCGGGTGTTCGACCTGGTCGAGCGAGACCCGCGCCTCGCGGAGCGGTTGTCCGACCGACCCGAGCGCCTCGACATCGCGGCCCAGGCGGTCTTCGCCGTCACGGACGAGGCGGCGTGCACGCTGGGCGACATCCTCGACCGACGCCTCGTCATCGGCACGCTCGGGCGCGTCAGCCGCGCCGAGGTCGAACGCGTCGCTGTTGCCGTGTCGCCGCTGATGGGCTGGGACCTCGAGCAGGCCGGTGCTGCGGTCGAGGCCGAGCTCGGCCGGCGGGCGGCCATCGAGGTCCGCTGGCGGGGCGCGACCGTCTGATCGTCGGGCGGTCGGTTGGGTAGCCTGGGGTCATGCCAGCCATCGACGCCACCGAGGTCACGTTCCAGTCCGAGGTCATCGACCGGTCGATGCACACAGCGGTCGTGGTCGACCTGTGGGCCGAATGGTGCGGGCCGTGCAAGACCATCGGGCCCATCCTCGAGCGGGTCACCGACGCCACCGACGGCAAGGTCGTCCTCATCAAGGTGAACATCGACGAGAACCCGGCGGTGGCCGAGGCGTTCCAGGTCCAGTCGATCCCTGCGGTGTTCGCAATGCGCGACGGCAAAGTGATCGACGGCTTTGTCGGGGCGTACCCCGAGCACGTCATCGAGGAGTTCGTGCGGGCGCTCATGCCCACCGAGGAGGCCGAGGCACTCGAGGCGCTACTCGCAGCGGGCGACGAGGCCAGCTTGCGTCAGGTGCTCGAGATCGACCCGGGCAATGAGGACGCCATCGTGGCCCTCGGCGACATCCTCGTCGAGCAGGGCGCCACCGACGAGGTGCTCGCGCTGCTCGCCCGCATCCCCGAGTCCGAGCGCACGCGCAAGGTTGCCGCGGCTGCCCGCCTCGCAGCTCGTCCCGTCGACGACTTCGATGCTCAACTCGACGGGCTGCTCGACCGGGTCAAGGGTGACGACGAGGCACGTCAGCAGTACGTCGACATCCTCGAGCTGATGGGGCCCGACGACCCGCGCACCGCGCCGTACCGCAAGAAGCTCACCGCCCGGCTCTACTGACGCCGGGTCGCCGCACGGCTAGCCTCATCCCATGCCGTTCGAACGACGCGATGGCTACCGACTCTGGGTCGGAGGGCCTGTGCCCCGCGGTTCCGACGGGATCACCATCGGATCGTTGGTCATCGTGCGCGAGGGCTGCCAACACTCGTCGTACCTTCTGCGCCACGAGCAGGTGCACGTCCGCCAGTGGCGTCGACACGGTCCCCTCGGCTTCCCCGTGCGGTACGTCGGCTCGTACGTGCTGTGGCGAGCTCGTCGCAAGGGTCACCGGGGCGCATACCTGCGGATCCCGCTCGAGATCGAGGCCGACTGGGTGGCCCGCCGGTCGCTCGCGACGGCTGTACGCGACGAACTGCGCGCCGACGCCGCGACTGCCTGACCTGCCGATACAGTCGGCCATGCTTCCCCCGATGCACCCGGTGCGCTGACTGCAGCGCCCATGCCGCTCGGCCTTGCCGAGCACCCGAGAGGTGTCGTGTGGATGTGCTGCCCCGTCGTCCGTCGCCCCGACGCACGCGTCGTGAACGCTGTCGTGACCTGATCGAACGGTGCGTCGGGTGGGCCACCTGGTTCGGCGTCGGCCGCCTCGTCTCGGTCGCGGTGTCGGTCCTTGCCGTCGGTGCGGGCGGCTACTGGCTGCTTCGCACGCCACCCACCCCGGTCGATGCATCCCTGCCCCGAGCTGGCGCGGTGACGGGTTCGACCGTCGTCCAGTCGCCGCTGCCCGCCGTGGCGGCGGTGGTCACCACGACGCTTGCCGCCGAGCCGAAGACGTCGATCGTGGTGCACGTCGCCGGTGCCGTCATGGTGCCGGGCGTGCGCACCTTGCCAGCCGGCGCACGCGTCGCCGACGCGGTCGACGCGGCCGGTGGTGCAGCCCCGGACGCCGTGCTCGACTCGATCAACCTCGCCCAACTCCTCGACGACGGCAACCGTGTCTACGTGCCGCGCGCCGGCGACGCGCCGGTGGCCGCCCCGGGAGTCACCGGGAGCAGTGGGGGAGCCGGAAGCGGGGCGCCGTCACCGACTACGCCGGTCGGGCCGGTCGACCTGAACACGGCGACCGCCGAACAGCTCGACGCACTGCCCGGTGTCGGGCCGGCAACGGCGCAGGCGATCATCGGCCATCGCGACCAGAACGGACCGTTCCCATCGATCGACGCGCTGGGCGACGTGCGCGGCATCGGCCCGACGAAGCTCGAGGCACTGCGGCCGCTGGTGGTGGTGTGACGCTGCTAGACGAGGACGCGCCCGAGGACCAGGTCGGTCAGCACCACGCTGAGCACGACGCCGATCCATACGCAGATCATGAGCCACAGGTACTCGCTCCAGAACCGGCCCCAGCCGGCGGCCGGGTCGCGCGTGGCGCGTGCGGCGGCGATCGCACCCAGAACCATCCACACCACGGCACTGCCTGCCGCTGCGATCAGGTACAGGCTGGTGCCCGACCGCATGGGGGCACCCAGCACCGGCAGCAGCGGTGCCGCCAGCACGGCGGCCACGAAACCGGGGACGCCACGGTTGACGCCCGTGCTGTCGCGCAACGCCACCAGCGCCGCCACACCGAGGATCGCCGGGGGGATCAGGGCCACGAACGGCCCGGTTGTCCTGATCGCCTGACGGGTCGAGCCGCGCGCTGGCCGCGCGGGCGACGGGCGGGGGCCGCGCGGTGCGTCGCGATGGTCGGCCGCGGGTCGAGGGGCGGCAGATGGTGCGTCGAGCGCCTCGAGCCCGGCCAGCACGTTGCGGCCACGTGATGGCGACGGGGTGGGCTCCATGAGGGCAGCGTACGGTGCGGGCGGCGGCCGATGGTGGCAGCCGGTGTCCGACCTGCAGATGGGTGGCCTCGCGCTCGCTGCTGTGGTGGGTGTGTGGGCAGGCACATCGTGGTGGGTGACCACCGGTGCGGTCATGTGTGTCGCGGTCGCCGTGGCCGGTCGGGCGGGACGTCGTGATCTGGTCGTTGCTGCAGCGGTCCTCGTCGTCGCAGGTGGGCTGGCCGCCGACCGATCGTGGCGCGAGGTGGTGCCTCGTGCACTCGGTCCGTTCTCGGGCTGGGCTGTCGTGGTCACTGATCCGCAGCCGGTGGGTGCCGGGTCGTCGATCGTGCTCGAGGTCGAGGGGCAGCGCTTCCAGAGCTACGTGTACGGCAGCGAGCGACGACGTCTCTCGACTCGCCGCGCGGGCGAACTCGTCCAGGTGAGCGGGCGGCGTGTGCCGCTGCGTGCCGAGACGGGGCGCCGGTCGCAGGTGCGTCACGTGGTCGGCCAACTGCAGCTCGACGCAGTCATCGACCATGCGCCCGGCACGCCGCTGATGACCGGCGCCAACCGGCTTCGCGCACGGCTCGCCTCCGGGGCGTCGGCGGTCATGGCACCCGAGGACGCAGCGCTGTTCTCGGGTCTCGTCATCGGCGACGACACGCAGCAACCCCGCACGATGATCGATCAGTTCCGCAGCGCGGGCCTCTCGCACCTCACTGCTGTCTCGGGGCAAAATGTGGGTTTTGTACTCGCCGTGGTGGGTGTCGGGCTGCGGCGACTTCGTCCGTGGTGGCGGCTCGGTGCGACGTGGGCGGTCATCGCCTGGTTCGTCGTGCTCACGCGTGTCGAACCATCGGTGGTGCGCGCCGGCACGATGGCCGCGCTCTCGGCGCTTGCCTTCGCGCTCGGGCGCGAGCGATCGGTGGCCCGGTTGCTGGCGGTCACGGTGATGGGCCTGGTCCTCATCGATCCGATGTTGGTGTGGTCGGTCGGCTTCTGGCTCTCGGTCACCGCCACGGCAGGCGTGTGCGTCGTGGGGCCGTGGCTCGAACCCCGACTCGGTGGGCCGGTGTGGCTGGCTGCACCGCTCGCCGTCACGCTCGGGGCGCAGGCCGGCGTCATGGTGCCGAGCTGGCTGGTCTTTGGCCGGATGCCATCGCTCGGCATCATCTCGAACCTGCTCGCCGTGCCCGTGGCGGGTGTCGTCATGCTCTACGGCATCCCGGCTGCCCTGGTCGCCTCCGTCACACCGGGTTGGTTCGCGTCGATGGTGATGCTGCCCGCATCGCTCGGCACGAGGTGGGTCCGCACGGTTGCCGCGCTCGGCGCACGGCTCGAGCCCCAGGGCACGGTGGCAGTGTTCGCCTGGGTGGTGCAGGTCGTGGCCATCGCTGCCCTGCTTGTGGCGGGCCGAGCGCGTCGCTGATGCGCTCGCGCGCGACGATGGTGGTCCCATGGCCGTTCACCTGATCACCGGCGACGACGAGTCACTCATCCTCAGCGGCGTCTCCGAGCTGGTCCACCGCCTGGTCGGCGAGGGTGACCGGTCGCTCATGGTCGACGACTTCGACGGACCCGACTACGAGGTCGCTGCCGTGGTCGACTCGGCGCAGACACCTCCGTTCCTCACGGACTGCCGGATCGTGATCGCCCGTGGCATCGGCCGGTTCACCGGCGACGAGGTGCCACCGCTGGTGGCCTATCTGGCCGATCCGCTGCCGTCGACCGAACTGGTGCTCGTGGGCGGTGGCGGCAAGCCCGTCAAGGCGCTCACCGACGCCCTGAAGACGGCCGGTGCGCACGTCACCAGCACGGTGCCCCCGCAGAAGGACCGCAGCATCTGGATCGAGCAGCAGGTGGTGGCCAGCGGCCTGCGGATCGACGGCGGTGCCCGGACGGTGCTGGCGGCGTGGATGGGGGAGGACGCCGGTCGGCTGCAGGGCCTCATCGACACCCTAGTGAGTACCTACGGCGCCGGCCACCGGGTGAGTCCCGACGACATCCAACCGTTCCTTGGCGAAGCGGGCGATGTGCCGCCGTGGGATCTCACCGATGCGATCGACCGGGGTGACACCACCCGCTCGCTCACCCTGCTGCACCGCATGATGGGATCGGGCGAACGCCATCCGCTGCAGGTGATGGCCGTCCTCCAGGGGCACTACACGAAGATCCTGAAGCTCGACGGCACCGATGCCCGCGACGAGGCGTCAGCAGCAGCCGTTCTCGGGATCAAGCCCTACCCGGCCCGCAAGGTCCTCGACCAGTACCGCAGGCTCAGCGGCACCGGCGCCGCCCGCGCCGTCGGGTTGCTCGCCCAGGCCGACCTCGACCTCCGTGGCGCCAAGGAATGGCCCGATTCGCTGGTGATGGAGATCTTGGTCGCCCGCCTGTCGAAGCTCGCCGGCTCCGGCCGCCGCTGACCCCTATGCGGTGAGGTGGGGGTGGGAAAACGCAACGAGCCCGGGCCGAAGCCCGGGCTCGTGCTGGTGATCGAAGCTTCGACGGGTGCCGCAGCCTCAGCTCGCGGTGGTGGCGTTGATCCGCTTCATGAGACGGCTCTTGCGACGGGCCGCCTGGTTGGCGTGGATGACACCCTTGGCCGCAGCCATGTCGATGCGCTTCACGGCAAGGCGGAGCGACTCGTCGGCCGTCTCGGTGCCGGCAGCCTTGACGGCGTTCTTGGAGCGGGTCTTGAGCTCGCTGCGGATGGCCTTGTTGCGCTCGGCCGCCTTCGCGTTGGTCAGAATGCGCTTCTTCTGGCTCTTGATGTTCGCCATGGTGGTGGTCTGTCTCCTCGATCTGAGCTCGTGCCCAGCGTTGCGCCGCAAGCACAAGGCAGCCCTGGATGCTACCAGCCGCCGGTAGAGTCACCACACCCCCCGAGCCTCGAAGCAGCATGGACCTCGCACGCATTCGCAACTTCTCGATCATCGCGCACATCGACCACGGGAAGTCCACCCTGTCCGACCGCATCCTCGAGATCACGGGGGCGGTGCAAGCCCGCGATATGCGCAGCCAGTACCTCGACACGATGGACCTCGAGCGTGAGCGCGGCATCACCATCAAGGCCCAGAACGTGCGTGTCGACTGGAAGGGACACACCCTCCACCTCATCGACACGCCCGGGCATGTCGACTTCGGCTACGAGGTCAGCCGGTCGCTCGCCGCCTGCGAGGGCGTCGTGCTGGTGGTCGATGCTGCGCAGGGCATCGAGGCGCAGACGCTTGCCAACTGCTATCTGGCGCTCGAGAGCGACCTCGAGATCGTGGCGGTTCTCAACAAGATCGACCTGCCTGCCGCCGACCCCGACCGGTACGCCGCCGAGATCGAGCAG
>JBBDMO010000155.1:0-10894 GCA_040878255.1 Ilumatobacteraceae bacterium
GACCTTGTAGGTCAAGGCGAACGTGGGCCACGGTTGCCCGACACGCGCGTATCTGCGGGCCGAGGCATGATCTCGAGCTGCGTGACGCTGGCAGCACCCTGGCGGTGCGAGGTGCCGAGGCAGTCGGCACCGGTGTCGCCGCCGCCGATGATCACGACGTGCTTGCCGGCGACGTCGATCGGCGACGACTCGAGGTCACCCTCCTGCACCTTGTTGGCGAACGGCAGGTACTCCATCGCCTGGTGGATGCCGACGAGCTCACGCCCGGGCACCGGCAGGTCGCGGGCAGCCGTCGCACCGGCAGCCAGGATGATCGCGTCGTACGACGCGAGCAGGACGTCGATGTCGACGTTCTCGCCCACCGTGGCGTTGGTGCGGAACTCGGTGCCCTCGGCCTCCATCTGCGCGAGGCGGCGGTCGAGGTGGCGCTTCTCCATCTTGAACTCGGGGATGCCGTAGCGCAGCAGACCGCCGATGCGGTCGGCGCGCTCGAGCACGATCACCTCGTGGCCGGCCCGGGTGAGCTGCTGCGCCGTGGCGAGGCCCGCCGGACCGGAACCGACGACGACCACGCGCTTGCCGGTGCGCACCGTGGGCTTCTGCGGGGTGACCCAGCCCTCGTCCCACGCACGGTCGATGATCTCGACCTCGACCTGCTTGATACTGACCGGGTCGTCGCTGATGCCGAGCACGCACGCCGACTCGCACGGGGCCGGACACAGCCGACCGGTGAACTCGGGGAAGTTGTTCGTGGCGTGCAGCCGGTCGATCGCGTCGCGCCAGTGATCGCGGTACACGAGGTCGTTCCAGTCGGGGATCAGGTTGCCGAGCGGGCAGCCGTTGTTGCAGAACGGGATGCCACAGTCCATGCACCTGCCCGCCTGCGTGCGCAGCGCATCAGCCGGGAAGTCCTCGTACACCTCCTTCCAGTCACGGAGCCGCACGGGCACCGCCCGACGCGCCGGCGACTGGCGCTTCCACTGCATGAACCCGGTCGTCTCACCCACGGGAGGCCTCCATCACCTTGTCGAGGGTGGCGGCCTCGTCGAGGCCGTCGTCCTCCGCCTGCTTCATCACCGAGAGCACCCGCGCGTAGTCGCGAGGCATCACCTTCTTGAACGCCGCCGACTGCGTCGGCCATGCCCCGAGCACTTCGGCGGCAACGGCCGAACCGGTGCGGCGCTGGTGCTCGGCGATCGTGCTGCGCAGGAACTCGCGGTCGGCGGGCTCGAGCTGCTGGAGGTCGACCATGTCGTAGTTGACCTTCGCACCGAACACCTCGTCGGGGTCGTACACGTACGCGATGCCACCGCTCATGCCAGCACCGAAGTTGCGGCCGGTGGGTCCGAGCACGACGACGCGGCCGCCGGTCATGTACTCGCAGCCGTGGTCACCCACGCCCTCGACCACCGCTGTGACACCGGAGTTGCGGACGCAGAAACGCTCGCCGACCATGCCCCGCAGGAAGATCTCGCCGCTCGTCGCGCCGTAGCCGATGACGTTGCCGGCGATGACGTTGTGCTCGGCGGGGAACGTCGACGCGGCGTCGGGCCGCACCACGATCCGGCCGCCGGACAGGCCCTTGCCGACGTAGTCGTTCGCATCGCCTTCGAGCTCGAGGGTGATGCCGCTGGGCACGAAGGCTCCGAAGCTCTGACCGGCCGACCCGCGGAAGCGGACCGTGATGGTGCCGTCCGGGAGGCCGGCACCGCCGTGGGCCTTGGTGACCGCATGACCGAGCATCGTGCCCACCGTGCGGTTGACGTTGCGGATGGGCATCTCGACGACCACCTGCTCGCCACGCTCGATGGCAGGCGCGCACTGGACCAGCAGGACCTGATCGAGGGCGTCGGCAAGGCCGTGGTCCTGGGTGGTGCTGTTCAGCAGCGTCTGGCGGTACGGGTTCTGCGGCACCGCCAGGATCGGCGAGATGTCGAGGCCCTTGGCCTTCCAGTGCTGCACCGCCTTCTTGGTGTCGAGCACCTCGACGTGGCCCACCATCTCGGCGATCGTGCGGAAGCCCAACCGGGCCATCCACTCGCGCACCTCCTCGGCGATGTACTCCATGAAGTTCACGACGAACTCGGGCTTGCCGGTGAACTTCTTGCGGAGCTCGGGGTTCTGCGTGGCCACGCCCACCGGGCAGGTGTCGAGGTGACAGACGCGCATCATGACGCAGCCGCTCACCACGAGGGGTGCGGTCGCAAAGCCGAACTCCTCGGCGCCGAGGAGCGCAGCGATCACCACGTCACGGCCCGTCTTCATCTGGCCGTCGGCTTGCACCACGATGCGGTCGCGCAGACCGTTCAGGAGCAGGGTCTGCTGCGCCTCGGCGAGGCCGAGCTCCCACGGGGCGCCGGCGTGCTTCAGCGACGTCAGCGGCGAGGCGCCGGTGCCGCCGTCGTGGCCGCTGATGAGCACCACGTCGGCCTTGGCCTTGCTGACACCTGCGGCAACGGTGCCAACGCCGACTTCGGCCACGAGCTTCACGTGCACGCGTGCCGTGGGGTTCGAGTTCTTGAGGTCGTGGATGAGCTGCTTGAGGTCTTCGATGGAGTAGATGTCGTGGTGCGGCGGCGGGCTGATCAGGCCCACACCCGGCGTGCTGTGGCGGGTCTTCGCGACCCACGGGTACACCTTGTGGCCGGGCAGCTGACCGCCCTCGCCGGGCTTGGCGCCCTGGGCCATCTTGATCTGGATGTCGTCGGCGTTGACCAGGTACTCACTGGTGACGCCGAAACGCCCGCTGGCGACCTGCTTGATCGAACTGCGCCGCGACGGGTCGTGCAGACGGTCGGCGTCCTCGCCACCCTCACCCGTGTTGCTCTTCGCACCGATCGAGTTCATCGCCACGGCGAGCGTCTCGTGCGCCTCGGCGCTGATCGAGCCGTAGCTCATCGCTCCGGTGCTGAACCGCTTGACGATCTCGGTGACCGGCTCGACGTCGTCGATCGACAACGCCGGGCGATCGCCCTCGCGCAGGTCGAACAGACCGCGCAAGGTAGCGAGATGACGCGACTGGTCGTCGACCAGCTTCGTGTACTCCTTGAACACGTCGTACCGCTTGGCCCGCGTGGCGTGCTGGAGCTTGAACACGGTCTCGGGGTTGAACAGGTGCACCTCGCCCTCGCGGCGCCACTGGTAGTCGCCGCCCATGTCGAGCTTGCGGTGGGCACGCTCGGTGGGCCGCTTCGGGTGAGCCGTCGCGTGTCGCTGCGCGACTTCGGCGGCGACCTCGTCGAGGCCGATGCCACCGAGGCGGCTGACGGTGCCGGTGAAGTACTCGTCGACCAGGTCGCGACCGAGGCCGATCGCCTCGAAGATCTGCGCACCGGTGTAGCTCGCAACAGTGCTGACACCCATCTTGCTCATCACCTTGAGCACGCCCTTACCGGACGCCTTGATGTAGTTCTTGACCGCCTTCACGGGATCGGCACCACCGAGGCCGTTGAGGTCCTGGGCGATCATGTCCTCGATGCTCTCGAAGGCCAGGTACGGGTTGATTGCCCCGGCGCCGTACCCGATGAGGAGCGCCATGTGGTGCACCTCCCGGGCGTCGCCGCACTCGACCACGAGGCCGACCTTGGTGCGCTTCTTCTCGCGGATGAGGTGGTGGTGCACGGCTGCGGTGAGCAGCAGCGACGGAATCGGTGCAGAGACCTCGTCGCTGTTGCGGTCGCTGAGCACGATGACGCGGGCGCCGTCGTCGATCGCCTTGCTCACCTTCGACCGCACGGCGTCGAGCGCCCGCTGCATGGCGAGGCCACCACCCGACACCCGATACAGGCCGCTGATCTCGACGGCTGCGAGCTCGGGGTACCCGCCGTCATCGTTGATGTGGAGGATCTTGGCGAGCTCGTCGTTGTCGATGATCGGGAACGGCAGGGCCAGCTGGCGGCAGCTCTCGGGCCCCGGGTCGAGCAGGTTCCACTCCGGCCCGATCGACGAGCTGACCGCCGTGACGACTTCCTCTCGGATCGCATCGAGCGGCGGGTTCGTCACCTGCGCGAAGAGCTGCTGGAAGTAGTCGAACAGCAGGCGCGACTTCTCGCTGAGCACCGCGATCGGCGTGTCGGTGCCCATCGAGCCGAGCGGCTCGAGCCCGTTCTTGGCCATCGGACCGACGATGAGCTTGAGCTCTTCGTTGGTGTAGCCGAACATCTGCTGGCGGCGGAGCACGCTGTCGTGGCTGAACACGATGTGCTCGCGCTGGGGCAACTCGGACAGCTCGGTGATGCCCTCGTCGAGCCACTGCGCGTACGGCAGCGCAGTGGCGAGCGAGTGCTTGATCTCCTCGTCATCGACGATGCGACCCTGTGCGGTGTCGATCAAGAACATGCGGCCCGGCTGCAGTCGACCCTTGCGAACGATCCGGGCAGGATCGACATCGATGACGCCCACCTCGCTGGCCATGACGACGACGTCGTCGTCGGTCACCCAGTAGCGGCTCGGGCGCAGGCCGTTGCGGTCGAGCACCGCTCCGATGACCGAGCCATCGGTGAACGCGACGCTGGCCGGGCCGTCCCACGGCTCCATGAGCGAGGCATGGAACCGGTAGAAGGCACGCTTGTCGGCGTCCATCGTGTCGTGGTTCTCCCACGCCTCCGGGATCATCATCAGCATCGCGTGCGGCAGGCTGCGGCCACCGAGGTGCAACAGCTCGAGCACCTCGTCGAAGGTGGCCGAGTCGCTGCCGCCGGGCGTGCAGATGGGGAAGGCCCGCTCGAGGCCGGGCAGCAGATCGCTCGCGAGCAGCGCCTCACGGGTGCGCATCCAGTTGCGATTGCCCTGCACCGTGTTGATCTCGCCGTTGTGCGCGATGTAGCGGTAGGGGTGTGCGAGCGGCCAGCTCGGGAACGTGTTGGTGCTGAACCGGCTGTGCACCAGTGCGAGCGCGCTCTCGATGCGCTCGTCGGCGAGGTCGAGGTAGAAGGTGCCGAGCTGGGGCGTCGTGAACATGCCCTTGTAGACCAGGGTGCGACTGCCGAGCGACGCGAAGTAGGTGCTCTGCTCGGCCGGCAGCTCGTGCTCGATGCGCTTGCGGGCGACGAACATGCGACGGTCGAGCTCGATCCCGGCAGCGCCGCCGGGGTCGCTCACGAACAGCTGCTTGAAGCTCGGCATGACCGCACGGGCGCTGGTGCCAAGGCACGACGGGTCGATCGGCACGGCACGCCAGCCCAGCGTGGTGAGTCCCTCGTCGGCGATGATCGCCTCGATCGAGGCCTGTGCCTTGTCGGCATCGCCAGGGTCAGTGGGCAGGAAGCCGATGCCGACTGCGTACGCACCCATGGGCGGCAGCTCGAACCCGGCCACCGCGCGCAGGAACGCATCGGGCACCTGGATCAGGATGCCGGCACCGTCGCCGGAGTCGGCCTCGGCGCCGGTAGCACCGCGGTGCTCCATGTTGCAGAGCGCGCCGATGCCGAGGTCGACGATCGAGCGGCTGCGGACGCCGTTGATGTTCGCGACGAACGAGACGCCGCAGGCATCATGTTCGAACCGCGGGTCGTAGAGGCCCGAGGCGGGAGGGAGATCGGAACGCATGTTGTCGGCTCCACAGAAGTCGGTGTCGGCTGGAGTGGCGCACGAGACAACGCTGGCTCGAACGGTGACGATGATGTTACGCCTCGGTGCGGCCGACCACCAACACCGTTTTGATGCATCGCGCTAACCTCGCCCCGTGCCCACCAGAGCCCGACGGATCATCATCGTGAGTGGGCTGCTGCTGACCGCATGGTTCCTGGTGGTCGCGGTGTGGGCCGTGCGGCCGCAGACCGACGCCGTACCGGTGGGCACCGATTACACGCTCTTGCCGCAGCCGCGTCTCGTGTCGGTCGACGTGGCATGCAACTCACTGTTCGACAGCGCCGCCCGGCCCGACGAGCCGCTGCCGGCATTGACCCCGCAACCCGAGGGCCAGCCGGCCCTTGCGTTCGAGCGCACCCCGTGCGAGCTCGTGCACCACAACGCCCGCATCGTGCTGGCGATCGACGTTGCGTTCTACCTGCTGGTGATGGGTGCGGGCATCGCCGTGCTCGCCCGGCGCCGGGGCACGATCGAGCCGGTGCCGTTCGCTCAGGCGTCGGTGTAGACAGCCGGACGCTTCTCGAAGTTCGCCATGACGGCTTCGACCTGGTTCGGTCGGCCGATGAGCGACCCGATCACGCGGCGCTCTTCGGCGAACTGCGCTGCAGCGCTGCCGTGGAGCAGGCCGTTGAACAGCGACTTGGCGCCACGGATCGCATCGGGGCTCCGGTCGGCGATCTCGCGGGCCATCGACATCGCATCGTCGTGCGGGGTCTCGGACAGCTTCGTGGCGAGCCCCAGCGCGAAGGCCTCGCGACCGTCGAACACGCGGGCCGTGAAGGTGAGTTCCTTGGCGACGTCGGGCCGAACCAGCTGCGACAGCACGAGGCTGCCGGTCATGTCGGGTACGAGCCCCCAGTGGGTCTCGCGAACGCTCATCTGCGTGTCTGGGTGGACGATGCGGATGTCGGCACCGAGGCAGATCTGGATACCGCCACCGAGCGCATGACCGTGGACCGCGGCAATGACGGGCACGGGGATCTCCTGCCACACCCACGACACCTGCTGGCCGAGGTGGGTGATGCGATCGCCGGACATCGAGCCCGGGTTGCCACCCTCGTTCGAGGCGCCGCCGCCGCCAGCCATCGACTGGAAGCTCGAGAAGTCGAGCCCCGCACAGAACGACGAGCCCTCGCCGCTGAGCACGACGGCGCGCACGCCCGGTTCGGTCTTCAGCCGCTCGCCCGCTTCGGCCAACGCAGTGAACATCGCACCGTCGAGTGCGTTGCGCTTGTCGGCGCGGGTCATGCGGACATCGGCAACGCCGTGGGAGATCGAGATGTGGACGCGGTCGCTCATGCCGAGAGTCTGTCAGCTGAGCACGTTCCCGACGCCACTCCAGCACGCACACGGATCGACGTGGGTGGCACACTGCCCGGCATGAAGTTGAACCTCTCTGCCGACGACGTCCTCACCACCACCCGCGCCGTGCGTAAGCGCCTCGACTTCGACCGGCCCGTCGAGCGCGAGGTCGTCGAGGAGTGCCTGCAGATCGCCCTTCAGGCGCCCACCGGCTCGAACAGCCAGGGCTGGCACTGGATCATGGTCACCGACGACGACAAGAAGAAGGCGCTCGCCGACATCTACGCCAGCAACTTCGCCGAGTACTCGAAGGTCGCGCAGTCGAACTCGTACGAGGAGGGTGACCTCCGCTACGAGCAGAAGGACAAGGTCAGCGCGTCGGCGATGTATCTCGTCGAGAACTTCCACCGCGTCCCCGTCATGATGATCCCCTGCATCAGCGGCAAGCTCGACGCTGCCCCGACGTTCCGCGCGGCATCGGCGTGGGGTTCGATCCTGCCCGCCGTGTGGAGCTTCATGCTCGCCGCTCGCGAGCGCGGCCTCGGCACCGCATGGACCACCATCCACATGATGTTCGACGGCGAGCAGAAGGCCGCCGAGGTGCTGGGCATCCCATTCGGCTCGGTCACCCAGGCCGGCCTGTTCCCCATCGCGTACACGATCGGCACCGACTTCAAGGAGGCCAAGCGCCTCCCCCTCGATCCGATCCTGCACTGGAACCAGTGGTGATCGGCACCCGCTGACCGTTTGCGGCGGCTCAGCTGTCGTCGTCGCCGATGTCGTTGGCCTCGTGCACCACCGCGGGCACCTCGACATCGAGTTCGCGCAGTGCGAGGGCGATGCGTCGCCTCAGCTCACGCGCGACCTTCCACTGCTGCGCCGGCAGGGTGCGGCCAACGACACGCATCTGGATCGTCTCGGCGCCCAGGTCGTCGATGCCGGCCACCTTCGGCGCTTCGAGGATGACGGACTGCCAGGCCGGATCGGCGGTGATCTCGGCACCGATCGTGTCGAGGCGGATGGACACGGCATCGAGGTCGACGTTGCGACCGAGTGGCACGATCACCAGCACGCGCGCCCAGTCGCGTGACGCATTCACACTCTGACGGAGCTCGCCGTTCGCGATGGTGACGAGGTCGCCGTCGAACGTGCGCACCTTGGTGACGCGCAGCGTCATCTCCTCGACGTGGCCCTCGACCCAGCCGACCGTCATCAGCGGCCCGACTCGGATGAGGTCACCGACGCCGAATTGGCGCTCGGAGAGGATGAAGATGCCCGCGAGCACGTCACCCACGATCTGCTGGGCACCGAAGCCGAGCCCGACGCCGACGGCCGAGGCCAGCGGCAGCAGCGCCGTGGCCGGCAGGTTCAGCTCGAGCAGCACCCAGATGACGGCGACGAACACGACAGCGAAGTTGACGGCCCACCGGATCGCGCCGATGAGCGCCTGCTGTGCACCCGCCGTGCTCTGACGGCCGGTCGGGTCGGCCTGACGCTGGGCGACGACGCGCACCGTGCGACGGCGGGCGATGAACGCCACGATCTTCGTCACGATGTATGCACCCAGCAGGATGAGGAGGATGGTGAGGCCGGTGTGGACCAGCCAGTCGACGACCGAGTCCCAGGCCGAGTCGTTGGTTTCGGCGGCGAACATCATTCGACCAACCGCAGTCCGCCGGGCAGCACGCTCGGCTCGGCATACGGCAGGTCGACCACGAACTCGGTGCGGCGCGCCGGGAAGACGTGCTCGCTCATCAGCACCGGCCGGCCGTGGGTGTCGGTGGTGATGCGCTCACAGCGGAGCACCGGGCTCGAGGGCGGCACATGCAGCAGCGCTGCATCGGCACCGTCGATCGAGTCCGCACCGATGGTCTGCGTGGCGCCGCGCAACTCGATGCCGAGCAACTCGTAGAACGGGCGCTGCTCGACGTCGTGTCGGCTCAGTTGTTGGCTCAGCTCGGCGGGACACCACACGGTGACCAGCGCGAACGGTTCGCCGTCGGCGAGATTCAGGCGCTTCACGCGCAGCACCTGATCGGTGCCGAGCACCGCAGCCACGCGGGCCGGGGCGTTGCGGTAGGCGAACTCGATGACCCGGCGTTCCGGTTTCACGCCGCGGCGTTCGAGCTGTCCCTCGATGGTGCCGAGCTCGTCGAGGTGTTGGCGCAGCGGTTCGCCGGCGACGTACCAGCCGAACCCCTGGCGGGCATCGACGATCCCCTCGTCTCGAAGGATCTCGAGGGCACGGCGGATGGTGACGCGACTGACGCCGAACTCGCCGGACAGGTCGCTCTCACTGGGCAGCACGCGGCCGGGGCCGACGACGGCGAGACGAGCGCGCAACTCGTCGGCGATCTGCTGGTAGCGAATGGTTCGCATGGTGCCGCCGACGGTACTGCCCGGGATGACCTGCATGCGTCACGTGCAGACGCGACAACTTGTATTAGAGTTGTCTACATCAGTGTGAATCCGAGGAGCTCGAGATGACCGTCAGTGCAGGAACCCCCGTCGAACTGGTGCAAGGTGTCTACGCCACGTTGCCCGAGCGCGTAGCAGCGGGCCGCAGCCGCTTCGGCCGCCCGCTCACCCTCGCCGAGAAGATTCTCCTCAACCACCTCGACGATGCGAACGAGCCAGCCGAGCGCGGCGGCACCTACAACGACTTCCACCCCGACCGGGTCGCGATGCAGGACGCGACGGCACAGATGGCCCTCCTGCAGTTCATGACTGCTGGCCTGCCGACCACCGCCGTGCCGTCCACCGTGCACTGCGATCACCTCATCTCGGCCAAGGTCGGCGCACGCATCGACCTCGGGGTCGCGGTCGACACGAACAAGGAGGTCTACGACTTCCTTCGTTCCGTCAGTGCCAAGTACGGCATCGGGTTCTGGGGTCCTGGCAGCGGCATCATCCACCAGGTCGTCCTCGAGAACTACGCCTTCCCCGGCGGCATGATGATCGGCACCGACAGCCACACCCCGAATGCCGGCGGCCTCGGCATGGTCGCCATCGGCGTGGGCGGCGCGGACGCGGTCGACGTCATGACCGGATTCCCGTTCAACGTTCGTTTCCCGAAGGTGATCGGCGTGAAGCTCACCGGCACGCTCAGCGGCTGGGCATCACCGAAGGACGTCATCCTCGAAGTGGCCCGCGTGCTCACCGTCGAAGGCGGCACCGGCGCCATCGTCGAGTACCACGGCCCGGGCGCCGACAGCATCAGCGCAACGGGCAAGGCCACCATCTGCAACATGGGTGCCGAGATCGGGGCGACCTGCAGCGTGTTCCCGTACGACCAGAACATGGCGATGTACCTGAAGGCCACCGGCCGCGAGGCGATCGCCGATGCGGCCGACCACGTTGCCGAGCACCTCCGTCCCGACGACGGCGCGTTCTACGACCAGCTCGTCGAGATCGACCTCGACCAGCTCCGGCCGCTCATCAACGGCCCGCACTCCCCCGACCGCGCCAACCGCGTCGGCGCCCAGGTCGGGTCCGAGGCACGGGCCAACGGCTGGCCGCTCGAGATCTCGTCCACGCTCATCGGAAGCTGCACGAACAGCTCGTACGAGGACATCACCCGCGCCGCCTCGATCGCCCGGCAGGCGGCCGCCCGGGGCCTCACCGCCAAGGTCGAGCTGCTCGTCACCCCCGGGTCCGAGCAAACCCGCGCCACCATCGAGCGCGACGGCCTCATCGCCGACCTCGAAGCGATCGGGGCCACCGTGCTCGCCAACGCGTGCGGCCCGTGCATCGGCCAGTGGGACCGTCCGGCCAGCATCACCGGCCAGCCGAACACGATCGTCAACTCCTACAACCGCAACTTCCCGAAGCGCAACGACGGCTCGGCCAACACGCTCAGCTTCGTCACCTCGCCCGACACCGTCATCGCGCTGGCGCTCGCCGGCCGCCTCGACTTCGACCCCACCACCGAGACGCTGACCGCGCCCGACGGCACCGAGGTGCGCCTCGAGCCGCCGGTGGGCGAGGTGCTCCCCGACCAGGG
>JBBDMO010000156.1:0-10873 GCA_040878255.1 Ilumatobacteraceae bacterium
TTGACGGGATGATCGAGAAACGGTGGGGCCGTATCGTCAACATCACATCGGTCACGTCATCGGAGGTCTCGTACCTCACGGCCTGGCCGTGGGGCGTCGAGCGTCCGCTCGCCTCCACGCTGAACCCTCGACCGGGCGTGCCGGTACCCAACCAGGCCTACCTGAAGCTCGGCGACGGCGGGAGGCTCGGCGTCTACAACAACAACGGCAGCACCGCCGTCATCGTCGACGTGTTCGGCTACGTGATCTGACCACCGGTACGTCCACGGCGCCACGTGCTCATGCCGGCATCGGCCGATCCTGCTTGTCGCGCTTCGCAGCCTTGGCCGCCTTCTTCCACTCGCGCACCCGGGCCAGGCTGGCCTCGTCGTGGATGTCGGCGACGCTGCGCGGCTGGTCGTCGGCGAACACGCCGGCCGCTTGCTCCCAGCCGGCCGGACGTACGCCGAAGCGCTTGCCGAGCAGGGCGATGAAGATCTTCGTCTTCTCGTCGCCGAAGCCCGGCAGCGTGCGGAGGCGGGCGTACAGCTCGACCCCGGACGAGACCCCGTCCCACACACCTTCGCCACGCGCTTCGAACTGCTCGGTGAGGGCAGCGCACATGGCCTGCACCCGCCGTCCCATCGATGCGGGGAACCGGTGGACCGCAGGCTTGGAACAGCACACGGCCACGAAGGCCGCCTCGTCCATCGCTGCGATGCGCGCTGCGTCGAGGTGACCGAGACGGGCCTGCAGCGTTGCCGGCCCGGTGAATGCCCACTCCATCGGCACCTGCTGGTCGAGCAGCATTCCGATCAGCAGCGCGGTGCCATCGGCGTTCAACAGCTCGTCGGCGGCCTGGTCGCCGGTGATGAACAGCGTGCCGGACATTGCCGCCACGTTAGCCCCGGGGCCTCGTACGCTCGCCGCGTGATCGCCGTCGTCGTCCTCACCTTCGACGCGCCGGCCGGCATGCTCGAGGACTGCCTCGCCTCGCTACGCGAGGCCGACCCGCAACACCTGCATCCGGTGATCGTGGTCGACAATGGTACGCGAACCGCCGAGTTGCCGCCCGAGCTGTTCACCGGGGTGCGGCTGGTGCGCAACCCGACGAACACCGGTTATGCAGGCGGCATGAACACGGGCATTCGCGAAGCGCGCGCGCTCGGTGCCGATGTCGTCGTGCTGCTGAACGACGACGTCACGGTGACCCCCGGCTGGACCGAGCCGCTGTCGGCCGAGATGGCTGCCGACGAACGGGCCGGGGCAGTGCAGCCGAAGCTCCTGTCGTGGCCAGACGCCACGGTCGTCAACAGCATGGGTGTTCGCCTCGGCCGCGACGGGGCCGGGGTCGACATCGGCCACGGGCAGCCCGACGTCGGATTCGACGAACCGGCCACCATCGAGGCGTTCACGGGTGGAGCGGTCATGCTGCGCATGGCCATGCTCGACGACGTCGGCATCTTCGACGAGCGGTACTTCCTGTACTACGAAGACGTCGACCTGGCACTGCGCGCGAGCGAGCGCGGCTGGCACCACCGGGTCGCACCCGCCAGCGTCGTCCAGCACCGGGGGAGTGCCTCGATGGGCGGCGTCGGCCACCTGGCGATCCGCCTGCGTGAGCGCAACCGGTTGTGGGTGCTGTTCCGCCACCGCCCCGCCGGCGACGTCGCACGTGGTCTCTGGCTGTCGACCAGGCGGCTCCGCTGGGCCCCGAGAACCGTCCATGCATCGGCTCTCGCGGCTGGCCTGGCTGCTGCCCCACGCCTGCTGGCCGCACGTTTCCGTCAGGGCTGAGACGGCTGCTGTCAAGACCTGATCAGGTTGCGCGCTTGTGGTGGCACGTCTCCATCATCGCGCTCAAGCCACGACCCGGCGGTCCCGAAACGCTCCTTGACATACGGAGCGAACCACGGAGCGGTTGCGATGACGGGTGCATGGATGACACGACTCAGACGAATGAAGATGACGGCGGCAGCCTTGGCCGTGTTCGTCGCGCTACCCGTGTCGCTGCCGGTGGTGCATGCCGAGCCCAGCCCCCCGTTCATCCCCGCCGATGCCGACTGGCTGACAACGGTCAACTACTTCCGCGCCATGTCGGGGCTCGGCCCCGTGACTGCTGACGGCAACACCTCCGCAGGTGCCGCCAAGCACTCGTGCTACATGTTGCTGAACGACATCACCCACTACGAAGAGGTCGGCAAGCCCGGCTACACCGTCGATGGCGCTGCCGCCGGGCGCAACGGGAACGTCGCCGTGTCGAGCGCCATCAACACCCGGGCCCGCAGCCACATCGAGTTGTGGATGTCCGGCCCGTTCCACGCCGTGGGTGTGCTTCGCAGGGACCTCAAGAGCGTTGGCTACGGCAGCTGCGACCGCGCCGACACCGCCCGGTGGCGCTCGGGCGCCACGCTCGATGTGCTGACCGGTCTCGCCCCCAAGACGGCCCAGTGGGCACCGGTCACGTTCCCGGGAAATGGCGCCACGACGAACCTCAACCAATTCGTCGCCGAGACACCGAACCCCCTCGACTTCTGCGGCTGGACCGGCACACCCGCCGGACTGCCGGTGTTCGCCATGATGCCCGAGGCGGTCACCGGCTCGGTGACCACCTCGATGACCGGCCCGGCCGGCACCGTGCCCACCTGCACGTTGTCACAGCTGAACACCACCGGCTCGGCCCAGTCGATCCTTCGCTACGACAACGTCGTCGTGGCCGTGCCTCGCAACCCGCTGCAGCCCGGCACCTACACCGTCACCGCATCGACCGCGGCCCGCTCGGTCACGTGGAGCTTCACCGTCGATCCGGCCGCAGCGACCGTCGTGCAGACCCCCGCCCCGGTCGCGCTCGCCACGGCGAACTCGGCAGGGTTCCAGCCAGTCGAGCCGACCCGTGTGGTCGACACCCGCGACAACCTCGGTGCCACATCGCTGGCCGCCCGAGTCAGCAAGCGCATCCAGATCACCGGCCACGGCGGCATCCCGCAGGGCACCTCGGCCGTGTCCGGCAACTTCACCGTCGTCGACCCTGCCGGCGACGGCTACCTGACGCTGTGGAACTGCTCGAACGACCAGCCGGTCGTGTCGACGGTGAACTTCGGTGCCGGTCAGGTCACCCCGAACGCAGCCACCGTGCCGCTCGACCCCACCGGCGGGCTCTGCGCCTACTCCAACGTCAGCCAGCACCTCGTCATCGACGTCAACGGGTATTACAGCGACGGTGGTGCATCGCGGTTCACACCGCTGAGCCCGTCCCGCATCGCCGACAGCCGTACGAACCATGGCATGGATCGCGTCAGCACTGGCGAGACCGTGGTCCTCCAGGTTGCCGGCACCGCTGGCGTCCCGGCCAACGCGACCGCCGTGTCACTGAACGTCACGAGCACCGATGCATCGTCGTCGGGCTTCGTCACCGTCTGGGCGTGCGACGACGCCCAACCGCTCGTGTCGAGCCTGAACCAGCAGCCGGGCCGGGCACGGCCGAACCTCGTCGTCACGCCCGTGGCCGCTGACGGCACCGTGTGCCTCTATACGTCGAGCGACGTCGAACTGGTCGTCGACGTCACCGGCTACTACTCGCCGTCATCGACCCAGCGGTTCGTGCCGAGCGCACCGTTCCGCTTCGTCGACACTCGCGACCGATACCGGGTCGAGCTCAACATCGGCACCGGTGGGGCCACCCTCGGTGCCGGTCAGGTGCTCACCGTGCAGATGGCAGGCGTACGTGGCGTGCCGGCGAACGCGAAGGCGGTGTCGGTGAACGTCACCGTCACCGGTGCCGCCGGCTCGGGATACATCACGGCATGGCCGTGCGGAGACCGTCCGCTCGCATCGACGGCGAACTACGCCCAGGGCGAGTCGGTGTCGAACGCGGCCCAACTGCCGCTGTCGGCCAACGGTCAGCTGTGCATCTTCAGCCAGTCAGCCACCCATGTCGTGCTCGACATGAACGGCTGGTGGGTCTGACCCTGCCGGGTCGGCCCGCTCAGAACCCGTAGGGGTCGAGGCCCTCGGGGTCGATGTCGTAGTCGGCGATCGCCTTCGCCACCAGGTCGGCATCGACCTGACCCTCGGCGAGCAGCGCCGACAGCACCGCCACCACCACGTGGCCCTCGTCGATCTCGAAGAACCGGCGCAGCGACTCACGTGTGTCGGAGCGACCCATGCCATCGGTGCCGAGCGGGGTGAACGAGCGGTCGGGCACCCAACGGGCGATCTGCTCCGGCACGATCTTCATGAAGTCGGTGACCGCCACGATCGGGCCGGGCGTGCCGGCGAGCAGCTCGCTGACGATCGGTGTGCGGGCCTCGTCCGACGGGTGCAACCGGTTCCACCGCTCGACGGCCAACGCATCTTCGCGGAGCTTCTTGTACGAGGTGGCCGACCACAGCTCGACACCCACCTCGTACCGGTCGCGCAGCCCCGCCGCAGCGGCCTGCGCAGGGCCCTGCGCCGAACCGCTGAACAGCAGCGTCGCCTGGCGCGCCGCAGCGGGTGCCTCGGCGAATCGGTACAGGCCGCGCATGATCTGCTGGGCGAGGTCGGGCACGTCGGGTGCCACGGGCATCGGATAGTTCTCGTTGTAGAGGGTGAGGTAGTAGAAGACGTCGGGATCCTCGGTGCCTGACGTGCCGTACATCCGCTCGAGACCGGCCTGCACGATCGCGGCCACCTCGTACGCGAACGCCGGGTCGTACGCCTGCACCGGCGGCACGGTCGACGCCAACACCAGTGAGTGACCGTCCTGGTGCTGCAGGCCCTCGCCGAGCAGGGTGGTGCGGCCCGCCGTGGCGGCCATCAGGAAGCCACGCGCCCTGATGTCGGCTGCCTGCCAGATGAGGTCGCCCACCCGCTGGAAGCCGAACATCGAATAGAACGTGTAGAACGGCACCGTCGCCAGGCCGCGGTGCGAGTAGCTCGTGGCCGCAGCGATGAAGCTGCTCATCGCGCCTGCCTCGGTGATGCCCTCTTCCAGGATCTGACCATTGGCCGCTTCGGCATAGCTGAGCAGCAGGTCGTGGTCGACGGGTTCGTACTTCTGGCCCTGCGACGCGTAGATCTTCAGCTCGCGAAACAGCGAGTCCATGCCGAACGTGCGCGCCTCGTCGGGGATGATCGGCACCACGTACTTGCCGAAGCCCTCGTCGCGGGCGAGGTTTCGCAGCAGACGGGTGAAGCTCATCGTGGTGCTGACCGACTGGCTGCCCGAGCCCTTGCGGAGCTCGGCGAACGCCCCGTCGTCGGGCAGTGGCAGCGGCTTGCGCGGCGCGGTGCGGCGCTTGGGAATGCTGCCACCGAGGCCCCTGCGCCGCTCGACCATGTACTGGTACTCGACCGAGTCCTCGGCCGGGCGGAAGTACGGCGGAATGTCGGTGTCGAGGGACGACTCGGGAATCTCGTCGTGCAGATACAACCGGTCGCGCAGTGCGAGCAACTGGTCCTTGTTCATCTTCTTGATCTGGTGCGTCGCGTTGCGGCCCTCGATCTCGGGTCCGAGGGTCCAGCCCTTGATCGTCTTCGCCAGGATCACCGTCGGCGCACCCGAGCCGAGGTTCTCGGTGGCTGCCTTGTACGCCGCGTACAACTTGCGGTAATCGTGACCGCCGCGGGGCAGGTTCACCAGATCGTCGTCGGTGAGGTGCTGCACCATCTGGCGCAGGCGCGGATCGGGGCCGAAGAAGTTGTCGCGGATGTACGCGCCCTGCTCGATCGTGTACCGCTGGAACTCGCCGTCAACGGTGGTGTTCAACTTGTTCAGCAGCGCGCCGTCTTTGTCCTTCGCGAGCAGCGGGTCCCACTTCGAGCCGAGGATGACCTTGATGACGTTCCACCCGGCGCCGCGGAACACGGCCTCGAGCTCCTGGATGATCTTGCCGTTGCCGCGCACCGGGCCATCGAGGCGCTGCAGGTTGCAGTTGACGACGAACACCAGGTTGTCGAGCTTCTCGCGGCTGGCCAGCGACAACGCGCCGAGCGTCTCGGGCTCGTCGCACTCGCCGTCACCGAGGAACGCCCACACCCTGCTGGCGCTCGTGTCGTCGAGCTCGCGGTTCTGCAGGTAGCGGTTGAAGCGAGCGTGATAGAGCGCCGTGAGCGGCCCGAGACCCATGCTGACCGTGGGGAACTCCCAGAAGTGCGGCATCAGGCGAGGGTGCGGGTAGCTCGACAGGCCACGGCCGCCGCGGCCGATCTCGCGACGAAAGTGGTCGAGGTCGTCCTCGCCCAGGCGGCCCTCGAGGAACGCCCGCGCATACACGCCGGGCGCAGCATGGCCCTGGAAGTACACGTGGTCGCCAGCGTTGCCGTCGTCCTTGCCGCGGAAGAAGTGGTTGAAGCCGATCTCGTAGAGGCTGGCCGAGCTGGCGAAGGTGGACAGGTGGCCACCGATGCCCTCGGCAGCCTTGTTCGCCCGCACCACCATGGCAGCGGCGTTCCAGCGGACGAACGCACGGATGCGGCGCTCGATGAACTCGTCCCCGGGAAACCACGGCTCCATCTCGCGAGGGATCGTGTTGATGTACGGGGTGCTCACGGTGGCGGGGAAGCTGACCTGGCTCTCACGAGCCCGCTCGAGCAGCTTCGACAGCAGGAAGCGGGCGCGGGGCTTGCCGTGGGCGTCGATGACGGCGTCGAGACTGTCGAGCCACTCGGAGGTCTCGCCCGGGTCACTGTCGGGAAGCTGGTGGACATACCCGTCGAAGATCATGACACCTAGTCTCTCACCATTACCGCCGGGTAACCCGGTGCCTCCCTACAGTGATCAGAGATGACGATCATCTACACAGACGGTGCCTGTTCGGGGAACCCAGGGCCCGGCGGATGGGCATGGGCGGTGGCTCCCTCGAGCGAGCCGCACGGTTCGGGGGGCGAGCGCCGCAGCACGAACCAGCGCATGGAGGTGCGCGCCGTCCTCGAGGCGCTGCGCGCCAACACCGGCCAGCTCACCATCGTGTCGGACTCCACCTATGTCGTGAACTGCTTCCGCGACGGCTGGTGGGTGCGCTGGCAGAAGAACGGCTGGAAGAACTCGAAGAAGGAACCGGTCGCGAACACCGACCTGTGGAAGCCGCTCATCGAGCTGTACCAGGACCGCCGGCCAGCGTTCCAGTGGGTCAAGGGCCACTCCGGCGACCCGATGAACGACCTCGTCGACCGCCTCGCCGTCGTCGCCGCCCAGGGCCCGTACGACGACGCCGTGGTCCCGTCGCCCGTCGACCCCGGCGCCCAGACATCACTGTTCTGACCTGACGCTTCCGCCGGCGTCCGTCCGTCCGTCGTTCGTTCGTGTCGTTCGTTCGTTCGTCGTTCGTCGTTCGTCGTTCGTGAGGTTCGGTCCGTCTGGTGCGGGTTGAAACGCATGGATGTCGGGCTTCGTGAGGTTCGGGCGGTGTGGGCCGGTCCGAAACGCATGGATGAACGGACGCCGGGGGAGAGGGGCTCGGTGATGCGATGTCGTGTCACACCGATAGGGCAGGCTCAGCGGATGGCAACACCGCCGCACAACCCCACCACTGAGGTCCACCGCCTCGTCTCGCAGGGCGTCATCGCCTGCCTCTCGTCCGACCCCGCCAGCTTTGCCACGCTCATGGATGTCGTGCGTGCCCTCGACCTGGTCGACCGCGACGACCTCGTCGACACGGCCCTCGTCGTTGCTGCGGCACCGCACCTCGGTGGCCTCTGGGAGCGGGGATGGTCGCCGCTCGATGTCGTGCATCTGGTGCAGCACCGCTTCCACCGCACGCTTGCGGCGGTGATGGCCGACATCGTGCTGGCCGATGGCCGGCTCGAGTCACCCGATCGGCCCGCGCAGTGGGACGACGAACTGGCCGAGCTGCGGGCCGGTCGTCGGCGCAAGGCACCGTCGCGCGACGAGTTCGGCAAGCTGCTCGACCGGTTCGAGATGGTGCGTCTCGTCGTCGGCCTGCCGCACGTCGTCGCGGTCGTCGACCCGCCGTCCGCGTGGGGCAGCGCACCGGCGCGGACCGTGCCTCGTCACGCGATCACGGTTGAGCCGCGCATGCTCGACCGCATCAGGGCCCTGCTCGCGAAGGCCGAGTCGACCACCTTCGACGCCGAGGCCGATGCCTTCATGACCAAGGCGCAGGAACTGATGGCGCGCTATGCGATCGATGCGGCCATGGTGCAGGCGAGCGCCTCACCGCAGGGCCTGGCGGCCGGTGTGCGCGCCCGGCGGGTCCACATCGACGACCCCTACGCGCCGCAGAAGGCGCAATTGCTCGGCGTGGTCGCCGCCACCAACGGCGCAAAGGTGGTGTGGCACGACGATTTCGGGGCTGCCACGGTGATCGGCTTCGACGTCGAGCTCGACCTCACCGAGCTCACCTTCACGTCGCTGCTGGTGCAGATGACCCGGTCGATGGCGGCAGCGGGCGGGCCCGGCTCACGTACCCGGTCGCCGGCGTTTCGCCGAGCGTTCGTGCTGAGCTTCGCCGTGCGCATCGGCGAGCGGCTCGACGAGGCCGTGCACGCGGCCAGAGACGAGGCGGGGCAGACCTACGGCTCGGCGCTCGTGCCGGTGCAGCAGGCGCGTGAGGCGGCGGTGCGCGAACGGGCCGCCGAGTGGTTCCCGCGCACCACCCCGATGCGCTCGCGCTCGGTCGACGCCGGCGGCTGGCACGCCGGGCGACTGGCGGCCGACTTGGCGCAGATCGACCGTGCCCGGGCGGCCGTCGACTGACGCAG
This sequence comes from Ilumatobacteraceae bacterium, assembly GCA_040878255.1. GTDB lineage: Bacteria > Actinomycetota > Acidimicrobiia > Acidimicrobiales > Ilumatobacteraceae > VFMC01. The sequence continues at coordinate 8,683 of JBBDMO010000156.1, forward strand.
CGGGCGAGGTCCCGCTGCCGTCCGGGTGACTCCGGCTGGTGGGCACCCCGGGTGCCCGCCTATCGTCGCACCTCATGGACATCACAGGTGCAAGCGCAATCGTCACGGGTGGGGCATCGGGCATCGGTGCAGCCACCGCACGCCGTCTGGCCGCCAAGGGGGCGAAGGTCGTCATCGCCGACCTCCAGGCCGATAAGGGCAAGGAGCTCGCCGACGAGATCGGCGGCGCGTTCTGCAAGGTCGACGTCACCAACACCGACGACATCATCAACGCCGTCGAGATGGCCAAGAGCATGGGCCCGCTGCGCGTGCTTGTGAACTCGGCCGGCATCGGCTGGGCCCAGCGCACGGTGGGCAAGGACGGCCAGTACGAGTCGGCAGCCAACCTCGACGCCTTCAAGAAGGTCATCGCGATCAACCTGATCGGCAGCTTCGACTGCATCCGCATTGCCGCCACGGCGATGAGCACCACCGAGCCGATGGAGTACGGCGAGCGCGGTGCGATCGTGAACATCGCCTCGGTCGCAGCGTTCGATGGCCAGATCGGTCAGGCGTCGTACTCGGCGTCGAAGGGTGGCGTGGTCGGCATGACCCTGCCGGTCGCACGCGACCTCGCCGCCATCGGCGTGCGCGTCAACACTGTGGCCCCCGGCCTGATCGACACCCCGATCTACGGCGAGGGTGACAACAGCGAGGCGTTCAAGCAGAACCTGCAGAAGGGCGTGCTCTTCCCGCAGCGCCTGGGCTTCCAGGACGAGCTCGCCTCGATGGTCGTCGAGTGCATCACCAACAGCTACATGAACGCCGAGACCATCCGCGTCGACGGCGGCATCCGCATGCAGCCCAAGTGACCCGCTGACCCACACACCCCCACGAACTTCGGCACCACGGTGGTGCTCAGGCCCGCTGAGGTGCCGAAGTTCGTGGGGGTGGGGGTCAGGTGGTGTAGTCGGCGTTGATGCGGACGTAGCCGTCGGTGAGGTCGCAGCCCCACACCGTGGCCCCGGAGACGCCGACGCCGAGTGAGACGTGGATGCGTACCTCGTCGCCGCGCATGTAGGCGCTGAGCTGCTCGAGCCCGTCGGCGCCGACGGCGGCGGGGTACACCTCTTGTTCGCCGAAGCGGATGACCACGTTCGCCTGGTCGACCTCGTCTGCGGTGGTGCTCTTGCCGACCGCCATCGCGACCCGGCCCCAGTTGGGGTCGGCGCCGTGGACGGCGGTCTTGACCAGCGGCGAGTTCACGATCGCCTTGGCAACTCGCTCGGCCTGTGCCTCGGTGGTCGCTCCATCGACGCACACCTCGATCAGCGTGGTGGCCCCCTCGCCGTCGCGGGCCACCTGCTTGGTCAGCGACAGCGCCACCTCGTGCAACGCCGCTTCGAGTTCCACCAGTTGCACGGGTCCGGCAGCACCGCTGGCGAGCACGATCGCGGTGTCGGACGTCGACGTATCGGTGTCGACCGACACCCGGTTGAAGGTGCGGGCGATGACCCGGCGGAACACTGCGTCGAGCTGGTCGGGCGTTACCTCGGCATCGGTGAAGAACAGGGTGATGAGCGTGGCCATGTTCGGCTCGATCATCCCAACACCCTTGGCAACGCCGACCACGCGCACCGACCCGACCGATGCCGACGCCGTCTTCATGACGGTGTCGGTGGTCATGATGCCGCGAGCGACCGCCGTGGCGTCGGTGCCGGAGAGCGACGGTGGCAGCGCGGCCAGCCCGGCCCGTACCCGGTCCATCGGGTACTGGCGACCGATGACACCGGTGGAGGCCACGAGCACGTCGGTGGCGTCGGCGCCCAGCGCAGCGGCGACCCCGGCGGCGACCTCTTGCGCGTTCGCGAGGCCGGTGGGCCCGGTGGCGACGTTGGCGTTCTTGGAGATGACGACCACGGCGCGGGCGCGATGGTCGGCGATGTGCTCTCGGCTCACGAGCACGCTGGGGCCGGCGAAGCTGCTGCGGGTGAACAGTCCGGCAGCGCTGCACGGCGCATCGGCGGCGACCACCACGAAGTCGTCGGTGTCGTCCTTGATGCCGACGTTGGCGACATAGCAGTGGAAGCCGAGGGGGAGCAGCAGGGGAGTGTCGGTCACGACGCAACATCCTGCTCGGCGAGCAGCGCGGCGCGCACCTTGGCGAACGCCGACCCGATCGCCTCGATCTCGCGACGCGTGAGCAGATCGA
>JBBDMO010000157.1:0-10812 GCA_040878255.1 Ilumatobacteraceae bacterium
CGGCCACCCGGGTTCCGTCGAGGACATCGCCAACGCTGCGCTGTTCCTGTGCGGGCCGGATGGGAAGTACATCACCGGCCAGACGCTGTGCGTCGACGGTGGCGCCTCGCTGCTGATGCTGCCGCTGCCGCAGATGTACGCCGATGCCGGCCGCCGGTGGCAGGAGCAGCAGGCCGCGGCGGCAGAGGGGTGACGGCGCGGCGGGTGGTGATCATCGGTGCCGGTTCGGCCGGTGCCGTCCTCGCTGCCCGTCTGAGCGAACGCCCCGACCGCCACGTCACCCTGTTGGAGGCCGGTCCCGATCACCGAGCGGCCGAGACGCCGCCCGAGATCAGCGGACCGTCGTTCGCGTTGGCCAAGGAGCTCCCTGATCGGCACTGGGCGCACCTGATGGCAACCCGGGCTCCGGGTCAGGAACCGCGGGTCTACACACGTGGACGAGGTGTCGGTGGGTCGTCGGCGATCAACGCACTTGTCGCGCTGCCCGGCCATCCGGACGACTACGACGAGTGGGAGCGCGTGCACGGCTGTGCCGGCTGGGGCTGGAACGACGTCGCCCCCTGGTTCGCCCGAACGTCGCTGGTGGTGCATCGTGCCGCGCGTGCCGAGTGGGGACCGGTGAACCGGGCCCTCGCCGATGCCGTACCCGAAGCCACCCATGGCGTCGAGTTGACCCGTGATTCGGCGGGGCGGCGGGTGTCGGTGAACGACGCCTATCTCGAGCCGGCTCGCGAACGTCGGAACCTCGAGGTGCGCGGTGATGCGCTGGTCGATGTCGTGCTGTTCGAGGGCCGCCGTGCCGTGGGGGTGCGGTTGGTCGATGGCAGCGAGCTCGAGGCCGACCTCGTCATCGTGAGCGCCGGGGCGATCCATTCGCCGGCCCTGCTCCTGCGGTCGGGGGTCGACACGCCCGGGGTGGGCGAGGGGCTGCACGACCACCCCTCGGTGGCGTTCCCCGTGCTGCTGCGCGAGCCGGCGCCGATGGGGTCACTGTCGGTCGGCACGCTCGCCCAGCTGTCGTCGGGGGCCGAGCCGCAGGACCTGCAGCTGCTCGCGATCGACGCGATCGAGGCGACGATGCCCACGCTCGGACTCGTGATGGTGGCCCTGATGCGGTCGCACTCGCGCGGCAGTGTGCGCCTCGCATCGACCGATCCGACCGTCGACCCGGTCGTCGACTTCGCGATGCTGGCCGACGAGCGCGACTGGGTCCCGCTACGTGTCGGTCTCGACATCGCCGAGCGCGTGATGACGTCGCCCGCCATGACGGGACTGGGTGACATCGTGCCGACCGCCACCGACATCGCGAGCGTTCGTGCGGCGTTGGGCGACTATGTGCATGCGGCTGGTACCTGCGCGATGGGGCGCGTCGTCGACACGGCGTGTCGGCTCATCGGATACGAGGGCGTGATGGTGTGCGACGCGTCGGTCATGCCGGTCGCTCCGCGAGCGAACACGCACCTGCCCACCGTCATGATCGCCGAGCGGATCGCCGATCGGGTCTGAAACCGTTCGTAGATCCAAGGCACCTGCGCGGGCGGACCTGTCAGACGGTTGCGGTTGCGGTCAGACTGGACCGGTGATCGCTGTGAACGGCCACGGTTTCACGTCGAGGTAGTGGGTGCGCACCAGGCGCTCGACGAGGCTGTTGTCGATCGGGCGTCCCCGCCGGTGTGGGTCGGCGAGGATTCGTGAGCGGACCTCGTCGACGACCAACGCCGAACGTTCGACCTCGGCACGCGACAGCGGTCGACCGAACCGGTGGACGTAGCCGGCTTGGCGCATTGCGCCGAGCACGTCGGCCACAGCCTGACCGGGTCGCGCCGGCGCGGCGTGGAGCGGCAAGAGGTCTCGCTGTACCTCGCGGGCGAGGCGATCCATGCGCGCCTGCTCCCCGAGACGAGGCCGTAGATCGGCCCGGTCGCGCATCACGTGGCACAGCGCTGACATCGTGCTGCGCTCGGCCTCGTAACGGGTGAACTCGGAGGCGCCGGGGAGCACAGGCAGCGCAACCCCGCTGGTGTGGCCGGAACGCCGCAGATCGAAGGCACGCCAGCGGGTCTGCGTGGACGCCGCGATGGCTCGGGTCGACTCGATGAAGACACCACGGACCACGATGGCGACACCGAATCGGCCGGCCTGGCCGGACGTCCACCACGAGATCGTCCAGCTATCGGCAGCCGGGTCGAGCGATGACGTCGCCGAGTCGGGCACGTACGCCGCCCACGGCAGCGTGATCGTGGACGAGCGCTCCATCGAGAGTTCGAGGCCCGGCTCGGTCAACGAGAGCGTCAGCACCTTGCCGCGCCGCCAGAACGGGCGCGCTACGAGACGGCCCTCATCGCAGCAGATCGTCAGGCGATGTCGAATCATCACCTTGCGATAGTCCGGCCTTCGCTGGCTCCCGCCAGTCAGTTGGCGAGATCGATGAGTTCCTGCATGCTCTCGTGCAGGAGGTCGACCATCGTCCAGAGGTCTGGCACCAGCTCGCGGCAGGCGATGAAGCCGAAGTCGAGATTGCCGTTGTAGCTCTGGACGGTCATGTTCAGACCCTGACCGTCGATGAGCGCGCTCACCGGATAGAAGTGCTTCAGCTGCGCACCGGCGGAGTAGAGCGGGTGGCTGGGGCCGGGTACGTTCGAGATGACCAGGTTGAACGGCGGGTTCATCCGGTCTGCAATGCGCAGCCGGCTGTACATCCGCATTGCGCGCGCAGCGACGGCGGGCGGTGCGAACTGGGTGAAGTCCTGCAGGGCCTCAGCCGGGATCGCGGCGAAGCTCTCCTTCGCGGCGGTCATGCTCTGCTGCACACGGCGGAGCCGTTTCACCGGGTCCGGCTCGTTCGTGGCCAGGTCGGCGAGCAGGGCCGACACACGGTTCTGGTACGTCTCGCTCTCGGCACCGCTGCGCACGCTGACCGGCACCATTGCGATGAGGCTGTCCTCAGGCAGCGCGTCATGCTTGTCGAGGTACCGGCGCAGGGTCCCGCTGCACACGGCCATGACGACGTCGTTGAACGTGCACCCGAACGCTCGGCGCACCGTCTTGGCGTCCTCGAGCGGGATGGTGGTGTACGCGAAGCGCCGGTGCGGCGTGATCGGCCGGTTGAACGGCGTGCGCGGAGCCTGGGTGGGTGGCAGCGCCGGAGCCCGGTCGTCGTCGTGGCCGTACTGGGATCGGAGCCGGTTGCGCAGCATCTTGCCGGCGGGCCCCGGCATCGGTTGGGCAACCAGGTCGGCGATCGCGCGCAGGCTGCCGGACTGGGTGGCACTGGCGAGCTCGCGCATGGTTCGAACACTGAGCCGTACGAACTTCTCGGGTCGCTTCACGTACTCGCGCATCGTGATGCGCAGCAGCTCCTCGTCGGTGGGGATCTCGTCGGGCACCCACGGCACCGGTTCGCCGACCGGCCGGAAGTTGGGGTCGGTGTCGAGGATCGCGCTGAGCATCTGCGCACCGGAGGCACCGTCGATGGTGGCGTGGTGGATCTTGGTGAGCTGCGCGATCAGGCGTCCGTTGTCGACGCCTTCGATGATGTAGAGCTCCCAGAGTGGCCGACCGCGGTCGAGTGGACGAGCCACGATGCTGCTGACGGCCTCGGCCAGTTGCTCGGGGCTGCCGGGCGATGGAACCGCGTGGTGGCGAACGTGGAAGTCGATGTCGAAATCGGGGTCCTCGATCCAGTACGGCAGGTCGAGGCCGAGGGGCACCTCGACCAGGCGGCGGCGGAAGGGAGCGAGCTGATCGATCCGTTCGAGGATGATCTGTTTCATCGCGTCGATGCCGGCACCGCCGGGCACGCCGGTGGGGTCGTAGACGTTGAGTGAGCAGACGTGCCCGAAGGTGCTCGCCGTCTCCATGTTGAGGAAGCTGACGTCCATCCCGCTGAGCTGGCGCATGGGGGCCAGGGTAGAACCAGTCAGCCCTGCGTGTAGGCCTGATTCGGTGATTTGTCGCGGAGCGTCCGCTTGGTGCCGGTAGACCATCGCCATGATGCGGGCGCGCAGGTGAGCGTGAACAGCCGGCGGGCGCGTCCTCCGCTGAACACTCGATACGCCGTCGATGCAGGCCGCGACGTGCCGCTCGGCCACGACTCGCGGCCCACGTGGCGTGGCCGGGTGCACCTCGTCGGGCTCGTCGTTGCGACGCCGGCGATGGCCGCGCTGGTGCTGGTGGCCGAGGGCCCGCGTGCCACGGCCGGGTGTGCCGTCTACGCATGGTGCATGGCCACGATGTTCGGCGTCTCGGTGGCCTACCACCGGTGGGTCCACGACCTGCGGGCGCGCGCCGTGTGGCGCCGCCTCGATCATGCTGCGATCTTCCTCGCCATCGCAGGGTCGGCAACACCGCTGGCGCTGGTGGCGATGTCACCGCGGAACGGCGCCTGGGCCGTGGCGGCGATCTGGCTGACCGCGATTCCCGGGATCGTGCTGAAGCTCGGCCGCTGGCACCACGGCGACGTGGCCGGCTCGGTGCTGTACTTCGTGGTGGGATTCGAGTGCTTGGTGGTGCTGCCCGGGGTCGTCCACACGGCCGGTGTCGTGCCGCTCGTCCTCGCGGTCGCCGCAGCGTTGATCTATGCCGTCGGAGCGCTGTGCTTCGGGCTGAAGATCCCCCGCATGCTGCCGGGCGTGTTCGGGTACCACGAGGTCTGGCACACCGCCACCGTGGTGGCGGCTACGACGCACTTCGTCGCCGTGTGGCTCACCGTCACCTAGGGCCTCGATGGTTTCCGCGGTCAGCGCGCCGTGGCGTCGAGCGGGAAGATCGTCGGCCATCCGGCTGCTTCGGCGAGCCACGCGGTGCGCTCGGCTGCGGTCATCGGTTCGTAGCGCTCGGCTGCGTCGAGCACCATCGCCAGCAGGTCGGTGTCACCCGGGGTGCAACAGGCGACGACGCCCGGGGTCGACAGCGTGAACCGCACGCCGTTGGTGATCCGCGCCACGTCGTCGAGCGGTTGGTACCAGGTGTCGGCGGTCTTCGCCTGCTCGCCCCACGGTTGGAACGCGCCGACCTTGATGGCCATCACACCCACGTCGCGGCGGGCGCACTCGTCGAGCAGCACGGCGAGGTCGGTCGCGTACTGGTCGATCGCCAGCGCACCGGCGTAGATCGGCAACATCACGGTGTCGAGGTCGTAGCGGCGCACTGCCTCGAGCTGAGCGGCCGGCGTGGTGAGGTCGTGGCCGGTGACACCCACATGGCGGACCATGCCCTCGTCACGCGCGCGCAGGATCGCCTCGAAGGCCTGGGTCCGGGTCTCGAGGTCATCGAGGCTGGTGACACCGTGCACCTGGTAGAGGTCGAACGTGTCGCATCCCAGCCGCTCGAGCGAGGTCTCGAGCTGGGCGCGCACACCGTCGGCGTTCTTCCGGCCGGTCTTCTCGCCGACGAAGAGGCGACTGCGGTTGGCTGCGATCAACGGGCCGGCAACCAGTTCGGCGTTGCCGTAGGTGGGTGCGATGTCGACGTGGTTCACGCCGGCGGCGAGCGCGAACTCGAACGAAGCGGCGGTCTCGTCTGGTGTCGTGCCGCCGAAGGCTGCGCCACCGAGGATGCAGATGGAGGACTGGTGGCCGGTCCGGCCGAGGCGGCGTGTCGCGAGCGTCATGGGGCGACTCTATGCCCGCTCTGCGCACCCCGTCGGAACGCCATCCGAAGGGTCAGTGGGTGCCGGCGTCGGGCCAGGCGGTGTGGTCGACGACACGGAAGCGGCGGCCGGTGACCTCGTCGGGCGTGATCCGCACGAAGTCGAACTTCGGGGTCGCGTTCCACGGGAACAGGGGCAGCGTCTCGGCCCGGAAGCGGTCGTCGGGATGCTCGATCTGGGTGGCTTCACCCTTGACGACGATGCTCCACGCCTCGCCGTCGACGGCGTCATAGCCGTCGATCTCGAATGCCACGCCGAGTCCGAGCACTGCGCCGGCCAGCTTCGTGCCGGCGGCGGTGCGGAACACGATCGTGTGCCCATCGACGACGTAGTTGATGGGGAAGATGTCGGGGTGCCCGCCGAGTGACACCGCAAGGCGCCCGACCTCGTGTTCGTCGAGCAGTGTCCAGCACTGCTGGTCGTCGAGCACGATGGTGCCGGTGCGCCGGTCGAACCTCGTGCTGTCGAAGGTCTCGTCGGCCATCGTGCCCTCCCCGTGCAGTGTGCGAAGTGTCCCGACGTCATCGTGGGCGCGATCGTCTCGGCGTGGCAGGGCATGAGTGCGGACGAGTCCGGGACCTCCGGCACTGGCGGGCATCGTGGGATACTGACCAGATGGCCACGCCCTACGAACACGGTCTGCACGAACTCGGTGACGGGTGCTTCGCCTACCTGCAACCTGACGGCGGGTGGGGGTGGAGCAACGCCGGCCTGGTGACCGGTGACGGTGCCTCGCTGCTCGTCGACACGCTGTTCGACCTGAAGCTGACGCAGCGCATGCTCGACACGATGGCTGCCGTCACCCGCACCGCCCCGATCGCCACGCTGGTGAACACGCACGCGAACGGTGACCACTGCTACGGCAACCAGTTGGTGGACCAGGCCGAGATCGTGGCGTCGGTAGCAACGGCGCACGAGATGTCCGAGGTGCCGCCGGTGATGATGGCCGCGCTCAACGCCGCGCCGGGCGAGGTGGGCGACTTGTTCCGAGGGTTCTTCGGTGCCTTCGACTTCGAGGGCATCGAGGTGCGGATGCCGACGCGCACCTTCGAGCGCCGCCTCGACCTCGAGGTCGGTGGGCGCAGCGTCGAACTGATCGAGGTCGGTCCTGCGCACACGAGCGGCGACACCATCGCATACGTGCCTGATGCACGCACGGTGTACACGGGCGACATCCTCTTCATCGGCGGCACCCCGATCGTGTGGGCGGGGCCGCTGTCGAACTGGGTGGCCGCCTGCGACCTGATGCTCGGCATGGACATCGACACGGTGGTGCCGGGTCACGGCCCGATCACCGACAAGGCTGGTGTGGCCGAGGTGCGCGATTATCTCGCTTTCGTCGATGCCGAAGCAACGCAGCGCCAGCAGGCCGGCGTCGACGCGTTCGAGGCTGCCCGCGACATCGCTCGCGAGATCGGTGCCCGTCCCGACTTCTCCGGGTGGGGCGAGTTCGGTCGCATCGCCGTCAACGTCGAGACCGTCTACCGCACGCTCGACCCCACGCACACGACCCCGGACGTCGTCGAGCAGTTCCGTCGCATGGCCCGCATCGAGGCCGGGCACGGCGCAGGGTGACGCCGCACTGCCACGACGTCATCGTCGTCGGTGACGGCCCCGCCGGGCTCGCGCTCGGCGCCGCCTGTGATCTCGCAGCGCTCGACGTGCTGGTGGTCGGCCAGGACCGTCCGTGGACCGCCACCTACGGCACCTGGGTCGACGACGTCCCCGGGTTCGAAGACACGCTGGCCACCGACACGGCGATCGACGTGGTCGGCACCACGCGCCGCACGGTGAGTCGGCGCTACGCCACGTTCCACCATGACCGCCTGCGGGCGCAGCTCGACCGTGCATCGCGTGTCACGGCCCGGGTGGTCTCGGTGCAGCACCGCGATGCGGGGTCAGACGTCGTGCTCGACGACGGCACCTCGCGCACGGCCCGGGTGGTCGTGCAGGCGACCGGTTCACCGGCCAACGGAGCAGCTGCGGTACCCGCACAGACCGCGTACGGATTGGTGCTCGACCATCGTCCGTCACAGGTCGACGGTGACGCCGCGGTGTTGATGGACTGGCGGCCCCCGGGCCGGCAGCACATTGCCGAACCGACGTTCCTCTACGTCGTCGCGCTCGACGGTGGGCAGTGGCTCGTCGAGGAGACCTCGCTCGCTCGCCGCAGCCCGATGTCGGCCGACGAGCTCCGTCGCCGCCTCGCCTCGCGGCTCGGCGCCGACCTCACCGACACGGCAGCGCGCGTCGAGCACGTCGTCATCCCGATGCGGCCGGGTGTGCCGAACCGGAGCTCGCTGACGGTGGGCTTCGGTGCAGCTGCCGGGTACGTCCACCCAGCCACCGGCTATTCGGTCTCGGCGTCGTTGCGTGCGGCGCCTCGCGTGGCCGCCGGCATCGCCGAGTCGCTGATGATCGACGACCCGCGACGGCGGGCGCTGACGGTGTGGGGTGCAGTGTGGCCCGGTGAACAGCGGCGTGCGCGCGCGCTCCACGACTACGGTCTGGCCGCACTGCTGCGGCTACCGGCCGACGACGTCCAGGCGTTCTTCGACGCGTTCTTCGCGTTGCCCGTCGAGGTCTGGTCTGCCTACCTGCGCGTCGACACCGACGCCACGACCGTGAGCCGAGTGATGACAGCCGTGTTCAGTTCGGTGCCGTGGCGGGTTCGTCGTCGTCTGGCGATGGGGAGCCCGGTTCCGTTCGCCCGTCTGCTGCGCTGAGCGCCTGCGCAGCATCTCGACGCCGCTGCCCGACGCTGCGTCGCACGGCGATGACCCAGCCCGCCACGACGCACAGCGAGAAGAACCACCACTGGAACATGTACGCCAGGTGCGGCCCCTCGGAGAGCACCGGCTCGGGAACCGGTGTGAGGCCGCCGCCGCCGCCGTCGGTGGGCTTCGAGGCGATGAGGTCGGCGTAGACCGGGGCGAGCGGCGTTGGCAGTTGCGGGGCAAGGCGCGCCACGTCGATGCGCTGGATCTGGGTGAGTTCGCCGTCGGGTTCGGTGAAGGCGCCGAACGAGCGTTCCTCGCTGACCCGCAAGCGACCCTCGATCTCGACAGGGCCAGTCGGTGCCGGTGGTGCCTCGGCGTTGGTCATGTCGGGTGAGGGGGCGAAGCCGCGGTTGACGACCAGAACGGTGCCGTCGTCGAGACGCATCGGGGTGACCACGTTGACGCCAGGAGCGCCGCCCTGCGATCGGTTCACCTCGATGAGCTGCTCGTCGGGCAGGTAGGTGCCCGTTGCGATGATGCGACGCCACTGGACGGTGTCGGGGTCGGTGCCCGGTTGCACCACATCGGCGTAGGGCGACACCGGTATGGCGGCCCGCTCGGTGACCTCGGCGTTGAACGATCGACGGTCCTGCAGGCGGTGGAGCTGCCAGAAGCCGAGGTTCACCATGAGCACGACGAGCCCGAGACAGAGCAGGTGGAACAGGATCCACTTCGGCTTCAGGAGGAAGCGGTACATGCGTGGGGGACGGTACCGGCGGTCAGCCGCGGTCCCACAGCATGCGGTGGTCGGCGTCGGTGTCGAGCACGGCCTGCGCTGCGGTGCGCCGGTCGATGTGACCGATGAGTCCGCGGTACACACCGAAGCCGCACAGCTCCTGCAGTTCGGGCTCGAACTCGCGCAGCGTCGACAGCGGGATGCCGAGCTGCTGGTTCTCCTGTTGGCGAACCCATCCGGCGCAATAATTCATCGCGATGCCCGTACGGCGCTGATCGGTCGTGTTCGCCCCTCCGCCGTGCCAGAGCGAGCCGTGCCACACAAGGATGCCGCCTGCCGGCATCTCGGCCGGGATGCTGTCGTAGTGCTGGCCGTACGTGGGGGAGTGATCGGCGAGGTGGGTGCCGGGGAGGATGCGGGTGGCGCCGTTGGCCTCGGTGAAGTCGGTGATCGCCCACATGCTGTTCGCAGTGGTGGCGGGGTGCGGCTTGGGTAGCGGCATGACCTGGTCGTCGGCGTGGATCGGCTGCGCCGTCTCGCCCGGGCCGATGCTGATGCTCGAGAGGCTGCTCACCAGGCATCCGTCGCCGAGGAGATGGCGCATCAGCGGCAGTACCACCGGGTGGACGGGCACCTGCCGGTACAGCTCGCCGAGCGCGAGCAGGTTGTAGACCCGCATCGTCGAACGGCCCTCGAAGCCGTTCGTGCCGGGCCTGATGTCGCGCTCGCGCTCGAGCCGCAGCACGTCGTCGTGAATGGCCGTGACCAGGTCGGTGTCGAATGCGTCGCGCACGATGGTGTACCCGTCGCGGTCGAGCCGTTCGATGTGCTCATCGAGGTCTGCTGTGGTGCGCACGGAGTCGACGCTACTGTCTCGCCACATGCCCGAGACCAGCGTTGCGATCGTCACGGGAGCGGGCAGCGAGGTGGGCATCGGCTTCGCCGTGGCACGCCGGTTGTGCGGCGCAGGGATGCACGTGGTCATCGCTGCCACGTCGGACCGCATTCACGACCGGGCGGCCGATCTGATGGCCTCGGGCGGTTCGGCGACCGGTGTCGTCGGTGACCTGCGCGACCTGGCCGCGGTCGAACGCCTCGTGGCGATCGCCGACCAGCATGGGCTGATCGAGGTGCTGGTGAACAACGCCGGGATGACGTCGGTGGGCGCCGGCCACGATGTGGCCGGGCTGCTGCACGAGCTGACACCGCACGATTGGGACGACACGCTGGCTCGCAACCTGTCGACGGCGTTCTTGATGTGCCGGGCGGTGGTGCCGGGCATGCGCTCACGCCGGTACGGCCGAATCGTCAACGTGGCGTCCACCACCGGTGCGGTGTCGGCGTTCGAGCGGGCTGCAGGCTACGCGGCGGCGAAGGCCGGGATGATGGGGCTGACCCGGGCGTTGGCGTTGGAGTCGGCTGGCTTCGGCATCACCGTGAACGGCGTGGCGCCGGGTTGGATCGACACACCGTCGCTCAGCGATGGTGAGCGACGCGCCGGCGCCGCATCGCCGATGGGGAGGTGCGGCACGGCCGACGAGGTGGCTGCAGTGGTGGCGTTCCTCGCCAGCCGCGACGCGTCGTACGTCAGCGGCACGCTGCTCGTCGTCGACGGTGCCAACGCGGTCGTCGAAGACGTGTCGGGCCGCACTACGGTCGGCGACCGATGAGCGCCGACGACCCGACCCCCGCCACGCCTGCGATCG
>JBBDMO010000158.1:0-10773 GCA_040878255.1 Ilumatobacteraceae bacterium
GAGCAACGGTTTCCTAAACCGCAGGTCGTAGGTTCGATTCCTACCGGGGGCGCCAGGGTCGCAAGGCCTCGACCTTGCGCGGCTATCGCCAGGCGCTCGCCCTGTTGCGCATCGCCGTGCGGTTCATCACGTCGACGGCATGCAACCTCGCAACGGCGGATCATCTGATCTCGTCGCCGCTGTTCGCCAACGACGCGTCAGGCTCGGCCGATGGCCTGGCCCGTTTCGAGGTCGAACACGTGCAACCGCAGGGTGTCGAGCGACAGTTGGATCCGTTCGCCCACAGACACCTGCCGGCGCGAGTCGAGCGATGCCACCACCGTCGACACAGCACTGCTGTCGATCTCGATGGCACTGTCGACCGAGCGCACCGCTGACGCAGCCAGCGTGCAGTGCACGTGCTTTTCGGAGCCGAGCATCTCGACGAGGTCGACGACCACATCGATCGACGAAGTGCCGTCTCCGCCGAGGGCCTCGGAGCGGATCCCCACTGCGACGTCGCCACCCACTCGGTCGGCCAACCCTGCAAGGCGCGCCGCCGCAGCGCCGCTGAGATGCACCGGCTGGCCTGCCACGTCGAGCGTGATGCCTTCCTCGCCCGCGCTGAGCACCGTGCCACGCACCACGTTCATCGACGGCGAGCCGATGAACTGGGCGACGAACAGGTTGCTGGGGCTGTCGTACAGCTCGGCCGGGCTGGCGCACTGCATCAGCACACCCTTGAGCAGTACCGCCACCCGATCGCCCATCGTCATCGCCTCGACCTGGTCGTGGGTGACGTACATCGTGGTCACCCCGAGCCGCCGCTGCAGCTTCGAGATCTCGCCGCGCGTCTGCACACGCAGTTTGGCATCGAGGTTCGATAACGGCTCGTCCATCAAAAACAGCTTGGGTTCGCGGACGATTGCCCGACCCATGGCAACCCGCTGTCGCTGGCCGCCCGACAGTTGGCCGGGCTTGCGGTCGAGCACCGGGGTCAGCTCGAGCAGCGCAGCAACCTCGGCGACTTTGGCCTTGATCTCGTCCTTGGGGGTCTTGCGCAGCTTCATCGCGAAGGCGATGTTGTCGGCGACAGTCATGTTCGGATAGAGCGCGTAGCTCTGGAAGACCATGGCGATGTCACGCTGCTGCGGACCCATCTCGTTCACCCGCGTACCGTCGATGCGCAGCTCGCCGCCGGAGATCTCCTCGAGGCCGGCGACCATCCGCAGCACCGTGCTCTTGCCGCAGCCCGACGGTCCGACCAGGACGAGGAACTCGCCGTCGTTGACCGACAGGTCGAGGCCCGGCACGGCCGCGAATCCGTTCGGATAGGTCTTTTCCAACTTGGTCATGGACACGGTTGACACGATCTACCCCTTGACGCTTCCGGCCAACAGGCCCCGAACGAAGTAACGCTGCAACGACAGGAAGACGATCAGCGGCACGACCATCATCACGAATGCGCCTGCGGTGAGCAACTGCCACTCGTTGCCTCTGCTGCCCACCATGTCGACCAACGCGAAGGTCATCGGTTGGTTGCGTGCGCTGCCACCGAAGACCTTCGCGACCAGGAGGTCGTTCCACACCCAGAGGAATTGGAAGATCCCGAGCGACGCCAGAGCTGGCACCGACAACGGCAGGACGATGCGCGTGAAAATGGTGAGGTGGGAGGCACCGTCGACCCGCGCCGCTTCGATCACCTCGCTCGGCAGGGAACCGATGAAATTCTTCAGGAGAAAGATCGCGAGCGGCATCGCGAAGATCGCGTGCGCCACCCAGATCGTGGCGACACCTTCGAGCGCATCGGGGAACCAGGGTCCGCCGAAGAACTTCAGCAAGGGGATGAGGCACATCTGCAGCGGCACGACCAACAGGCCCACGACCAACACGAACAGCCAGTCGCGCCCCTTGAACGACATCCACGAAAAGGCGTATGCGGCCAGCGCGGCGACGACGATCGGGATGACGGCAGCGGGAATCGCGATGCGCACCGAGTTCCAGAAGAACTCGCTGAACGGCAGCCCGTTGACCTTGTTCGAGACCACGCCGGTGTAGTTGTCGATCGTCACGTTGAGCGGGTCGGTGAACCACATCCACCAGCCGGTGCTCTTGATCTCGGCCTCGGGCCTGAACGACGAGATGAACAACCCGAGCGTCGGTACCGTCCACAGCGCGGCGAGAAGCCACACGAAGTACCGGCCCGGTCCCTTGGAGACGCCTCGGGCCAACCGGGTGCTGATCGGTTCGGCTCGGGTAGTGGCCGAGGTCAAGGTGAGCGCGTCGGGTGGATCGATGGTGACCGCCATGTCAGCCTCCCTCTCGCATGGCCCGCTGGTTGCGGGCGTTGATGAACACGATCGGCACGACGGCGAGGAACAACAGCACGGCCCACGCTGCGCCCAGCCCCTCGTTGTCTTGGGGGAAGCCCTGCTCGTACATCTCGTTGGCAATGGTGCTGGTGCCGAACAAGCCGCCCTTGCCCATCGTCTGGATGATGTCGAAGATCTTCAGCACCGCAATGACCGTGGTGGTGGCGACCGTGATGACCGTTCCCTTGATGTACGGGAGCACCACCCGGAAGAACGCCTGCCGATCGGTGGCGCCGTCGATGCGGGTGGCCTCGACCAGATCGTCGGGCACCCCCTTCAGCGCTGCCGACACCACGACCGTGCAGAACCCGGCCTGGATCCAGATGATCACCACCATGATCAGCAGCGTGTTGAGCCCGGGGATCCACGAGCCGCTGATGCCGAACAGCTTCTGGTCCTGCAACCAGAACTGTGTCTTTTGTTCGCCCGGCAGCAACTGCCAGACCGAGTTGAGTAGGCCGTAATCGCGAGGCGAGTAGACGAAGTTCCAGATGATCCCCGCTCCCACCATCGAGATCGCCGTGGGGAGAAAGATGAGCGCTTTCGCGATCGGCTCACCGCGCATCTTGTCGGCGAACCGGGCAATGATGACGCCGATGACCACACTGGAGACCGTGACGATCACCCCCCACCACAGCGTGTTGCTGAGCACCTTGATGTTCGACGAGCTGGTGAAGATGTCGCGGTAGTTGCCGAGGCCGTACCAGTCGTCGTTGCGATCGTTGAACGACAAGCGGAGGTTGATGATCGCTGGCACCACCAGGCCGATCAGCAGCCCGAGCGCCGGGCCGACGAATACGGCCACACGCGCCCGCTCTCGCCATGGCTCGGGCAACTGGCTGGCCAACCAATACAGAACGGCGATGACGACGACGAAGCCCAATAGGCCCGCAGCGACCAACGCGAGCGATTCGAGAATGTTGGACATGCGCCCCCAGAACATTGCTCACGGTCGTTCCCCGACCATTCAAAAACGTACACCGCCTGAGACGGTCACGGGGGCGAGCCGTTGCGGCTCGCCCCCGTCACCGATGTCAACTCACTTGGGCCAGCTGGCCTCGATGGCGGCGAGCGCCTCCTCGGTGCTCTTGGCATCGACGACCCACTCGACCATCTCGCTCCAGAAGCTGCCCGCACCCACCGGGCCGGGCATCAGATCGGAGGCATCGAAGCGGAACACGTCGGACCCGACGAGCAGTTCGGCGAACTGCTTCTCGAGCGGGTCTTCGATGACCGAGATGTCGGCCGTCTTGTTCGGGCTCAGCCAGTTGCCGGCCTTCAGACGCTCGTTGGCGTAGTCGGCGCTGGTGAGGAACTTGGCGACCGCTGCCACCTCGGGACGGTCGTTGAACGCACCGATCACCTCACCGCCGCCGAGCATCACCTTGGGATCATCCGCGTTCACCGTCGGCAGGTAGAACGCGTTGACCTGGCCGTCGGGGCCCTTGGTCGTGCCTTCGGGGAACTGGTTGCCGTAGAAGCTGGCCTGGCGGTGCATGAAGCACCCACCGTCGAGCAGCGGCAGCCCGGCCTCCTGGAAGGTGGTGCTGGGGATGCTCTGCGCGCCGCCCAGGACGAAGTCGTCGTTCTTCACGACGGCGCCCACCTGATCGACGGCGGCCACGATGGCAGGATCGTTGAACGGGATCTCATGAGCGACCCACTTGTCGTAGACCTCGGGCCCTGCGGTACGCAGGACGATGTCCTCGGTCCAGTCGGTGAGCACCCAACCGGTGGCGCCACCCGATTCGGCACCGACGCACCACGGCGTGCCGCCGTCATCGACAATGGTCTGGCTCAGGTCGAGCAGCGCCTGCCAGGTGGTGGGGATCTCATAGCCGGCATCGGTGAACGCCGTCGGGCTGTACCAGACGAGGCTCTTGATGTTGGCGCCGAACGGCGGGGCGTAGAAGGTGCCGTCGACGGTGCCGAGCTCGACCCAACCGCCGATGTTGTTGGCCTCGACATCTGCCTTCAGGTCGAGCGGGACGACCTTGCCGTCACCGACGAGTGTGGCGAGCAGGCCGGGCTGCGGGATGAACGCCAGGTCGGGCGAGTCGCCGCCGGCAACGCGCAGCTTGAGGTCGTCCTCGAACGTGCCCGAGCCTTCGTGCTGGATATCGATACCGGTCTCTTCTTCGTAGGCGGCCCATGCGGCCTCGAGGCGGTCGGCCTCGACGTCGCGGATGGAGCTGAAAATTTTCACGACCTTCCCGGCGTACGGCTTGTCGCCGCCTGCCGCATCGGTGGTGGTGGTCTCGTCATCGCCGCCACAGGCAGCAGCGATCAAAGAAACGCTCAACACGGTGGCCAGCGCGGCCAATCGTCGGCGTGTCGCCATGGTTCTCCCCCTCGGAGTAACTGGTGCGTGGATTGCACCATTTATGTAAGCGCTTACAGCGTAGACAACATCAGCACCGCCGTCAACCACCCCCCTGGCAACAGGGTCAACGTGAGGTGTGTAACGGGTTCAGCGGACCGGTTGTGATCCGTTCGATGAGAGCCACCTCGACCGGGTGGTGCCGCACCGTCGCGGTGCCGTCGAGCAACTCGAGCATCAGTTCGGCGCCCAACCTGCCCATGTCGCGGATCGGCTGATGGACCGTCGTGAGGCCGATCGACTCGGCCACCGGGTGGTCGTCGAAGCCCACCACCGACACGTCGCGCCCAGCGACGAGACCCGCTTCTCGTAGGGCCTGCAGCGCACCGAAGGCCATCTCGTCGCTCATGAAGAACACAGCGCTGGGCGGCGTCGGACCCGCCAGCAGGGTCGCCATCGCCCGGCGACCACCGCCGATGGTGAAGTCGCCGTCGAGGATGTGCTCGGGGGCGACGGTCAACCCGGCAGCGGCCAGTGACGTGGCGAAACCTCGTGCACGTTCGGCGGGCACGTCATGGGCGACGTGCAACTCGCTGTGGCCGAGCACCAGCGCGATGCGACGGTGACCCAGCTCGATGAGGTGGCGTGCCGCGAGCTCGGCTCCGTGGGCATTGTCGATCGAGATCGACACCACGCTGGCCAGAGCCTCGCCAAGGACCACCACGGGAGTCTCGAGTGCAGCCATCTGCTCGGCGCGTTGTTCGCCGCAGAACACGTCGACCAGGATCACGCCGTCGACGCGCTGGTGGAAGTGTGCACCGCCACGGAAGATGCGCTCGCGCGCCGTCGGGTTCGCCGTGCCGATCAAGAGGTCGAATCGCGCCTGCGTCATCACCTCCTCGACGCCGATCATCAACTCGCTCGTGTACCAGTTGGTGAGTAGCGGAGCCACCAATCCGACGGTGCGGCTCTGGCCCGATGCCAGCCGCGACGCGTTGGGGTTGGCGACGTAACGCAGTCGGTCCACGGCTGCCACCACTCGCTGCTTGGTCGCAGTTGCCACGTGCGGGTGGTCGCGCAGGGCACGACTGACCGTCGCGGTCGAGACACCGGCCTCACGGGCAACGTCATCGATGGTCGCCCGGGTTGACTTCGTGGTGGAATCGTTCAACCTGGCATCCCCCTCGAAGTGAGTGCAAGCGCTTGCAGTCCGAACGTTACACTCGACGACCGTGAACGGGCATGGACCACGCTGCGAGCCGATCGAACCGGTGCTCGACCGTAGCGCCTTGTGCGCGGCACGGATGCGGCGGCACTGGCCCACCGTCGAGCACGGCCTTGCCGGGCTGTACCCCGCTTACCCTGGCCTCGCCGAGGAACTGGCCCACCGAGTCAGGCGCCACATCGACGAGCGGCCGGCACGGCTGTTCCAGCGCGATCTCGAGCGCGAGGCCGAGCCCGACTGGTTCCAGCACCCCACAACGAGCGGCTACGTGGCCTACGCCGACCGCTTCAGCGGCACCATCACCGACATCCACGCCCACCTCGACCACCTCACCGACCTGGGCATCACGTACCTGCACCTGATGCCGCTTCTGAAGCCGCGAGAGGGCGAGAGCGACGGCGGCTACGCGGTCGCCTCCTACGACGAGGTCGACGCGCGCCTCGGCACCACCGCCGAGCTCGGCGAGCTCGCGGACGAATTGCACGCCCGTGGGATGAACCTGTGCATCGACCTGGTCGTCAACCACACCGCTGCCGAACACCCCTGGGCGCTCGCTGCCCGGGCTGGTGACCCGGTTCATCGTGCCTACTACCGGTTCTTTCCCGACCGCACCATGCCCGACCGCTTCGAGCGCACCCTCCGCGACGTGTTCCCGTCGACAGCGCCCGGGAATTTCACGTGGCTCGAAGACGCACGGCACTGGGTATGGACCACGTTTCACGACTACCAGTGGGACCTCGACTGGTCGAACCCCGATGTGCTCCGCGAGATGATCGGCGTGATGCTGCGCCTGTCGGACCTGGGCATCGATGCACTCAGGCTCGACGCGGTGCCGTTCATGTGGAAGCACGAGGGGACGGCGTGCGAAAACCTCCCAGAGGTCCATCTGCTGCTGTGCACCCTGCGATCGGTGATGGCGACCGCTGCACCGGCCACCATCTTCAAGGCCGAGGCGATCGTGCCGCCCGACGAACTCACCGCGTACCTGGGGGCGGGTTACCCACCCCGCCACGAGTGTGATCTGGCGTATCACAACCAACTGATGGTGCTGCTCTGGAGCAGCCTTGCCACGGGCGAGGCCGGGCTGATGACCAACTCGCTGCAGCGCATCGCCCCGATT
Organism: Ilumatobacteraceae bacterium; assembly: GCA_040878255.1. Lineage (GTDB taxonomy): Bacteria > Actinomycetota > Acidimicrobiia > Acidimicrobiales > Ilumatobacteraceae > VFMC01. The sequence continues at coordinate 7,017 of JBBDMO010000158.1, forward strand.
CCCGCGCATGCATCGTGGGTCACCTACGTCCGCTGCCACGATGACATCGGGTGGGCGATCACCGAAGACGATGCCGCATCGATGGGCTGGACCGGGTTCGGTCATCGCGGTTTCCTCAACGAGTTCTACTCCGGTGTGTTCCCCGCCTCGTTCGCCCGCGGCGAGTTGTTCCAGTTCGACCCCGCTACCGGCGACGGCCGCATCTCGGGTACCACGGCAGCGCTGTGCGGCATCGAGCAGGCGCTCGCGGATGGCGATGAGGCGCGTCTCGACATTGCCTGCCGACGGCTCGAACTCGTCTACTCCGTCATCTGCGGCTTCGGCGGTGTCCCACTCGTCTACATGGGCGATGAGCTCGCCATGGTCAACGATCACACCTACCTCGACGACCCGACGCGACGCGACGACAACCGTTGGATGCACCGTCCCATGATGGACTGGGGCATCGCGGAGCGCCGTCACGATCCCACCACCGTCGAGGCACGCGTGTTCGGAGCGCTTCGGTCGCTCCTGGCCGATCGCGCCGCCACGCCGGGGCTTCACGGTGCCGGCCAGGTGCAGGTCATCACCCCAACCGACCCGGCACTGTTCGTGGTCGTCCGTCGGCATCCGAGCCGTGGCTCGTTCGCGATGGTGGCCAACTTCGGGCAACGCAGCGCGCAGATGGAGGTCGATGCATTGGGCATCGCGTCGCTCACCGTCGTACGTGCGTCGGGCGCGTCCGTCGTCGAGGGCACCATCGAGCTCGCGCCGCTCGGGCACATCTGGCTGGCAACACCGCGCTGAGCCATCGCGATTCGAGCCATCGCGATTCGAGCCATCGTGGGTTAGCGTCATCGCCCGTGCGCCAGATCGCCTTCACCGTCCTGCGCGGGTTCCTGATGGGATCGGCCGACATCGTTCCGGGGGTCTCCGGCGGCACGGTGGCCCTGGTGCTGGGCATCTACCGGCGGCTGATCGCGTCGATCCGTTCGGGGTCGTCGGCCATCGGCATGCTTCTTCGCGGCGATGTGCGCAGGGCTCGGGGGTACCTCGGCGAGGTCGAATGGGTGTTCCTGATCTCGCTGCTCAGCGGTGTCCTGTTGGCGATCGTCACCCTGGCGCACCTGGTCGAGACACTGCTGGCTGATTACCCGGTGCCGATGGCGGGGCTGTTGTTCGGCCTCGTGCTCGGCTCGGTGGTGGTTGCCTGGCAACTGCTGGAGCGGCGCGACGCAACGCGCATCATGCTCTTGGTGCTGGCGGCTGGGGCGACGTTCGTGCTGCTCGGCCTGCGCGAGAGCACCTCGACCGACGATGTCGGCGGCGGCGGCGGCGGTCAGCCGCTGGTCGTGTTCTTCCTCTCGGGCGCGATCGCCATTTGCGCGATGATCCTGCCGGGCATCAGCGGGTCGTTCCTGCTCGTGATGCTGGGCATGTACGCCAGCGTGCTCGCCGCCGTCACCGACCGCGACCTACTCACGCTGGCAGTGTTCGCCCTGGGCTGCGCCGTTGGGCTCGGGTTGTTCTCGCAGGTGCTCCACTGGGCGCTCGGCCACCATTACGACACCGTCATGGCCATCCTCGTCGGGCTGATGGTGGGCTCGGTCCGCGTGCTGTGGCCCTGGCCGAACGGTGTCGACTCGACGGCGCTCGGCGCCCCCACCGGGCCCGTGGCCGTGCCGATCCTCCTCGCAGTGCTGGCACTCGTGGTGGTGGTTGCGTTCGATCACATCGCACGTCGGCTCGAACACCGCAGCTCGGCCGACGAGGTGGCCGATCTCCAAGCCTCCTGACACCCAGGCTTGCCGGTCACCGTCGGTTGCTGCGCTCGTGCTGACCGTCCCCTCGCGCTGATGCCGTCTCACGAGTTGCGAAGTGGGTTCGTGGTGACGCCGTGGCATCGGACGGACTGGGCTTGGACCGATTCCTCAACCGCAGGTCGCAGGTCCGATTCCTGCCGGGGGCGGCGCGCAAACTTCACTGCGCGGTGGCGCGCCAGGCTCGCTCGAACGGCAGCCGCCATGCGTGCGGCGCGATGAGCTGGTGGATCGCGTTGGGTCCCCACGAGCCGGGGGCATACGCACGCACCGGCGGTGGTGCGCTCAGCAACGGCATCGACAGCTCCCACAGTCGCTCGATGCCCTCAGCGGTCGTGAACAGGGTGTGGTCGCCGCTCATGGCGTCGTGGATCAGCCGCTCGTACGCCTCGAGCACGTCGTGCTCGCGTCCGGTCTCGTGGAGCGCGAACTGCAGGCTCAGCTTGTCGAGCTTCATGCCGGGCCCGGGGCGCTTGCCGTAGAAGCTGAGCGAGAGCTTCGATGCATCGGCAAGGTCGAACGTCAGGTGATCGGGGCCGTGCGCACCGATGCCCGATCCGGTCGGGAACATGCTCTTCGGCGGCTCGCGAAACGCGATCGAGATGATCCGCGCACCCTCGGCCATGCGCTTGCCGGTGCGCAGGAAGAACGGCACACCGGCCCAGCGCCAGTTGTCGATCTCGCACTTCAGGGCGATGAACGTGTCGGTCTCGGAGTCGGCTGCCACGCCCGGCTCGTCGCGGTAGCCGAGGTACTGGCCGCGCACGACGTTCGCAGGGGTGATCGGCAACATCGACCGGAACACCTTGTTCTTTTCCTCGCTGATCGCGCGGGGCTCGAGCGCAGTGGGAGGCTCCATCGCCATGAACGCCAGCACCTGGAACAGGTGCGTCACCACCATGTCGCGGTACGCGCCGGTGTGTTCGTAGAAGCCGATGCGGCCGTCGAGCGCCAGCGCTTCGGGCACGTCGATCTGGACGTGGTCGATGTGGTCGCGATTCCAGATTGGTTCGAACAGACCGTTCGCGAACCGGAACGCAAGGATGTTCTGAGCAGCCTCCTTCCCGAGGAAGTGATCGATGCGGTAGATCTGGTCCTCGTCGAAGATCTCGTGCAGCGACGCGTTCAGCGTGCGCGCCGTGGCGAGATCGGTGCCGAACGGCTTTTCCATGATGATCCGCGACCGCTCGACCAGGCCCGCCTCGGCCAGCATGCTCACGACGGGTCGTGCTGCGGGTGGCGGCACGCTGAGGTAGTGCAGCCGCCTCGGCTCGCCACCGAGCGCAGCCTCGGCGACGGCTACGGCGTCGCGCAGACCATCGGCACCGAGCGCCTGCGGCACGTAGTCGAGCTTCGACGCGAACTGGGACCACTGCTCGTCGGTGACGATGCGGCTCGAGAACTCGTCGACGGCTTGGCGGGCGAAGATGCGGAAGGCATCGGCGTCGAACGGATCGAGTGACGTGCCGACGATCCGACAGTCACTCACCAGCCCGGCGAGGAAGAGGTGGAGGAGCCCGGGCAGCAACTTCCGGCGCGAGAGGTCACCGGTGGCACCGAACAGCACGATCACGTGCGGCTTCACCGGCGACATCAGCGACGGCACGATGTCGCTGGGGTCGGTGTGGGTCGTGACGTGGTCGGACATGCCGGAACTGTAGGGGCGACACGTGCGCCCGCGCGGGAAAACCGTCGTCAGCCCGCAGGGCTGGGGTACTGGTTCGGTTCCTCGCCGGGTGGCGGGGTCGTGTAAATCGTCACTGCGCCCGTCGGGTCGAACAGCCGCGAACCGGTCGGCCACTCGCCGGGCAGGAACCGTGCGCCTCCATCGACGAACTGCCACATGCCCGGGCCGTCCTTGCGCAGTTCGTCGGGGCCGGTCGCGTCAGGGTGCCGCCAGATGAGCGTGCCGTCATAGACGCCGGGGTAGTCGGGGTAGTCCCAGAGGCCCTTGTCGC
>JBBDMO010000159.1:0-10736 GCA_040878255.1 Ilumatobacteraceae bacterium
GTCGTGCTGCTCGTTGCGCTCGTGGCAGCGTCGTGCAGTTCCACCGGCCCGGTCGTCTCCGTCAGGTCTGCGTCGGCGATCCCGATCGAGCCGACTGACTCGACCGACGCGACGCCGGACATCACGACGCCAGCCGAGGATGGGTCTGTCGACGGGGTGGGCGACGAGCTGTTCCCGAGTCTCGGGAACCCCGGCATCGACGTGGTCGACTACGCCGTCCGCCTCCGTTACGACCCGCAGCTCGATGCGATCGACGGGTCCGTGTCGATCACCATCGCCGCCACCGAGCAGCGCGATTCGTTCACGCTCGACGCCGTGGGACTCGACATCGGCGCCGTTGCCGTCGATGGCGTCGATGCCGAGTTTGCCCCCGAGGACGTCGAGCTCCGCATCACCCCCGACCAGCCGCTGACGCCGGGGCGGCGACTCGTCGTCGACATCGCGTACAGCGGCACACCTGATGCGGGTTCGTCGTCGGTGCTGCCGAGCGGCTGGTTCCACACCGACGGCGGTTCGTACGTGCTGAACGAGCCCGACGGTGCCCGAACGTGGCTGCCCAGCAACGATCACCCGTCCGACAAGGCGTCGTGGACGTTCGAGATCACGGTGCCCACCGGCATGGCGGCGGTGGCCAACGGTGCGCTGCAGGCGACCACGCCGGGCCCGGACGGCGACACCTGGACGTGGAGGCAGGACGACCTCATGCCGACGTACCTGGTCCAACTGCTCACCGGCGACTATCAGATCATCGAGACCACTGGTCCGAACGGGCTCCCGATCGTCAGTGCGATCCTCCGTCGCAACGTCGTCGGTGCGCAGGCGTACATCGACGCCATCCCGGAGCAGATCGACTTCTTCGACGACGTGTTCGGCCCCTACCCGCTCGACCGCTACGGCATCGCCGTGACCGACAGCTTTGCCGGCCTCGCGATGGAGACCATGGGTCGATCGATGTTCAGCAACCAGGACCTCGATGGCACGGTCGGCTTCCTGAGCGAACTGCTCCTGTCGCACGAGCTCGTCCACCAGTGGTTCGGCGATGCCGTCACGCCGGCGCGGTGGCAGGACATCTGGCTCAACGAGAGTTTCGCAACGTACGGCCAGTGGCTGTGGTTCGATCACACCGGCCGGGCGACGCTTGCGGATCAGGCATCGAGAGCGCTCGCCGGTCGGCGGGGAGCCGGCGCTGCCACCGGTCGGCCAGGGGCCGATGACCTGTTCGGCTACAACTCCTACGACGGGGGCGCCGTCGTGCTGCAGGCGCTCCGCGACACGATCGGCGACGATGCGTTCTTCACGGTGCTCCAGCGATGGGTCGCCGAGAACAACGGCACCTCCCGCACCACCGAGGACTTCATCGCTCTGGCCGAGGACGTGTCCGACACCGATCTCACGTCGTTCTTCGACACCTGGCTGTTTGCCGCCGAGGTACCGACGGCGTACCCGTCATCCGCCATCTGAGCGACCGGCTCAGTGGCCGGTCATCCGGCTCAGCACGGCACTGCGCCAGCGCTCAGGGCGCCCGTGGCGCTCTTCGTAGGCATCGGCGCTGATCGGCAGGCGCACCATCGCGTTGATGCCGATCCAGCGCAGCGGCTCGGGCTCCCACGAGCGGGACCGGTGCCCGACCCAGGTCAGCGACACGATCGGGTCGTCGTCGTCGCCGGCGATCAGTGCAGCGAGGGTACGTCCGGCGAGGTTCGTCGTGGTGACACCGTCACCGACGTAGCCTCCGGCCCAACCGAGGCCCGTGCCGCGGTCGAGCCCGACCGAGCACTGCCAGTCGCGCGGCACACCAACCGGCCCGCCCCAGCGGTGCGTGATGGCGGCGTCGCCGAGGGCTGGGAAGATCTCGCGCAGCGTGTGGTGGAGACCCTCGTGCACCCCGGTGTGCAGGTCGAACGACGGATCGACCCGTGAACCGAAGTGGTACGGCGCTCCGCGGCCGCCGAAGGCGATGCGATCGTCTGCGGTGCGCTGCCCGTAGATGACGAGGCGACGCGCATCGCTGAACGTCTGGCGATCTGCCCAACCGACATCGTCGAAGAACGACTGCGGGAGCGGCTCGGTCGCGATCATGAGCGAGTAGATCGGCACGATGCGGCGGCGGTGGCCGGGCAGCGTGGGGGTGAACCCCTCCGTGGCGCGCACGACGTACGAGGCCCGCACGGTGCCGTGCTCGGTGACCAGGCGCCGAGGCTCGATCGACGTCACCCGGGTGTGCTCGTGGATCGTGACGCCGCGCCGCTCGACCGCGAGGCCCAGGCCGCGCGCGAGGCGCGCCGGGTGGATCGCTGCGCAGTGCGGGGTGAACAGGGCACCATGGCACGCGCTGACGCTGAGCATGTTGCGCGCCTCGTCCGGCCCGAGCCACCGCACGTCGTCCTCGGTGAAGCCGAACGCGCGCATCTCGGCGAGCTCATCGTCGAGCCTGCCGACCTGGGCGAGGTTGCGTGCTGCACCGAACCAGCCCCCCTTGGCGAGGTGGCAGTCGATTCCCTCGGCGGACGTCACCCGTACGATCTCGTCGATGGCGGCGTGCATCGCCCGCTGCATCCGCACCGCCGCGTCACGTCCGTGTTCGGCTGCCATGGTGGTCAGGCTCATCGGCAGCAGCGCCGACGCCCAGCCGCCATTGCGGCCGCTGGCACCGAAGCCCACGACCTCCGACTCGAGCACGACGATACGCAGCGTCGGGTCACGCTCGGCGAGGGAGTATGCGGTCCACAGGCCGGTGTAGCCGCCGCCGACGATCGCGACATCGACGTCGGTGTCTCCCGGCAGTGACGTCCGTCCCGGACCCTCGAGCTCGGCTGGCAGCGTCGCGTGCCAGAGCGAGCCCGTGACGGGCATGTTCGGCGCAGGAGTCGGCATCCGTCGATGGTACGACCCGTGTCGCGGGGCAGGTCGACCGGAACCCTCCTAGCATCAGCCCGTGCATCCCGCCGGCTGGTACCCCGACCCGCGTCTCAGCGGAGCGGTCCGCTACTTCGATGGCCGGGTGTGGACCGACCACGTCGCCCACCGGGTGCCACCACCCGCTCCACCCCACCCGCAACTTCCGCTCTCGATGGCGATCGGTGCGCTGTCGACGATCTTCCTGTCGCTCGTTCTGAGCCGCTTCGTGCTCGATGGACTGTCGCGCTTCGACTGGCCGATCCCGGTGTACATCGTGGTTGCCGGACTCTTGGGGTACGGCCCGGTGCTGATCGTCTGCTGGTGGACCAGCCGTCGCATGGGCTCGGGCTCGTTGCGGGCCGACACCGGGCTGTTCGTCCGCAAGGTCGATGTCGGCTGGGGGCCGCTCACGTGGCTGTGCTGCATCGCCGTGCAGTTCGCGCTCGCGCTGCTGATCGTGGTGACCCGGATTCCGTTCACGGGCAACACCGAGGGCGTGAACGACATCGACGCCACCCGGGGCTACGTGATCTCGTTGCTGGTGCTGGCCGTGGTGGCCGCGCCGCTGGTCGAGGAGATGGTGTTTCGAGGGGTCGTGCTGCGGGGGCTGCTGAGCCGGTTCGGTGTGGTGGCCGCCGTCGGCATCCAGGGCGTGGTGTTCGGCATGGCCCACTTCGACCCGGTACGTGGCATGGGCAACATCGGTCTCGTGATCATCCTGAGCGGCGTGGGGTGTGTGCTCGGCGCCGCCGGGTATCGGTTCCGCCGCATCGGCCCGACCATCATCGCCCACGCCATCATCAACGCGATCGCGATGACGGTCGCCCTCAGCGGATGGGGCGCGAGCTGAGCAGCACGTTGTCGATCAGGCGGACATCGCCGAACCACACGGCCGTCACCATCAGCGCATCCGACCCGACCGCCACCTGATCGACCGGTTCGAACGTCGTCGGGTCAACGACCTCGAGGTACTCGCATCGTGCAGCAGGCTCGGCCAGCACCGCTGCGGCGGCGATCGCCACGAGCGCCGATGCCGATCGCACGCCGTCGTCGAATGCGGTGACCGCGGCCGACAGCCCTGCCCAGACGCACGTCGCCGCAGCACGGTCGGCAGTTGCCAGCCGACGGTTGCGACTGCTGAGCGCGAGCCCGTCGTGCTCGCGCACGGTGGCCATGCCGACAATGTCGATGCCCATGTCGAGGTCGATCACCATTCGCTCGACGATCGCAAGCTGCTGGGCGTCCTTGCGGCCGAACACGGCCACGTGTGGACGAACGGCCTGGAAGAGCTTGGTGACCACGGTGGTGACGCCGCGGAAGTGGCCGACGCGGTGGGCGCCTTCGAGACGGTCGGCGAGCTGGCCCGGCTCGACGTGCGTCTGGAAGCCGGCGGGATACATGGCTGCCGCCGTGGGGGCGTAGACGGCATCGACGCCGGCGTCGCGGCACGCGGCGAGATCGCCATCGATGGGGCGCGGGTAGCGGTCGAAGTCGGCGCGCACGTCGAACTGCAACGGGTTCACGAAGATCGACACCACCACCACGTCACCGTGGCGTCGTGCCTCGTCCACCAGTGCGAGGTGCCCCTCGTGCAGCGCGCCCATGGTGGGTACGACGGCGATGCGACGGCCGGCGACGCGGTGTGCCTCGGACCAGGCACGCATGGTTGCAGGGGTGTCGAGGACGTCCATCAGGCAGGGAATCGGGCAGGGGATCGGGCAGGGGGATCGGGCGGTGCGGGTCTCAGTGGAACGAGTGGGCGTCGTCGGGCCACACGCCGCCGCGCACATCGGCGACGTACTGCTGCGTCGCTTCGACGACCGTGGTGCGCACGTCGGCGAACTGCTTCGCGAACTTGAGTCGCAGGTCAGACAGGCCGATCACGTCGTGGAGCACCAACACCTGGCCATCGCAGTGGATCCCTGCCCCGATGCCGATGGTGGGGATCGACAGCTTGTCGGTGATCTCAGCCGCCAGGGAGAGCGGTACGCCCTCGATGACCACAGCGAATGCGCCGGCCTGCTCGATCGCGTGTGCGTCCTCGAGCAGACGCTCGCGACCGCCTGCTTCGTAGCCGCTCTTGCGGCCCTGCACGCGGTGTCCGCCCATGCGGTGGTAACTCTGTGGTGTGAGGCCGATGTGGGCCATGACGGGGATGTCGACCCGTGCGATCGCGGCGATTGTGTCGGCCATCGCGACCCCGCCCTCGAGCTTCACGCACTGGGCGCCGGCCTTCATGAGCACGATCGAGCTCTCGACGCCCTGCTGTGGGCTGACCTGATAGCTGCCGAACGGCAGGTCGCCGATGACCAGCGCCTTCGGCTGGGCCCGAGCGACCGCGCGCACGTGGTATGCCATCTCGTCGAGGTCGACGGGGATCGTGTTGGCAACGCCCTGTACCACCATGCCGACGCTGTCGCCAACGAGGATGCAGTCGACGCCGGCCTCGTCGACGAGTCGGGCGAAGGTCGCGTCGTACGCGGTGATCATCGAGATCTTGCGACCCTCGGCCTTGAACGAGGCGAGGTCGGGGACGTTGACCTTGCGCCGTTCGAGCGGGGCATCACTGGTGGCGTTCATGGAGCCGGGGCCCTCCTGTTCCTCTGACGCACCAGGCAAGCTAGCGAGCGGTGGCGCTGTTCCGGCAGGCGGCGCGCCGCCGGTGCATCGTCACGTCCGACATCAACCCGACGGCGGGAACGCCGACGGGCACATGTCGTGGTACGAGGGAGCTCCGCCGGGCCACGACCGCGACATCAACAGGGCGCGGGTGCATGCGATCGCGAAGCACTGGGCACCCGCCTCGAGCAGCGGGCTCAGCCAGACGGCACGCGTTCGGGCTTGCGTACCGTCGCCCGACTGCACCACCGGTTCGGTGCCGGTGGCGAGCGCGAAGATCGTGTCACCGTCGAACAGCGAGTGAGCCGGTCGGACGGCGCGGGCCAGGCCGTCGTGGGCGACAGATGCGAACTTCGAGCACTCGGCCTTGCTGAGTGATGCGGATGTGGCAACGACGCCGATCGTGGTGTTGAGCGGTGTGCGCAGTTGCCCGGCGCAGCGCGCCAGTGCTGCACGATCGCTCGGCGAAGGGCGTCGGAGGCGGTGGTCGTCGGCCTCCCATGGAAGGCCGGTGGCGGGATCGACGACCGAACCGGCCGAGTTCAGGACCGCGATCGCCCCGACCACCACGCCGCTGGGCAGCGTGATGCTGGCGGTGCCGACGCCGCCCTGCAGACCGCCTGCGAGCGCCCCGGTGCCTGCCCCGACACTGCCCTCGCGGCAGGCGGACGAGCGCGAGGCGATGACGGCTCGACGGCCGAAGCTCTCGTCCGGACGGTTCGTGAACGTGCCGCCGCGACCCAGGTCGTAGATGACCGCCGCCGGCACGATCGGCACGACCTGGCCGGCCGTCGCCCCGACGGGGAACCCGATACCGCGCGCCTCGAGTTCGAGCATCACCCCGGTGGCGGCGGCGAGCCCGAAGGCGCTGCCGCCCGTCAGGCACACGGCGTGCACGTGTTGCACCATGTTCTCCGGCCGCAACAGGTCGGTCTCGTGGGTGCCCGGCCCACCACCGCGCACGTCGACTCCACCCACTGCGCCGGCCGGCACCTCGACGACGGTGGTGCCGGTGCGCCAGCCGCGCCCGGTGCGGTGCACGTGACCCACTCGCACACCGGGGACGTCCGTGATGCAGCCCCGAGTGCCCGGCTCGATGTTCGCCACCATGACCGCACCGTAGGGCCTGGTCGAGATCCGTATGGCGATCAGGCGCGGACTCGTATGGGCGGCTACCGTTCGTTCGTCCGCCGAGGGGGCGGCCGTACAGGGGGGTTCGTTCATGAAGGTCGGCATCACCGTTGGTGGCCAGCACCCGTTCCAGGGCACCGAGATGCAGCTCCAGCTCGCCGAGGCGATCGACGCCGAGTCGGTCTGGTTTCCCGATCACATCCTCGGCGTGTTCCATCCCGGGCTGTGGTCCGACATGGCGTACTCGAAGATGGCCGCGGACCCCGATGCGTTCTACGACCCGTTCGTCATCTCGGCTCTCGTCGGCAAGCTGACATCCAAGGCCGTCGGCATCAGCGTCACCGACACCGCCCGCCGCAAGGCCGCCGACCTCGCCCGCACGGCACTCACACTGCAGCACCTGGTGCCCGGTGGGTTCATCCTCGGCATCGGCTCCGGCGAGGCCGAGAGCCTGGTCACCTTCGGCTACGACTTCACGACCCCCGTGGGCGACTGCGAGAAGGTGCTGTACGAGCTGCGCAGCCTCCTCGACACGGGCGCGATGCCTCCTGAGATGGGCCTGAAGGGCCGCATGGGGCTCCCGCTCGAGAGCGACAAGGGCAAGCCCCAGGTGTGGGTCGCCGGCCACGGCCCGCGCATGCTCCGTCTCACCGGCCAGTACGGCGACGGCTGGATCCCCGCCTGGCCGATGACCCCCGAGGAGTACGGCGCGAAGGCGCGCACCATCGACGAGTGGGCCGCCAAGAGCGACCGCACGTGCGCCACGAAGTCGCTGCTGCCGTTCGTGATGCTCGGCGAGAGCAAGGAGTACATCGCCGATCTCATGGAGAAGGACCCGCTCGGCAAGCTGTTCGCGTTGTTCTGCCCGGCCGATGTCTGGACCAAGCGGGGGTACAAGCACCCCTTCGGCGACGACTGCAAGGGCTTCATCGACCTCATCGTCCACGACCTCGATCCCGAGGAACTGCGGGCGCTGGCCCCCGAGATGCCGTTCGAACTGGTCGAGGACGTCATCTTCCTCGGCAACGCCGACGACGTCGGCGAGCGCCTGTCGGGTTACGCCGACAATGGCATGAACCACGTCGTGCTCTGCAACCTCACCGGGGTCGTGGGTGGCATGGAGGAGATCGAGGGCAACATGGCGCAGTTCTTCCAGCTCAAGGGCATGCTCGACGCGATGTGATCAGTTCCCCTGCGACCCGCACCGCGCTGACGCTGGTCAGCTGCGGCTGCGGCTGCGGCTGCGGGCGAGGGGGAAGATGCTCTCGTCGCCGGTGCGCCAGCGCACGGTGAGGCGGCACGAGGCGATCCGCCATGCGCCGTCGGTGCCCCGCTCGTAGCGGTTGGTGTAGTGGCCGCCGAGCAGGCACCAGGCGATCTCGGCGGGCCGTCCGAATCCGGCCATCGACGCACCCGAGAACCAGTGCTGTGCCTGCAGTTCGTTGATGCCGATCACCGTGACGTCGTCGACGACATCGAACTGGTGGTTGGTCATGATGTGCTGCGTGGCGTCGAAGTTGCCGTTCACGCTCCGAACGGCGTTCACCCAGTCGTCGGCGGGCATCATCGCCTTCGGGCGTCCGCTCCACGAGCTGAAATCGAACTCGCAGGCGTCGGTGAAGATGCTGCGGTAGCGCTGCCAGTCACGGTGGTCGATGCCTGCGGCGTAGCCGTACGACACCTGCACGATGGACGCAGCATCCATCGGGTCGAGATCGAGGCCGTTCACCACAGTTCCCTGATCTCGGGTTCGGGGTCATCGACGACACCGCTGCTCACGTCGAACACCATGGTGGACCTGGTGGTGGTGTCGTAGGCGGGCCACGGTGCTGCACCGGACCGGGCGAGGCCGAGTACCGCTCCGCTGTAGGCGTCGGCCACCGGTATCCGGTCGTCGCCGTCACCGGTGAACTGGGGGACGCCCTTGCGGTCGAGGTTGTGGAACGCAAACGGGATGTCCATCGCATGGCACGACCCGAGCCGGCCGTGGAAGGCCGGCGATGCCCACGTGAACCAGTACATCCACGTCGGATTCCCGGCATTCACCCGTTCGTCGGCGAGGCGGCGGGCCGGCACGCGGAACGCAACATCGGTCTGCACGGCGCCGAACAGGCCCACGAGCGATGCGTCGGGGCGCACCGTGCGGTACCGCTCGAGCGCCACCTGGGTGCGCTCGCCCAGCCGGGCGGCGACGAGTGCTTCGAGCCGCGCCTCGTCGAGGTCGGCCAGCGCCGGGTCGAACGTCGTGAACAGCAGCATCTCGTCGCGAGTGGTGCCGATGACGAGCGGCACCGGGTTGGCGGCCGCAGCAGCCAGCAGGGGAGCGGGGATGAGGTCACTGCCCTCGCACGGCGAGAAATCGGTGAGCCCGGCGCCCGGGTTGCGCTTCAGCATGGCGTCCTGGGCTGCAAGCACCTGCTCGGTCGGCAGGTCCGCGAGCTCGGCGAGCGTGGTGACCCCTGCCTCGGCGAGCAGTTCGGCGAGCGCCTCGTCGGCCCGCTCGCCGCTGCGCAGCTGACCGATCGACGGGCTCATCGCGAAAGCCCGGTGGAACAGGGGAGCCGCAGTGGGGGCCGCCATCAGGGCGACGACGCTGGAACCGCCGGCCGACTCGCCGAAAATGGTGACGTCATGGGGATCGCCGCCGAACGAACCGATCATCTGCTGCACCCATTGCAGTGCGCACACCTGGTCGGCGAGCCCGCAGTTGGTGCGGCCGCTGAACCCGAGTGCACCGAGGCGGTAGTTGATCGTGACCACTACGACATCGCCCCGGCGGACCAGCTGACTACCGTCGTACCACGGCATCGCGCCGGTGCCGGTGGTGAACGCCCCGCCGTGGATCCACACGAGTACGGGTCGCGCAGGGCCACCCTCGACGCTCGGGGTGAAGACGTTCAGGGTCAGGCAGTCCTCGCTCGACGGCAGGCTCGATCCACCGAGGGCACGTTCCATCATGCCGACCAGCTGCGGTGCCTGCGGGCCGTACGAGGTCGCGTCGAACTCGCCCTCCCACGATGTGATCGGTGAGGGGAGTCCGAAGCGCTCGGCGCTCGCGTACCGGATGCCCTTGAACACGGCGATGTCGTCGCGCTGCAGGCCCCGGACGGCGCCGAAGGAAGTGGTCACGGTGATCGTCGAGGATTCCACGAGCGCACCGTAGTCCCCACTATCGTCGACCCGATGACCCGCCGACACGACATCGCCGGCGACCTCGTCAGGCGTGCCTGGACCGCACTCTCGCGGTGGGGTGCCATCGGTCCGAACAGCCGGGCCGGGCGTGCGTTCGGCCGCTTCGGCTCGGGCAGCATCATCTGCTTCCCCACGAACACGGTGTTCAACGAGCGCTACATCCACATCGGCGAGGGCACCATGATCGGCCCGTCCTGCACGCTGTCGGCGGGCATGGTGCCCGGTCAGCGATGCCTCAGCGACCCGGTCGTGCGCATCGGTGATCGTTGCCTCATCGGCAAGGGCAGTGGCATCGTCGGTCACTTCTCGATCGAGATCGGCAACGACGTGTGGACCGGCCACCACGTGTACGTGACGGACCAGAACCATGGCTACGACGACATCACCCGCCCGATCTCGCAGCAGACGATGCCCGAGCGCCCGGTCTCGATCGGGGACGGCTCGTGGATCGGCCACGGCACTGTGGTGTTACCCGGTGCCACCATCGGCAAGCACGTCACGATCGGCGCCAACTCGGTCGTCACCGGCCACATCCCCGACTTCAGTGTCGCGGTGGGCAACCCCGCCGTGGTGATCCGGCGTCATGTGCCGGGGGACGGCTGGGTCCGCACGACACCGACCTCGTAGCCGTAGCCGTCACCGTCTGGTCGGTCACTCGCCGCCGAGCTCGTTGGGCGGGGTGCAGGCCGTGATCTGGTTCACGACCGAGAAGTCCGTGAGCAGGTTGGTCACGGGGTTGCCTTCGATCGCTGTCTCGAGGTACGGCTCGAGCTGATAGTTCCGCAGCCGAGCCGTGTAGGCGCGCCGATCGGCCAACACGGTGGTCCAGTAGCCGGTGTAGTCCGAGACGAGCGACTGGTCGCGCTCACTGGCCGGCTGCATGGAGGTGACGTCGG
>JBBDMO010000160.1:0-10720 GCA_040878255.1 Ilumatobacteraceae bacterium
ACCGGAGCAGCCCGCCACGTAGAGCGCCGAGCCTTCGCCGAGCGGGCCGGTGACCTTCGGCTCTTTGGGGGTGAGGCCGCGTGCGTACATGAAGACCCAGAGCGGCAGCATCGACAGGGTCATCATCGCCCAGAACGGGATCTTCTTGCGGCTCTTGGCGGCGGCGACGTACGGCGGATCCGGCTTCGGGGGCGGCGGCAGCGCCGGTACGGCGGACTTGGCCTTCGCCGGGACGGCGGCCTGGGCGGCCGGCACGGGCGAGGTAGAGGCGCCAGCAGGTACGGCGGCTGCAGCGTCGCCGGCGGGCGCGGGCTCGCCTGCGGCCTTCGACTTGGCGGCCTGGCTGCGCTTGAGGAGATGCTCGGGGATCTCGGTCACGGGACAGCACGATAGACGCCCATCGGCGAGAAAGCGGAATCTGCACGCCACCTCCGGGCACTACGACCGACGTCACGCCGTGCACATGCGCACAACCCGTCAGTTCCGCCCCTGTTGCGTGGTAGACCCAATCCGACACCGTTGTCGTGGTCCCGGTCTCGTTGCTGGCGTTTCGAGCGAACTGGTGCCACCCCAGGGTGAGTTGACTAGTGTTCGTGCAGCGTTCGGCAAGGCCTCTCCTGGCCGCGGTCGAACGCCCGAGAAAGCTGGAAGAGGAGCGACCTCAGCGTGTTTGCCAACATCTACGACACCGTGGTGCACCTGCCTGGCATGAACCAGGCCCTCATCGTGTCGTTCCTGGTCTCGACCGGTCTGGCGTTGGTCGCCATCCCGTTCGCCAAACGGCGCCCCGCCGGCACGCCGCTCACCTGGGGTGAGTCGGTACTCACCGCCACGTACGTGTTCGGTGTCATGTTCATCTCGTTCGGCATCGTGCCGCACCAGTGGATCGACCACGCCGACAAGGACCTCGGGTGGAACCGGGCGAAGCTCCTCTACGGACCGTTCGACATCTTCAAGGCGCAGGCACAGGGCGGCTGGTTCCCCTTCACGCTCCAGTACGAGGCGCTGCGCGACATCGTCGTCGTCCTCATCCACGTCTACTACTTCGGCCTCATGATCTTCATGTGGATCTACTGGCAGAACCGCGGCAAGCGCGCCGCCGCCGCCTCCACCGAGATTGCGACGTCCACCTTCGGCCGCCCGCTCGTGAGGAAGGCGTAGTCCATGGCACGTACCGACGCGAACCCGCCGATGATGCCGTTCACCGACGCCTACCAGCTCGTCGAAGTGGACGCCGACTATCTGAGCAAGGCGGTGAAGCCCAAGCAGTTCATCCACATCGACCAGACCGAGTGCATCATGTGCGAGGGCTGCGTCGACATCTGTCCGTGGAAGTGCATCCACATGGTGAACACCTCGGCCATCGCCGAGGCCACAGGCACCGAGCAGCCGGGCGTCGACCCGAGCGACAACGTGCTGTTCATCATCGACGACGACATCTGCACGCGGTGCGCCCTGTGCGTCGACCGCTGCCCCACCGGGGTCATCATCCTCGGCAAGGTGGGCGTGCCACCCGACAACGGTGACGCTCACACCCGTACCAACAACCACGGCTACGCCTACGGCATGCGGCTGTAAAGGAACGAACCCAGATGGCCAAGATCATCGACGAGACGACCCGCCCCACGGCGAAGGACCGCGTCAACAAGATCGTCAACGACACGCAGGGCAGCCAGGTGTGGAACAGCGTCTTCCGGCCCGGCAGCATCTTCCGCAAGGGCTACACCGACAGCCCGCGCAACCGCAGCTACGTGGTCATGAACTCGGTGCTCTATCACCTGCACCCGGTGAAGGTGAAGCGTCACGCGGTCAAGGTCAGCTACACGCTGTGCCTCGGCGGCCTCAGCTTCTTCCTCTTCATCCTGCTCACGGTCACCGGCATCTTCTTGATGTTCTTCTACCGACCCGAGGCCACCCAGGCGTGGAACGACATCTCGAACCTGCAGACCTCGGTCACGTTCGGGCTGTTGGTACGAAACATGCACCGATGGGGCGCTCACCTCATGGTGCTCAGCGTGTTCCTCCACATGTCCCGCGTCTTCTACCACGGTGCCTACAAGGCTCCGCGCGAGTTCAACTGGGTGATCGGCATCGTGCTGCTCATGCTCACCCTGCTGCTCAGCTTCACCGGCTACCTGCTCCCGTGGGACCAGTTGGCGCTGTGGGCCGTGGCAGTGGGCACCAACATGATGGGCTACACACCCGTGTTCGGCCCCGAGGTGCGGTTCGTGCTCCTCGGTGGCAAGGAGATCGGTCCCGAGACGTTGTTGCGCTGGTACGTGTTGCACGTGCTGTTGCTGCCGTTCGTCATCGTGATCTTCATGGCCATCCACTTCTGGCGAGTCCGCAAGGACGGCGGCATCTCGGGGCCCCTGTGACCCGGGATACCGAGCAGGCGACGATCGACTTCGTGAAGGGAGTCCCCACCCATGACTGAGATCCCAGAGCACCTCCTCAAGCGGGCCCAAGCAGCCCGCGAGAAGGCGGCAGCACCAGGCGGCGACGAGGCAGCGGCAGCCGCTGCTGCCCCTGCAGGCGCCGGGGCGTCCGAGGCTGCGGCAGACCCGCGCATCCCCGCGCACCTCCTCGAGCGCAGCAAGTCAGCGAAGGCACGCGCCGAGGGTGCGGCCGACGGTGGTTCCGGAGGCGGCGTCGCGCTCCAGGAAAAGGTCGCCAGCGTCGTGCAGGCCGTCCCTGCCGGCGGGGGCATCCCCGTCGGGGCGGGCCCTGGTGGTAACACCCAGCGCCTGCTCACCGTCGTCAAGAGCGGCTCGATCCAAGAAGTGAAGGCCACCCCGGTCGACAAGGTCCACACCTGGCCGCACCTGCTCGCCGCCGAGTTCGTGGCGTCGTTGCTGTGTCTGGCGTTCGTGTTCGCCTTCTCGATCTTCGTCAACGCCCCGCTGCTGCAGCTCGCCAACAACAACCAGACGCCGAACCCGTCGAAGGCGCCGTGGTACTTCCTCGGCCTCCAGGAACTCCTGACGATGTTCCACCCCATGGTCGCCGGTGTCACCCTGCCTGGCGTGGGCATGATCGTCCTGATCTTCGCGCCCTACATCGACCGCAACCCGTCGAACAAGCCCGAGGATCGCAAGTTCGCGATCTCGCTGATGACCGTGCACCTCATGTTCTGGGCCGTGCTCGTCATCATCGGTTCGTTCTTCCGGGGACCCGGCTTCAACTTCACCCTGCCGTGGCGCGACGGCCTGTTCTTCGAGCTCTGAGGTCGAGATGAGTCCATCAGCAGTCATTGCCATCGTCATCGGCGTGGTCGTCGTCCTCGGTGCGGTCGTGCTCGTCACGGCGTCGCGCCGCAGCGACGTCCGCGGTGCGGGTGCCCTCAGCCGCGAGACCAAGCGTCGCGACCGTGACGCCGAGATCGACCTGCCCCAGGGCCTCACCGGTCGTGAGGTCGAGCGCGCTGCCGTCGAGCAGCGCAGCACGTCGCTCGTCAAGGCCGACAACATGGCCCCTGCGGTGTGGGTGCCGCCGGACCCCGAGGCACTCGGTGTCAGCCGTCGTCAGTTCTTCAACCGTGCCAGCATCGCCCTCACCGGCGCCAGCCTGCTCACCTTCGCCGCCGCCAGCTTCGTCGCCTTCCTGTGGCCGTTCGCCACAGGTGGCTTCGGTGGCAAGGTGCGCGTCGGCAAGCGCGACGAGATCCTCGGCTCGATCCGCTCGAGCGGTGGCTTCTTCTACGCACCCGAGGCTCGGTCGTGGATCACCGAATACCCGTCGACCGCACTGCCGAAGGCCGTTGCGGCCTACGAGCCGGTCATTCTGGCGGGCCTCGAGGCAGGTCTTGTTGCGCTCTACCAGAAGTGCCCGCACCTCGGCTGTCGCGTGCCAAGCTGCGTCAGCAGCCAGTGGTTCGAGTGCCCGTGCCATGGTTCGCAGTACAACCGTGTCGGCGAGAAGAAGGCCGGTCCTGCTCCTCGTGGCATGGACCACTTCGCCATTTCGGTCAGCGGTAGCGGCGATGTCGTCATCGACACCGGCACCGTGTATGCCGGCGTTCCCATCGGCACCAACACCAGCGGTCAGGAAGCAGAGGGCCCGAATTGCGTCTGAGCCTGCTGCTGCTGCCCACGTCCCGAACCCCCCTCACCTGCACGGAAGGCGACTAGACCATGTTCGCTCTCGCAACCTCTGCGATCGCCTGGCTCATCTTTTTCGTCACCCTCATCGGCTGGGTCGTCTACTACTTCGCGAACCGTAAGTCGGCAGGACCCGAGCTCGGCTCCGAGATCGAGCTGGCGCCCAACCGCAAGCCCTACTACGACGACGAGACCCTCGAGGGCCGCCGGCTCGAGCGCGTCCAGCTGCTCGGTGTCCTGCTACTCGCCCTCATCGTCATCATGCTGCCGCTCTACTGGGTGTTCGAACCGAGCCGCCAGGCCGGTGCACAGTCGGGCATGGACGGCCGCTTCATCACCTGGGGTAGCCGGCTGTATGCCACCACGGCCGAGGGCGGCTTCAACTGCGCCGGCTGTCACGGGGCCGAGGGCGGCGGCGGCCAGGCCGCGTACTCGGTCACCGATCCGAACACGGGTGAGGTCAAGGCGGTCCAGTGGAACGCACCTGCGATCAACACGATCTTCTACAAGTACGACGTCAGCGAGGTGAAGTTCATCCTCGTGTACGGACGTCCGTTCTCGCCGATGTCGCCCTGGGGACTCGCCGGTGGTGGCCCCATGAACGACCAGCAGATCGAAACCCTGATCTCGTACCTCGAGTACCTTCAGATCCCGCGTGACAACTGCGGCGAGGGAGAGAACGACGCGCAGACCTGCCCGTCGGGCAATCTGCCCGACGACGAGCAGGGTCGTATCGTCGACAACGCGAACATCGCCGCGCAGAAGCTCGTCGATGCCGGCAAGTACGCCACCCTCGACGATGCGATGGGTGAGGCTTTGTTCAACCTGTCGTACGCAGCCGGCGCCTACTCGTGCGCGCGGTGTCACACCCAGGGTTGGAGCTACGGCGACCCCGGAGTCACCGGCCAGGGGGCGTTCGGTTGGAACCTCACCGGCGGCGCCACCGCGAAGCACTTCCCCGACCAGGCCGACATGGTCGATTTCATCAAGAACGGCTCGGAGTACGGCAAGCGCTACGGTGTCCAGGGCCAGGGCAGCGGTCGTATGCCCGGCTTCGGTGCGATGCTCACCGATGAGCAGATCACGTCAATCGTCGAATACGTCCGGAGCCTGTAAGTGAATTTCGTCGCCACCGTTCAACCCGCGGTCCATCAGGTGATGTCCATCCTTGCGAGCGAGGGTGGGCCAAGCCGCGACGGCGGCGCCGGTGCATGGATGTTCGAGCTCCGCGGCATCCTCACGGTCATCATCGGTGTGGTCGTACTGATGGGCAGCGTCTACTTCATCCTCAGCACGAACATGGGTGGGCGCCTCGCGTTCCTCGTGTCGTTCGCGTCGCTGGCCGGCTGGTTCTTCCTGATGGGCGCCGTCTGGTGGACGTACGGCATCGGCCTGAAGGGACCCGATCCGTCGTGGCAGCCCATGCAGGGCCGGACCGTGCTCCAGGACACGAACGCGCTCGGCATGGCCGGTGCCCTCGACGAGCCGCTCAGCGTGGCTGCCGACGAAACGCCGACCGAAACCGCCGCCACCGTCGCCGAGGCGTTCGTCAACGAAGGTTGGAAGCAACTCGATCCGTCGGCGGCGTCGTTCGGGCAGGCCAGTTCCTCGGCCGAGCCATTCCTGCTCGATTCGCAGGCGTTCGCGTCGAGCAGCGAGTACAAGGTCGTCAACGTGTTCGACTTCGGCGGCGAGCGCAAGCCGCGCTTCGCCGACGGCAAGATCGACTTCATCGCCTTCTGGCACAACCCGCGGTACTCGGTCGTCGAGGTCGCCCCCGTGGTGCCGGTCCGCGCCGAGGCCGGTCGTGCCCCGTCGGTGCCCCGCATCGACGAGAGCCAGCCGCACCAGTACGTCTACATGATCCGCGACCGCGGCGGGAAGCGTCATCCGGCTGCCTACATCACGATCGGGTCGCTCATCGTCTTCGTGATCTCGTGCTGGCTGCTGCACCGCCGCGACCGGCTTGTCGCCTACAACCGCAGCCAGCTCGCGCTGCCAGCGAAGGTGTAGGCGTGGGTCAGTACCTCCCGGTCGTCGCCCTGCTGGTGCTCGCCGTCATCTTCGGCGCGCTCAGTTTCTTCGCGTCGCGACTGTTGGCACCGCGCCGCCCGTCGGTGGCCAAGGAGGCCCCATACGAGTGTGGCATCGTGCCGAGCCGCGAGACTCCCGAGCGCTTCCCGGTCAGCTTCTACCTCGTGGCGATGCTGTTCGTGATGTTCGACATCGAGATCATCTTCATCTACCCCTATGCCGTGTCGCACTCGGAGCTCGGCGTGTTCGGGTTCGGTGCGATCGTGCTGTTCTCGGCGCTGATCTTCGTGCCGTTCGTCTACGAGGTCGCCCGTGGCGGACTCGATTGGGGTCCGCTCAACAAGGCACGCCGCCTCGAGGCCAGCGTCTACGAAGGCCGAACCAGCGCCAGCACCATCCGTCGGGTCGGCACCGATGGCCGGATCGAGGAGGCAGCCTGATGGGCATCATCAGCGACGTACGCGAGGACGGCCTCGGCGGCCTCCAGCACAACTTCATCACGGCCCGGGTCGAAGACCTCGTCAACTGGTCGCGTGCACGCAGCAGTTGGCCGGCCTCGTTCGGCCTGGCGTGCTGCGCCATCGAGATGATGGCGACCGGTGCGGCGCACTACGACATCAGCCGCTTCGGTATGGAGGTCTTCCGCGCCTCACCGCGACAGGCGGACATCATGATCGTCGCCGGTCGCGTCAGCCAGAAGATGGCCCCGGTCCTGCGTCAGGTCTACGACCAGATGATGGAGCCCAAGTGGGTCATCTCGATGGGCGTGTGTGCCAGCAGCGGCGGCATGTTCAACAACTACGCGATCGTGCAGGGTGTCGACCAGATCGTGCCGGTCGACGTCTATGCGCCGGGCTGCCCGCCCACGCCCGAGACGCTCATCCATGCGATCGAGACGTTGCACGGCCTCATCGAGACCGGTGAGATCACCAAGCGCCGCGCCGCCACGGGTGCGGGTGCCGACGTCCATGTCACCGAGATCCCCGCTGCAGCACAGCCCATACCCGTGCTGCTCGGCGTGCGCTGACCATGACCGACACCACCGACCCGCAGCACGAGACCGCGCCCGAGCCGGTCACCCTCCACGGCTGCCCGCTCGTGGTGGCCTTCGGCCAGCGCGTGCTCCACGTCACCCGCGATCAGTACACCAAGGTCGTCAGGGCGCTGCTCGCCGACGGTTTCGAGATGTGCACCGACATCACCGCCGTCGACTACCTCGAGTCGTCGCGGCGTCCGCTGCCCGATGCCATCGCGCCCGAGCGGTTCGAGGTCGTCACCGTGCTCCGGTCGCTGCAGGATCGCAGCATCATCCGCCTGCGGATGCAGGTGCCCGAGTCCGACCCGTCGATCGCCACCCTCTTCGACATGTTCCCCGGCAGCGAGGCGATGGAGCGCGAGGTCTACGACATGTTCGGCATCACCTTCACCGACCATCCCGACCTCACCCGCATCCTCATGCCCGAGGATTGGGAGGGCCACCCGCTCCGCAAGGACTACGAGGTCGGCCGGATCCCTGTCCAGTTCAAGGGAGCGCCGAACTGATGAGCATCATCGACACGATCGAACAGGGCAACGAGCCCGAGCAGGGGCTGAAGCCCCGCAGCGAGCTCACTGCCCGCGAGCTGATGCGCGAGGTCGGCTCGGTGCTGCGCATGAGCGAAGCCGAGGTCGCCAAGCTCGGCGAGATCCCGGCTGACCCGGCCGACGACCAGACGATGATCATCAACATGGGCCCGCAGCACCCGAGCACGCACGGCGTGCTCCGGCTGATGCTCGAGCTCCAGGGCGAGACCGTGCTGCGCTGCAAGCCGGTCATCGGCTACCTCCACACCGGCATGGAGAAGACGGGTGAGGGGCTCACCTACATGCAGGGTCCCACCAACGTCACGCGCATGGACTACCTGAGCCCGTTCAGCAACGAGCTCGTGTTCTCGATGGCCGTCGAGAAGCTCCTCGGCATCGAAGACGACATCCCCGAGCGCGCCGTGTGGATCCGCATGCTGCTCGCCGAACTGAACCGCGTCAGCAGCCACCTGCTGTTCATGGCCACCAACGGCATGGACCTCGGTGCCGTGTCGATGATGATCTACGGCTGGCGCGAACGCGAGGAAGTACTGCGGTTCTTCCAGTCACTCACCGGCCTACGGATGAACCACAACTTCATCCGCCCCGGCGGCGTGGCCGCCGACCTCCACGCCGGCTGGTACGACGAGGTGCAGCGGTTGTTCGATGTCATCGAGCCCCGCCTCGACGAGTACGACATCCTGATGACCGGTCAGCCGATCTGGCGCGAGCGCCTCCAGGGCGTCGGGGTCATCACCGCACAGGAGGCCATCGCCCTGTCGGCCACCGGCCCCATCCTGCGCAGCACCGGCGTGCCCTGGGACCTGCGTCGCGACGACCCCTATCTGCGCTACGCCGAGCTCGACTTCGACGTCATCGTCGGCAGCTACGGCGACGCGTTCGATCGCTACGCGATCCGCCTCGCCGAGATCCGCGAGAGCCTGAAGATCGTTCGCCAGATCCTCGACCGGATGCCCGGCGGCGATTACCGGATCCAGGACAAGAAGGTCACCCCACCACCGCGAGCCCGCATCGACGAGTCGATGGAAGCGCTCATCCACCACTTCAAGATCTTCACCGAGGGCTTCAAGGTGCCCGAGGGCGAGGTCTATGTGGCCGTCGAGAGTGCCCGCGGCGAGATCGGCTGCTACATCGCCAGCGACGGCACCTCGAAGCCGTACCGCATGCATGTGCGCGGCCCGTCGTTCGTCAACATTCAATGCCTGCCGCACATGATGCGCGGCGGCCTCATCGCCGACGCCGTCGCGGTCATCTCGAGCGTCGACCCGGTCCTCGGAGAGGTTGATCGCTGACATGGCCCGTCTCACCGACGACAACGTGCAGGTCGCCCGCGAGGTCATCGCCCGGCTGCCGCGTGCCAAGAGCGCGCTCCTGCCGCTGCTGCACCTCGCGCAGGAGCAGGACGGCTACGTCACCAACGAGGCGATGGCCCACATTGCCGAACTGATCGGCATCACCGATGCCGAGGTGTACGGCACGGCGACGTTCTACGAGATGTTCAAGTTCGAGCCCGTCGGCCGCTACTGCATCAACATCTGCACCGGCATCTCGTGCCATCTCACCGGCGCGTGGGAGCTCCTCGAGCACGCCGAACACCTCCTCGATGTTCACTCCGGCAGCACCACCCCCGACGGCATGTTCACCGTCGAGGGTGTCGAATGCATCGCCGCCTGCACCGAGGGCCCGGCACTCGCGGTGAACTACCGCTACCGGTACACGGTCACCAACGACCAGCTCGACCAGCTGGTCGACGACCTGCGCATGGGCCGCCTCACCGACGAGATCCCACCGCACGGCACCCTCGCCCGGATCCGCCAGCGCACGCCCGACAACTGGGCCAACACCGGCAAGCTCGCCCAGGAAGCAGTCGACGCCCGATGACCGATCAGCCGACCACCCCGCAGCACTTCCACGTCCCCGGCCTCGTGCCCACCGGGCCGCAGCTCATCACCGGCCGCTTCGACCAGGCCGACGGCCACACCTACGCCGGGTACGTGCGTACCGGTGGCTACACCGCGCTGCGCAAGGCGCTCACCACCATGACGCCGCAGCAGGTGCACGACGAGGTGAGGACCTCCGAGATGCAGGGACGCGGCGGCGCCGGGTTCCCGGCCGGTACCAAGTGGGGCTTCCTGCCCGCCGGTGTGTTTCCCCGCTACATCGTCATCAACGGTGACGAGAGCGAGCCGGGCACCTACAAGGATCGCAAGCTGATGGAGCTCGACCCCCACCAGCTCATCGAGGGCATCCTGATGGCGTGCTACGCCGTCGGCGCAGCGCAGGCATTCCTCTACGTGCGCGGCGAGATGGCCCTTGCACAGGAGCGCATCGCCCAGGCACTGAACGACGCCTATGCGCACAACCTCGTCGGCACCAACATCATGGGCACCGACTTCTCGGTCGACATCGTGCTCTCGTGGGGTGCCGGTGCCTACATCGTGGGTGAGGAGACGGCGCTCATCGAGTCGCTCGAGGGCGAGCGCGGCATGCCGCGACTGAAGCCCCCGTACTTCCCGGCGAGCAAGGGCCTGTACATGCAGCCCACGATCGTCAACAACGTCGAGACCCTGAGCAACCTGCCCTGGATCATCAACGAGAGCGGCCAGGCGTTCCACGACATCGGTGCCGCCAGCAGCACCGGCATGCGAATCTTCGCGATCAGCGGTCACGTCAACCGTACGGGCGTGTTCGAGGTGCCGAACGGCATCACCACGTTCCGCATGCTGTTCGAGGCCCCCGAGTACTGCGGCGGAGTCCGCCAGGGCCGCGGTGTGAAGGCGTTCATCCCTGGTGGCGCCAGCGCGATGTGGTTCTTCGACGAGCACCTCGACCTCCCGCTCGACAAGCCCACCATCGACAAGGCCGGCAGCATGCTCGGATCCGGTGCCATCGTCGTCATGGACGACACCACCGACATGGTGGCGGCGTGCTGGAACCTCGTGCACTTCTTCTCGAAGGAGAGCTGCGGCAAGTGCACCCCCTGCCGAGAGGGCACCACCTGG
>JBBDMO010000161.1:0-10650 GCA_040878255.1 Ilumatobacteraceae bacterium
GCCGTGGCGGGATCACGTGCACCGACTTCGACGAGCACGCCCTGATGCGCTCGACATGGTGGCGCACGCGGATTCGCGCGTGCTGCACGCCGTGCACCGCCTCGGTGATCCGCCGGCCACACCCGACCTGCACGAGGTCCGCAAGCGCGCCAAGCGGTGCCGGTATGCCGCCGAGCTGGTCTCGCCGCTGGTCGATGGAGACCTCGCCGACCTTGCCGCCGAGATGGCTGCCCTCCAGGAGGTGCTCGGTGGGCTGCAGGACGCCGAGGTCGCGCAACGCTGGCTGCGCGGGCTGCCGCTGTGGTGTCTGGACGAGACCCAGGCCTTCGCCGTCGGCGAGCTCGTGCAGATCGCCGGGTTGGCAGCGGTCGACGCCCGCCAGCGTTGGCCCGAGCAGTGGGCGCGCACGAAGCGCAAGCGGCTTCGGCCCTGGGAGTGACAGCACTGCTGCCGCTGTCGCGGAGGAACGCTGGAGCGCAGGCGGGCAACGGGTACGGTCGTGAGCCATGCTCCTTCGCCGTCGCGCCCTGCCTGTCCTCGCGCTCGCCGCACTGTCGTTCGCCTCGTGCAGTGGCAGCGACGGTGGCGCAGCGACCCTCGACTCCGTCGTGGCCACGCTGCCTGCAGCCGAGCCGACGACCACCCTTGCACCGACGACCACGATCGCACCGACGACCACGATCGCGCCGACGACCACCGGTGCCGAACCGACCGCCGACGTCGTTCCCGGTGCCGAGTGGGCGACCGCCGATCTGCCGGACGGCATCGACCGCGCTGCCATCGACGGCGCCGTCGACACGGCATTCGGCGCTGCCGACGCCTCGGCCCGGGTGCGCTCGATCGTCGTGGTCAGCGGAGGCCGCATCGTGTACGAGCGCTACCACCCGCTCGATGATGCCGAGACCATCATGTCGTCGTTTTCGGTCGCGAAGAGCGTCACGTCGGCCCTCGTCGGCATGCTGATCGGTGACGGTCTCCTGTCGCTCGACGAGCCTGCACCGGTCGCCGCGTGGTCCGACCCGTCCGACCCGCGTCACGCGATCACGATCGAGCATCTGCTCCACATGGCGAGCGGCCTCGAATGGACCGAGGAGTACGGGGCCGGCTCGCAGGCCGCCACGATGTTCTCGTCGAACGTGGCCTCCGAGTACGTCGCGTCGTTCCCACTCGAGGCCCAGCCGGGCGAGAAGTTCGAGTACTCCACCGGTACGACGGCGATCCTGGCAGGCATCGTCACCGACACCCTCGGCGGCGTGGCAGCGACCGACGAGTACATCCGTACCCGCCTGTTCGACCCGATCGGCATCACGAGCACCAGGCTGCTGCGCGACGGCAGCGGCCGCTGGTTCGGCGGCCTCGGTGCCGACTCGACGTCGCGCGACTTCGCCAGATTCGGGTTGCTGTTCCTGAACGACGGCGTGTGGGATGGCACCCGCATCCTCCCCGAGGACTGGGTCGACTACAGCCGCACCCCGTCGGCCACCAACCCCCAGTACGGCGCACAGTGGTGGATGCTGCACCCTGACTCGTTCGAAGCCCGCGGGCTGTTCGGGCAGATCATCCTGGTGTCGCAGCCCAACGACGTCGTCGTGGTCATCAACACGACCCGGGGTGGCGATGCCGACACCCTCGTCGCAGCCGTGTACGACCAGTTCGCCGAGGGCTGACCGGCACCTCGTGTCGGGCCACGCTCGGCACCCCTGGTAGAACGGAAGCGCCGGCGAGGATGACAGGGGGTCGACCGATGACACGACTGAGCAAGATCGAACCGGAGCAGTGGGATCCCGAGCTCCAGCAGATGATCCGCCCCGAGACGCGCACCCCGCTCGAGAACGGGCTGATGCGCTACTTCGCCCACCGCCCCGAGCTCGCCAAGGGGCTCATCGCGTTCACGGGCTCGCTGAAGCGCAATCGCCAGCTCGACCCGAAGCTGATCGAGATGGTGCGGCTCCGAGTCGCGTTCCACAACCAGTGCCGGAGCTGCATGGCGATCCGGTACACCGATGCCCTCGAGGCCGGGCTCGACGAGGACCTCGTCTGCTCGCTCGAGCGACCGTACGAGGCCCCTGGTCTCACCGATGCCGAGAAGGTTGCCATCCGTTTCGGCGAGCTGTTCGCCACCAACCACCTGGCGATCGATGATGCGCTGTTCGACGAGCTGCATCAGCACTACACCGAAGGCCAGATCGTCGAGCTGGCACTGAACGTCTCGTTGTTCGTCGGAGTCGGCCGCTTGGGTGCCGTGCTCCACATGGTCGAGGAGCTGCCCGATGCTTTCCAATCAGAAGAAGTCACCAGTCTCTCCCCGTGGGGCAACGACTCGATCGTCGTCCGCTGACGAGACCGCCGAGAACCGGCGGCAGATGATCGAGATGGCGCGGGTGAACATCGCTCACGTCGAGGCCGGTAACACGCCGGGCCAGGCCGACTCGATGCTCGAGCTGCCCGCCTCGGTCTACCTCGACGCAGAGCGCTGGGCGCAGGAGGTCGCGCTCTTCAAGCGCCTGCCGCTCATGCTTGCCCTCGGCGGCGAACTGCGCGGGCCGCACTCGTACAAGGCGCTCACCGTGATGGACGTGCCGGTGCTGCTGACCCGCGGTGCCGACGGCGAGGTGCGCGCGTTCGTCAACTCGTGCAGCCACCGTGGTGCACAGGTGGTCGACGACGGCATCGGTTCGGCCCGTCGCCTCGCGTGCCCGTACCACAACTGGACCTACGACTCCTCGGGTGACCTCGTCGGCATCACCGATCGCGAGTACTTCGGCGACGTCGATCCGTCGTGCAACGGGCTCACGCCGCTCGCCGTCGCCGAGCGCGCCGGCCTGATCTTCGTCGTCATCACCCCCGGGGTCGCGATGAACATCGACGAGCACCTCCACGGCTACGACGAGGTGCTGAACTTCTTCGGCTTCGGCGACTGGCATCTCGTGTCGCAGCGCCGTCTCGATGGCCCGAACTGGAAGATCGCGTACGACGGCTACCTCGACTTCTACCACCTGCCCTTCCTGCACCGGGCCTCGTTCGGCGCCGAGATCAGCCACCGCCCGATCTACAACGCCTGGGGTCCGCACCAGCGGGTCACCTCGCCCGACCCGGCGTTGCTCGCACTGCAGGACCAGCCCGAGGACGAGTGGAGCATGGACTCGATCTCTGGCGGCGTGTGGACGATCTTCCCGCACATCTCCTTCGCCGGCGGCAACGGCGGCGGTCTGATCAGCCAGCTGTTCCCCGGCAGGGACGTGGGCAGCTCGGTCACCATCCAGAACTACTTCATCGCATCCGAGCCGAGCGACGAGGCACGCGCCGAGGCGATGGGTCGCGCCGACTTCCTCGAGCGCGTGGTGGTCGACGAGGACTACGCAACGGGCCTGAAGCTCCAGCGAGCGCTCGCCGTCGGGGCGAAGCCCACGGTGTTCTTCGGTCGCAACGAGGGGGGCGGGCAGACCTTCCACCGCCTGCTCGACGAGTACATCGCCGAGGGCGAGTCCGTGCCCGTCACCACTCGCCGCCACGACTGACGGTCGGGTCCTGACGCCGGGCTCCACTGGGTCGACCAGCAACGCCGCTCAGTAGGTTCACCCCCATGTTGTGGGGGGAGAGGGTCTCGTACTGGTCTCGCTGGCAGGGCGACAAGGTGGCGGTGCGCTTCGGCGACCGCGACCTGACCTGGGGTCAGCTCGATGCTCGGGCGTCGGCGCTCGCCGCGGGCCTCGCTGCCAGCGGGGTGGGTCGTGGCGACCGGGTCGGGCTGCTGATGAGCAACCGGCCCGAGTTCCTCGAGGTGCTCGTTGCGTGCGCACGGCTCGGGGCGATCATGGCGCCGTTCAACCTGCGCTTCACGGCCACCGAGCTCGCCTTCGTGGTGGCCGACGCCGACTGCACGGTGGTCGTCACCGAGGCGTCGTTGCATGCCGGGCTGTCGATGGCATGTGCCGCCGCGCCGGGCATGGTGGTGCTCGATGCCGACGATGGCACGTACGACGCTGCGCTCCTCGACGCACCGCCACCCGCGGTCGACATCTCGCCGGACGACCCGCTCTGCATCTGCTACACGTCGGGCACCACGGGTGACCCGAAGGGCGCGATGCTGACGCATCGCAGCTGGTTCTATTCGGCGATGGTGCGTGCCCAACAGGGTGGCATCAACCTCCACGACCGGATCCTGATGCCGTTTCCACTCGCGTTCACCGGTGGGCTGGCACTCGGGTTCGTCACGCTGTGGTCGGGCGCCACGATGGTGCTCGAGCCGGCGTTCGACCCGGGTCGCGCCCTGCACCTCATCGAGCACGAGCGGATCACCGTGTTCATGGCGGTCCCCACGCTGTTCCAGGTGATGGCGCAGCACCCGTCGTTCGCGGGCACCGACATCTCGTCGATCCGGTGCGCGTCGTCCGGTGGTGCCACCGTGCCGGTCAGCCTGATGCGTACCTACCTCGACCGCGGCATCAGCATGACGCAGACGTACTCGCTCACCGAGGTGAGCGCGTCGGGCATCACGCTGCCGTACCACCAGGCGCTCGAGCGGGTGGGGTCGTGCGGTGTGCCGGCGATGCACAGCCAAGCGCGCATCGTCGACGCCGACGGCAACGAGGTCCCGCCTGGCACCGTCGGCGAGATCGCGATCAAGGGCCCCGAGGTGATGCAGGGCTACTGGCGCAACCCCGAGGCCACGGCGGCCACCCTGCGCGACGGTTGGTGCCACACCGGCGACCTCGGCACCATGGACGCCGACGGCTACTTCTACGTCGTCGACCGGGCGAAGGACATGCTCATCTCGGGCGGGCTGAACGTGTACCCGGCCGAGATCGAACGGCAGCTCGCAGGCCTGCCGGGCATCGTCGAGCTGGCGGTCATCGGCGTGCCCGACGAGCGGTGGGGCGAGACGCCGGCCGTCGTCGCCGTCACCGACGGCACCCCGATCGATGGCAGCACCGTGCTGGCCAGCTGCGCCGACGTGCTGGCCGACTTCAAGCTGCCGCGCTACCTCGTCGTGCGGTCCGAGCCGCTGCCGCGGAACATGTCCGGCAAGGTGTTGAAGGCCGAGCTCCGCGCCCAGTACGCCGACATCCGTGCCCACGCCGAGCCGATCCGGTGAGCGCATCGTGAAGGTCGGCATCGCCCTCTACTCGAGCGACGACCAGATCCCGCCGGACGAGCTGGCGGTCATCTGCGAACAGCGCGGCTTCGAGTCGCTGCTGTTCCCCGATCACTCGCACATCCCCACCACGCGCCTGTCGCCGTGGCCCGGCAGCGCCGACGGCAGCGTGCCGATCCCCGAGGTCTACAAGCGCCTGGTCGACCCGTTCGTCGCGCTCGGTGCCGCAGCGGCCGTGACGACCACGTTGCGCATCGGCACCTGTGTCGCCCTGCCCGCGCAACGCGATGTCGTGCAGCTCGCGAAGGAGGTCGCCACGGTCGACTGGCTGTCGAAGGGGCGGATGATCTTCGGCATCGGCTTCGGGTGGAACGCCGACGAGATGGCGAACCACGGCATCGCGATGGCCGACCGCTGGGAGATCGTGGCCGAGAAGATCGAAGCGATGAAGCTGCTGTGGACGCAGGAGCGAGCCGAGTACCACGGCAAGCACGTCGACTTCAGCGAGAGCTGGGCATGGCCGAAGCCGGTGCAGCGCCCGCACCCGCCGATCCTGATCGGTGGTGGCTGGGGCCCACGGCTGCTCGGTGCGGTGGTGCGTCACGCCGACGGCTGGATGCCGGTGTCGGGGCGGTCGTCGATCCGCAGCCGGCTCGACCTCCTGCACGCCGAGGCCGAGCGCCAGGGTCGCGACCCGGGCACCATCTCGGTCACCGTCACCGATGCGAAGCCCGACCTCGACTCGTTCCGCTCGCTCGAGTCCGAAGGCGTCGAACGCGTGCTGCTGTCGGTGCCCGTCGGCACGCGCGACGAGACGATGCGAGTGCTCGACGCGCACGGTGCGCTCGCCCGTGCCGCTGCCCCCTGATCAGGGCCGGGGAACCTCGATGCCGCGGACTTCGATGGACGAGTAGGGAAGCTTCGAGAAGAACCGGTCGGCGTGCTTCGACAGTGTCTTCACCGCCGCGTAGTTCGCGCTGCCACCGATGACAGCACCGATGCCGAGGGGGAGCGCCGTGCCCACGGCGATGACGCCGCGGCGCGTGCCGTACTTGCGAACGAGCGAGCTGGACAGCACCCCGTTGATGGCGCGCAGCGTGGCCAGTGGCACCCGGCCTCCGGGCACCTCGAGGTCGAGGCCCAGTTGCTTGGCCGCCGAGGTGAAACCCTCACGCGCGCTGCCGCCGAAGATGAGTACGGCCAGCACCCACGCCCGCCGCTCTTCCACCGTCGGCGTCCGCCGCCCGTGCAGCGCGGCCATCGTGAGCACGAAGTCGCCCGAGCGGCCGGTGAACCAGGCCAGCTCGGCAGTGGACGCCGCGATCGTGGCGGCCGTCCCTACCGCAGGCGCGGCGGCGGCGACCCCGGTGGCCGCACCCACCACGGCCAACTCGCGTGAGAACTGCTGGGTGAGCGCACGGACCTTCTCGGGCCGGATGCGTCCCGGTAGGGCATCGGCCCGACGCACGGCGGCGTCCCAGCGTGAGCTCGCCGCGGTGTCGACGCCGGCCAGGAAGATCTCGGCCACGGAGGCGGTGTCCAACGCGGCAGCGCGATCACTCACCCACTTGCTCGACGCTCGAAAGACCGACGCTCGATCCATGGACCAGTTGTAGCCGCTGGCGGCCGGATCCGCATCGCACCCCGGCGGTACGGTGGACCGCACCATGACCGTACGCCCCACGCCCGAGCAGGTGCTGCTGCTGGCACCCGACCGCGCCGCCGCAGCCGCCGCCACCACGGCAGCCGATCCGGCCGCCTGGTCAGCCGCCGGGTGCGACGACGAAGCGGTGTGGGGCCAGTACATCGCCACCTCGGCCGAGCCGTACGAGGTCGCCGTCGATCTCGGCGGTCCGGCGTTCCGGTGCTCGTGCCCCAGCCGGAAGGTGCCGTGCAAGCATTGCCTCGGCCTGCTGCTGCTCCACGCCGAGCAGCGGGTCGTGCCCGCGAAGCGGCTGCCGTTCGTTCAGCAGTGGATGCACCGGCGCGACCGACACCCCACCGCACACGAGGCGGCCGAGGTGCCCGCCGTCGACGGTGCGGGCGACGACGAGGTGGCCGTCACCGAGGACGCCACGGGGGTCCGCACCTCTCGTTCGGCGAGCGGCGACCAGCAGCGCGACCAGCGTCGCCTCGACCGTGCCGAGCGGATGCGTGCCGGCCTCACCGAGCTCGATCGCTGGCTGGCCGACCGCATCCGCGCCGGCTTGGCTGCGCCCGAACTGAGCGACCTCGCCACCTGGGACCGGCTGGCGGCTCGGCTCGTCGATGCGCAGTGCGGTGGCCTCGCCAACCGTGTGAAGCGAGTGGCCACCCGTGTGGGGCAGCACGCGCGCTGGCACGAGGATGTCCTCGAGGAGATGGCCGTCCTCCACGCCCTGGCCCGCGGTGCGATGCGCACGTCGGCGCTGCCCGAGCACGTGGCCGACGGCGTGCACGCGGCCACCGGGCTCACGGCCAACAAGGACGACGTGCTCGCCGGGGTGCCGTCCACGTCGCAGTGGCTGGTCACCGGTGAGAGCCGCGTGCGCGAAGACCGCATCACCGTGCAGCGCACCTGGCTGTGCACCCAGGGCGACGACCCGTCGTCGCCGCTCGCCACCACCTGGGCGATGGTCCTCGCCTTCGGTGCCTTCGGCAACGAGGTCACCACCGAGCACGCCGTCGGCACCGAGCTGCATGCCGACCTCCACTGGTACCCGGGCGCTACGCCGTTGCGGGCGCTCGTCGGCCGCCAGCACGACGCGGCAGTGCCGTCGCGCCGACCTCCTTCTCCGCACACCGTTGCCGATGCCGTTGCGCAGGCGGGGTGGGCAGTGGCCCGCGAGCCATGGCTCGAGCGGTACCCCGTGCTCGTCAGCGCCGCCTTCGTGCCGGTGGGCAACGGCCGATGGATGCTCGCCGACCACACCGGCGCCGTGCCCATCGCCCCGGGGTTCTGGCGGCTGGCCGAGGTCGTCTCGGTGGGCGGCGGACGCCCGGTCACCATCATGGGTGAGCACAGCGCCGATGGTGTCATGCCGCTCACCATGTGGGCCGACGGCATGGTGGTTGCCCTGTGAGGAGCACCCAGGGGTCACCGATGACGGTCGGCACAGCATCGGTGCTCGGTGGTT
The DNA here is from genome assembly GCA_040878255.1 of Ilumatobacteraceae bacterium. Lineage (GTDB taxonomy): Bacteria > Actinomycetota > Acidimicrobiia > Acidimicrobiales > Ilumatobacteraceae > VFMC01. Next base: position 8,212 of record JBBDMO010000161.1, read on the forward strand.
CAGCCGCCGACGAGTGGTCGGCGCTTGTGGCCACCGCGCTGCTCGGCACCGACCGCCGGCTGCCGCCACCGCCGCTACCGGGGTGGGAGGCGTGGGGCCGAACCGCTGATCCGGCGGTCGCCGTGCTCGACCGCTCGATCGCCGTCGTCGCCGCCCGCCGTGCCGGGGCCTGCCCGCTGCCCACGCCCGAAGGTGTGCTCCCGTTGGCCCCGCCCGACGACCGGCCCCCGTGCCCGCCCGCCTGTGGCATTCGGCTTGCGCGCATGCTCGCGGGCGAGCACGACGTGCTGCTGCCCGAGTGGTTCGATCTCGTCGACGGGGTTGGGGTACAGCTGCCCTGGGCGTCGCTCCCCACACTGTTGCTGCGGGCTCGCCGCAACCCGCGGATGGACCAGGTGGTTCGCCGCCTCGCCCGTGGTCGCGCGGCATGGCTCGCCGATGCCGTCCCCGAGCTGGGTGTGCCGGTGCAGGGCCTCGTGCCCAAGCTCGACTCACCCGCGTTCGCGCCGCTGCCGCGGCCTCCCGACAGCGGCGCCGTCGTCTCCTCGATCGTCTCGCTGTTCGGCGACGGCCATGCGACATGGGCCGCTGCAGGGCAGCTGCGCATCCTCGCCGCAGCCATCGACCCGGCGTGGCTGCCCGCGTTGGTGGTCGAGCTGTCGCGGCTGCCGTTCGACGCACCGTCCGAGCGCACCCGCGCCGACATCGTCGGCCTCGCCGACTTCCGCCTCGAGATGCACCGCGAATTCGCCGCATCCGTCGCCGCACCCACTTCCGTCCCTCCCTCCAGCACTGGTGACCACGCATGACCGCACTGCCGCCCGACGACATCATCCGCCCGCATGCCGAAGACGAGTACGCCCACGAGCTCGTCGCACTGGCCAAGCTCGACGACCGACCGAGGCCGCAGAGCTGGCGGCTGTCGCCGTGGGCGGTGGTCACCTACCTCGTCGGCGGCACGCTGGCCGACGGCACGGTCGTCATGCCGAAGTACATCGGCCCACGACGGCTCATGGAGACCGCCGTGGCCACCCTGGCCACCGACCGTGCGCTGCTGCTGCTCGGCCTGCCCGGCACCGCCAAGACGTGGGTCAGTGAGCACCTCGCCGCGGCCATCAGCGGCAACAGCACCCTGCTCGTGCAGGGCACCGCCGGCACCGCCGAGGAGGCCGTGCGCTACGGCTGGAACTACGCCAAGTTGCTGGCCGAGGGCCCGAGCACGGGGGCGTTGGTGCCCTCCCCGGTGTTCCGGGCGATGGAGACCGGCGCGATCGTGCGCATCGAAGAGCTCACCCGTCTGCCCAGCGACGTGCAGGACGCGCTCATCACCGTGCTCAGCGAGAAGACGCTGCCCATTCCCGAGCTCGGCGCCGAGGTCCAGGCCCGCCACGGCTTCAACCTGATCGCCACGGCGAACGACCGCGACCGCGGCGTGAACGAGCTGTCGAGCGCGCTCCGCCGCCGGTTCAACACCGTGGTGCTACCCACCCCCGCCACCGCCGACGACGAGGTGCTCATCGTCACCCAACGCGTCGCCGCACTCGGGGCCGCGCTGTCGCTGCCGCCGGGTGCAGCGCCGGCCGACGAGATCCGCCGCGTCGTCGGCGTGTTCCGCGAGCTGCGCCACGGCCAGACCGAGGACGGGCGGATCAAGCTCAAGACCCCCTCGGGCACGATGAGCACCGCCGAGGCGATCTCGGTCATCGTCCAGTCGATGGCCATGGCGGTGCACCTGGGCGATGGCGTGGTCCGCTTCGACGACCTCCTCACGGGTATCGAGGCATCGGTCGTGCGCGATCCGGTCCACGACACCGTGGTGTGGCGTGAGTACCTCGACTCGCTCGCCAACCGCTGACCCGTCCGCCATGACCGCCCGCATCCGCCTCCTCGGGATCCGCCACCATGGCCCGGGGTCGGCGCGCGCCGTGTTGGCCGCGCTGCGTGCAGACCCGCCCGACGTGGTCCTGCTCGAGGCGCCTGCCGACGCCGACACCGTGCTGGCGTTGGCGGCCGATCCCGAGATGCAGCCACCGGTCGCGCTGCTCGGCTACGTCGTCGACCGGCCCGAGCGCGCGGCGTTCTACCCGTTCGCCTCGTTCAGCCCCGAGTGGGCAGCGCTCACGTGGGCGCTCGAGGCCGGTGTGCCGGTGCGGTGCATCGACATCCCGGTCCGCCATTCGCTCGCCCCGCAGCCGGCTGAGCAACAGCTCACCCTCACCGATGCCCCGCCCCGCCCCGCCGACCCGTTGGCCGAGCTGGCGCTGGCTGCCGGCTACGACGACGCCGAACGATGGTGGGAAGACGTCGTCGAGCATCGCGACGCCGACGCGCATGCCGGCGGTGGTGGTGGTGACCCCGATGGTCCGTTTCCCGCGATCGGCGAGGCCATGGGGGCGCTGCGGTCGCTGTACGAACCCGACGGCGTGCCGCCCGACCCGG
>JBBDMO010000162.1:0-10621 GCA_040878255.1 Ilumatobacteraceae bacterium
GTTCGACATCGATCAGTCGCTGTTCGAGGTGACCTCGGCGTTCGGCACCGTCGGTCTGACGACCGGTATCACCGCGGCCCTCGGGCCGGCGCCACAGCTCGTCCTGGTGGCGCTCATGTACCTCGGCCGTCTCGGCCCGCTCACGCTGGGTGCGGCGCTCGTGCTCCGTGAGCGAGACTTGCGATTCCGTTATCCCAAGGAGCAACCGATCATTGACTGACACCGCTGGTACCCGCGACATCGCCGAATACCGCAACACCGGACCTGTGCTGATCGTCGGGCTCGGCCGCTTCGGCGGGTCGGTGGCGCGCACGCTCGCCTCGATGGGCGTCGAGGTGATGGCCGTCGACACCGACGCGAGGCTCGTGCAGGCGTACTCCCGTGACCTGTCCCACGTTGTGCAGGCCGACGCCACCGACGACGCCGCGCTCCGGCAGTTGGGCGTGAGCGAGATCGACACGGCGATCATCGCGATCGGTACGGGTGTCGAGTCGAGCGTGCTCGTGACCGCCGCCCTCGTCGACCTCGGCGTGCGCCGGGTGTGGGCGAAGGCGATCAGCGACCAGCACGCCAACATCCTCCGCCGCGTGGGCGCGCACCGTGTGTTCCTCCCCGAGCACGAGATGGGCGAGCGCGTCGCCCACATCGTCGCCGGCACCATGCTCGAGTACCTGTCGCTCGACGCCGGGTTCGCGCTGGCGGAGATCGTCGCGCCGGCTTCGATCGTCGGGCGCACCCTGGGCGAGCTCGGTCTGCGGGCCACGCACGGGGTCACCGTCGTGTGTGTGAAGCATCCGGGCGAGGGCTTCACCTACGCGGAGGCGACCACCCGTGTCCTCGACAACGACCTGTTGATGATCGCCGGTGCACCGGCCGACATCGACCGGATCGTCTCCCTGATGTGAGCCTGGCGGCCCTCTGCTCGCTTCAGGCCAGGCCGAGGTGGCGCATCGCGACCGCGGTGTAGATGGCGGCGCCGTCGACCATGGCGCCCTCCTCGAAGTACACCCGGTTCGAGTGGTTCGGGGCTGCGGACGCGAGGTCGCGGTCGAGTGGTGTGCCACCGATGAACATCATCGTGCCGGGCACCTCCTCGATGACGTAGCTGAAGTCCTCGGCACCCATCACCGGGTTCGGGAGCTTGACCACATGGTCGGCGCCGATGATGTCGCGTGCCACGCCCATGCTGAACTCGGTGAAGTCACCGCCGTTCACGGTGACCGGGTAGCCGAGCTGGATGTCGATGTCGACCTTCGCGTCGTGCGCTGCGCACACACCCTCGGCGACTCGGCGGATGCCCTCGTGCACCTTCATGCGGGTGCGCTCGCTGATCGCCCGGATCGTGCCGACGATCTCGGCGGACTCGGGGATCACGTTCGTGGTGGTGCCGGCCACGATCTTGGTCACCGTGACGATGGTGGGGTCGAACACGTCGATGCGCCGGGTCACCATGCTCTGCAGCGCCTGCACGATCTCGCAGGCGATCGGGATGGGATCGAGCGCCCGGTGCGGCTCGCTGCCGTGCCCGCCGCGGCCGGTGATACGGATCATCATCGTGTCGCTCGACGCCATGCACGGCCCCGGCCGGGTGGCGACGTAGCCGACGGGGCTCGACGACGTGATGTGCATCGCGAACGCACCGGTGACGGGTGACGGGCTGCCGTCGACCGCGTGAGGGCTCACGTTCAGCAAGCCCTCTTCGAGCATGAACCGCGCGCCGTGGTGGCCCTCTTCGCCCGGCTGGAACATGAACAGCACGCGGCCCGGCAGATCGGCGGCACGCGCCGACAGCAGCTTCGCCGCGCCCACGAGCATTGCCGTGTGCGTGTCGTGCCCACATGCGTGCATCGCGTTGTCGACCTTCGACGAGAACTCGAGGCCCGTGTCCTCAGGCATCGGCAGGGCGTCCATGTCGCCGCGCAGCAGGATGGTGGGACCCGGCTTGCCGCCCGTCAGCATCGCGGCGACGCCGCTGGTGGTCTCGTGGAGCGTCAGATCGAGCGGCAGCCCCTCGATCGCGCCGAGCACAGCGTCGCGCGTGATCGGCAGGTGGTTGCCGGTCTCGGGCCACTGGTGGAGCGTGCGCCGCAGTTGCGTCATCTCGGCGAGCAGGTCGCGGGCTTCGTCACGCAATGTCTCGGTCGTCATGACCGGATGCTAACCACGTGCGATGAACGCAGGGACCGGCCCGGGCGACGAGCTCGTCGACATCATCGACGACCACGATCGTGTGCTGCGCACGGTGCAACGCCGCGTCATGCGCGCCGAGCGCCTGATGCACCGGGCAGTCTTCATTGCCGTCGGGCATCCCGATGGGCGTCTCCTGGTGCATCGACGGAGCGAGGCAAAAGACCTGTGGCCGGGCTGGTGGGACCTCGCGGTCGGCGGGGTCGTGGGGGCCGGCGAGACCTACGACGGCGCAGCGCGACGCGAGCTTGCCGAGGAGGTGGGCCTGATCGACGGCGAGCCCCAACCCATCGGTGGCGTCGGGCGGTACGTCGACGACGATGTCGCCCTGCTGGGCCGCTGCTACCGGGTGGTCCACGAGGGCCCGTTCACCTTCGCCGACGGCGAGGTGGTCGAGGCCCGATGGCTCTCGCTCCCCGAGCTCGGCGCTGCGCTTGCGACCACCCGCTTCCTGCCGGACTCGCTCGCCCTCCTCCTTCCACTCCTCTGATCACCCGCTGCTGATTTCCGAATCGCGTGTGTCGATGTCTGTCATCGGGGTCACACACACACCAGGAGGCGCACATGACCATGTACGGAGCGAACCCCGAGCAGCTGGCGGCGTTGGGGCGCAACCTGCAGCGACAGATCGAGAACATCGATGCGATCACCGGTGCCGTCACCAGCGCGCTGGGCGGCACCACGTGGGTCGGCCCGGCGCGAGACCGGTTCGAGAACGACTGGAACACGACGTTCCGCACGGCGTTGCAGCGCCTCGGCCAGGCGTTCGATGCAGCGGGTGCCGATTGCGTGACCCGCTCGGTCGAACTGCAGCGCGTGATGGGCTCGCGCTGACCCCGGCGTCGTTCCCAGCCGCCGCCGACGGCCCACCCCCCGGGGCGGCGGCGGGGGACCGGCGGTTACCATGGCCGGTGTGCTGACGTTGGAGTTCACCATCGAGCCCTTCGTGGAGGGTCAACCCGGCCCCCACGTGCTCGAGGCCGTTGCCGCAGCCGAGGCGCTGGGTGCCACGGTCGAGTTCGGGCCCTTCGGCAGCACGTGCGACGTGGCCGAGGCCGAGGCCGGCGCCGTTGCCTCGGCGGTCATCGCCGCTGCGTTTGCCCACGGAGCCACCCATGTCGCACTGTCGGCCGAACGTCGGGTGGGGGCGTGACCACCAAGCTGCCTCGGCACCCCCTGGTGCTCGCGGTGAAGCCGATCGTCGAGGCGCTCGGCGCGCAGCTGGTCGCACTGCCCGACCGCGAGCCGGGCGACGTCCCGCTGAAGTGGGAGGGTGCCGAGGTTGCCGTGGTGCGCATGGCGCCGCTGCACGGTGCACTCGATCGCCTCATCGAGAGCGTCGAGCGTGACTTCGGCACCCGCCTCCCGCAGCTCGGCCGTGAAGAGAAGCAGCAGGCGATCCGCATCCTCGACGAGCGCGGCGCGTTCACCCTCCGGCGTGCCGTCGAAGACGTTGCCGATGCGATGGGTGTCAGCCGGATCACCGTCTACAACTACCTGAACGCGCTGCACCGCCAGCAGTGAGCCACCCCCCGAGCCACCCCCCGAGCCAGGACGGATGAACGACTACGACATCATCGGCTTCGATGCCGACGACACCCTGTGGCAGAGCGAGGACGGTTTCCGCGCCAACGAGCTCCGCTTCGTCGACCTGATCTCGCCGCATGCGCCCCAGGGCATCGACGTCGCCGCGGCACTCACCGCCACCGAACGCAAGAACCTCAGCACCTTCGGCTACGGCGTGAAGTCGTTCGCGATCTCGATGGTCGAGGCGGCGCTCACGATCACCGGCGGGGCGGTGCCCACCAGCGTCATCGGGGAACTGCTCGACATGGCCCGGGGCCAGCTCGAGGAGCCGGTGAAGCTGCTGCCGCACGTGCCCGAAGTGCTCGCCCGCGTCGGTGCCTCCTACAAGCTCGTGCTCATCACCAAGGGTGACCTGGTGCACCAGACGCACAAGATCACGACCAGCGGACTGGCCCACCACTTCGACCACCTCGAGATCGTGCTCGAGAAGGACCCCGAGACCTACGCCGGGCTCATCCGCCGTTTCGGTGTCGCGGCCGACCGCTTCCTCATGGTCGGCAACAGCGTGCGCAGCGACATCCTGCCGGTGATGGCGCTCGGCGGACACGCGGTCCACGTGCCGTACCACCTGCTGTGGGACCTCGAACACGTCGAGCACGACGCACTGTTCACCGAGTTGGCATCGTTGGCGGATCTGCCCCAGCTGCTCGGCTGCTGAGCGGGCCGCTCCTCAGAGGCGGCGCAGTGAGACTTCGGTGACGCGATGGTCGAGGCCCTTGCGGAGCAGCAGGCTCGCCCGTGTGCGCGTGGGCTCGATGTTCTCTTTGAGGTTCTTGCCGTTGATGTCGCGCCAGATGCTGCGGGCCGTGGCGGTCGCCTCGGCGGTCGAGAGGTGCGCGTAGTGGGTGAAGAAGCTGTTGGGGTCCTGGAACACGGTCTCGCACAGCGTCAGGAAGCGCTGCACGTACCACTCCTCGATGTCGCCCTCGTCGGCATCGACGTAGATGCTGAAGTCGAAGTAGTCGCTGACGAACTCGTTGTAGTCGCCGACCTGCAGCACGTTGAGGCCCTCGAGGATCACGATGTCGGGTTGCTGCACGACGACCTCGTCGCCGGGCACGATGTCGTAGACGACGTGGCTGTACACGGGCGCGGTCGCGCTCGGGGCGCCGCTCTTCAGTTCGCGCAGGAACTCGATGAGGCGACGTGTGTCGTAGCTCTCGGGGAAGCCCTTGCGGTTCATGATGCCCCGCTCGGCGAGCACCGCGTTGGGGTAGAGGAAGCCGTCGGTGGTGACGAGGTCGACCTTGGGGTGGTCGGGCCAACGCGCGAGCAGTGCCTGCAGGATGCGGGCGAACGTGCTCTTGCCCACCGCCACGCTGCCGGCGATTCCGATGACGTACGGCACCTTGGGTGCGAGCGTGCCCAGGAACGCTGCCGACAACTTGTGCAGGTTCTGCGTCGCAGCGACGTACAGGTTGAGCAGTCGCGTGAGCGGCAGATACACGGCCGCGACCTCGTCGAGGTCGATGCGATCGTTGATGCCGCGCAGGTCTTGGAGGTCGTGCTCGCGCAGCGTCAGCGGCGTCGAGGCTCGGAGTGCGGCCCACTCGTCGCGATCGAACCTGAGGTACCGGTCGGCGGCTTCGGTCACAGGCCGGAACCCTACGCTGGGCTGATGCCCGCGCAACAAGTTCCGCCGCCTGTTTCGCGGCGCAAACAACTGGGCGCGTGGTACACCCCCGAGGCCCTCGTCGACCATGTCGTCGCGCTCACCGCTCGAGCCGGCCGCACGCGTCGTCCTGTCGTGGTGGTCGACCCCGCCTGTGGCGACGGCCGATTCCTCGCCGCGGCACGACGCGCGCTCGGGCCGCGGGCGCGCCTCGTCGGTGTCGACATCGATCCCGGGGCCGTCGCCTCGGCACGCGCCGCAGTGCCCGATGCCGAGATCATCGAGGCCGACGCGTTGTCGTTCGACTGGTCGGGCATCGAGGCCGATGTGGTGGTCGGCAATCCGCCGTTCCTCAGCCAGATGGCCACGGCCACGCTGCGCGCCGAACCGTCGCGGTTCGGCGGTGGTCCGTACGCCGACGTTGCCGCCGACTTCCTCGCGCTGTCGGTCGCGATCACCCGACCCGGTGGCCGCGTGGGGCTGGTGCTGCCGCAGTCGATCCTCACCACGCGCGACACGGCACCGATCCGCACGGGTGTGGCCGAGCGCGCCGCGATCGTGCATGCGTGGTGGTCGACCACGCGCGTGTTCAGCGCGCACGTGCACACGTGTGCGCTCGTGCTGCAGGTGGGTGCGGTGCAGGCCGAGGTGACCCGCACCTTCGGGACGTCGTTCGCCGAGCGCCCTGCCGTCCGGCTCGATCGGTCGTGGGGTGCGCTGTTGCTCGACGGCGCGCCAGTCGACGCGGTCGAACCGGGTGGCCCGTGCCTCGGCGACATCGCCACGGTGTCGGTCGACTTCCGCGACCAGTACTACGGCCTCGTCGGCGCAGTGGGCGATGACGTCGACGGCCCGCCGCTCGTCACCAGCGGGCTCATCGATCCCGGCCGCTGCCTGTGGGGCCAGCGCCCCACCCGCTTCGCGAAGCAGCGCTACGAGGCACCTCGCGTCGATCTGTCGGCGCTGACGCCGAAGCTGCAGCGGTGGGCGGCGAACCGCCTGGTGCCCAAGGTTCTCGTGGCGAACCAGGCGCGCACGATCGAGTCGGTCATCGACGCCCCCGGCGTCTGGTTGCCGAGTGTGCCGGTCCTCACCTGCGTCGGCGGCGACCTCGACCGCATCCACGCGGTGCTCTCGTCGCCCACCGCCACGTCGTGGGTGCGCCTCCACGCAGCGGGTAGTGGCCTCTCGCACGACAGCGTGCGCCTGACGCCCTCGCTGCTCGCCAGCATCCCTCTCTGATGGCTGTATCGGTGCGGCTGGGCCGTGCGGCGTCGCGCGCCACGCTGCGTGGCCGTCGTCGACGTCTCGCCACGCAATCGAACGAAATCCCTACGGTTCGTCGGCTTCGGTGCCGATACACCGTGCGATGCCTGCGCCCACCCCCACTGCCACGATTGGTCCGGTCGAAGCCTTCTGGCGCTTCCGTCGACGGACGATGCCGGTGGTCGCGGTCGTGGGCATCCTCGCCGCTGGCGCAGCGTTCATGGCGAGCGGGTCAACTGCGAACGTGGCGATCTACCTGACGGACCCGCGCGGCTCGGCGCTGTTCAACACGGCCGGCACCCCCGTCGCCGAGTTCGAGTCGTACACGAGGCAGCGGTCCGACTTCGCGGTGAGCGACGATGCCTTGGCGCTCGTGTCGGCGACGCTGGGTGGCCAGCCCGACGCCGACGCGCTCGAGGAAGTGGTCACCGCCGTGTCGGGTATGGGCACGAGCATCCGGGTCCAATGCAACGACGACGACCCCGACCGGGCATCCGAGATCTGCGCGGCCGTCGTGAAGGTCTACGGGGATCTCAGCTCCATCGAGGCCCAGCGGGGGGCCGACGCCGCCGTGGCCAGCCTGCAGGAGACTCGGGCGACCCTGGTCGGGCAGCTCACCGCCGCCGGGTTGCCGGCGACCTCGGCTTCGATCGAGGACCTCGACCTGCAGGTGGCGCAGGTGAAGCTCCGCGCCGACCTGTTCGGCGATGGCATCGAGTTCATCGATCAGGCACGGGTGACCCAGTCGTCGAAGGTCAAGGCGATGCTGCAGTACGGCACCGCCGGACTTGCCTTCGCGCTCTTGGTCACCGGTGCGCTCGCCTGGCTTGCTGCGCTGCGGCGTCCGATGGTGACTGATCCCGAGGCTGCAGCTGCGCGCCTCGGTGCGCCGTTGCTCGGTCAACTCACCTCCGACGGCACGGGCACCTCCACCGAGGTGCTGGCGACCAACCTCGCCAGCGTCGGCACCGAGGGCGTGATGGTCGTGACGTCGGCCGACGAGCAATGGGGTGGCAGTGAGATCGTCCTCGGTATGGCCGAGGCGTGGACGCGTGAGGGTCGTGGCGTGCTCGTGGTCGACGGCAACCTTCGACGACCCAAGTTGTCATCGCGTTTCGGCTCGGGGCTCGCCACCGTGGGGTTCACCGATCTGCTCGGGGGACTCGCCGCGCACGACGCCACCGTTCGCCAGATCCCCTTGGTCAACGGTCCTCCGATGAGCTTCCTGTCATGCGGCCAGGCGGTCGACCATTCGTCGAGCCTGTTGCGATCGTCATCGGCCGAGACGGTGATGTCCGGTCTGCGTCGACGGTACGAGGTGGTGCTGATCGATGCGCCACCGATGATGGACCGCGCCGAGGGGGCCGCGCTGGTCAGCATTGCCGACGGGATCGTGCTCGTGCTGCCGCCGCAGTCGCCGGCCAAGACACTCGACGCGCTCCGGCGGCGGCTCGATGTGCTCGGCGTCTCGCTCGTCGGTGTGGTGGTCGACGGAACAGAACGCTGAGATGACCGACACCGCATGGCGGGCGCGACCGAGGGCCGACGTGATCACCACGTGGCGCCCGCGGCTCGTGCAGCGGACACCGCTCACGTGGATGCTGCCGTTGATCCTGATCGTGGCCTCGCAGTACAAGTTCCGGCGCCGCGACCCGATGGACACCACGGGCGGCAGCATCGACCTGTTCATCCTGCTCGAGCTGTTGCTCTACATGCTGGTTGCCGTGTACCTGGTGGTGCGGATCAGGACGACGATGCGGCACGACGCGATCATGGTGTGGATCGTCGGGTACTGCCTCACGGTCATCGTGAGCGTGCTGTACGCCCCCACCTTCCTCCTGGCGTTGGTGCGCGGGATCGAGTTGGCGGTGGTGCTGTTGGCCGTCCTGCAGTTCGACGCGGACGGTGACGTCGCGATGGTGCGCCGGTTCCTCCACGGCCTGATCGTGGTGGCCGTGGTGTCGGTCGCGATCGGGTTGGCGTTCGTGGCGCCGCAGCCGCTGTCGCAGCAGGGCCGCTTCACGTGGCTCTACGTCCACAGCGGTGTGGCGGGCGAGGAACTGAGCATCGTCGGGGTCCTGCTGTTCGGCATGTGGATCACGCACAGCGCGGCGCGCCTCCCGTGGCGCCGCTGGGTGTACGGCGCGTTGCTGGTGGTCGTGGTGCTCGCGCTGGTGGCGAACAAGACGCGGGGTGCAGTCGCTGGTGGCCTGGCCGGCGTGTTCGTGATGGCGTTCCTGTGGGCTCGTGCACGCGGCAAGCGAGACCTGGTCATCGCCGGCCTGCTGGCCGGCGGTGTGATCGTGATGACGATGGGTGGCGTCCTGGTGCGCTACGCGATGCGAGACGGTGACACGGCGAACCTCGCGACGTTGAACAACCGCACCCAATTGTGGTCGATGGCGTGGGACATCTTCAGCCGCAGGCCGCTGCACGGCGAGGGGTTCACGGCGACACGCACCGTGTTCCTCGACGAGACCGGCCTCGGTGGTGCCCACAACGCCTACTTCAACGTCCTGGTCGACACGGGCCTCGTGGGCATGTTCTGGTGGGTCGGTCTCTTCGCGCTCGTCATCGCCCGGATCCACCGCCTGCGTCGGAGGGCGAAGCTGCACGCGGGCGCCTCGCCACTTACGTTCGACTCGATCACCCTCAGCGGCGTCATCGTCTGTCTGCTCGTCAACGGGCTGGTGTCGCAGGACCTCGGGGCGGGCCTCGGTGCCCCGGCGATGGTGCTGTTCCTGTCGGGCGTGTGGGTGCTCGTGTGCGGTGACGCGATGGACCACGTCGAGGCCCTCGCTGCTGCGGAGGGGACGGTGTGATGCGGCTGAAGCCTCAGCAGATCGATGTCGCCGGCGCGGTGGCCGCCCCGTTCTCGCAGGCGATCGGGAGCGTGCTGCTGCAGATCCTGGTGGCGCGCATCCTCGGCACGGCCGGGCTCGCCACCTTCTCGGTGATGTACGCCCTGATCGTGGTGGCCACCGCCATCGCGACGGGGTACGTCGGCGACTCGTTGACCGTGCTCGATCGCGCCGACCCGCGTGTGCGGGCCGGGTTGCAGCGGTCGTTGGCGGTGATCGTCGTCGTGGTCGGTGTCGTCGGTGCGCTCATCGTCGGCGCGTGGGGCCCCGGTGGCGCCGCGGACGCGCTCGTGTTCGGCATCGCCACGGTCGCCTTCGTCATCGAGGAGATCCTGCGCCGGGTCCTGATGGCGTCGCTGCGGTTCTGGTCGATCGTCGTGGTCGACACGATGGGCATGGTCGGCTCACTCGGGCTGATCCTCGTGCTGCACCTGGCGGATGCCCGGATCACGCTCGGCTGGTTCCTGTGGGCCATCGCCGTGGGCCAGGTGCTGGCGAGCGTGGCGGCCGTAGCCGTGCTGCCGGCGTTCGAGCGGTGGTGGGCACCGCGTTCACCCGGGTCGTGGCGCGAGGTGTGGGGGTACGGGCGCTGGGTGGCGCTGCAGAAGTCGGTGCGGCCGGTCATGCTGGTGGCGGTGCGCGTGGTGGCGGTGGCGTTCGTGGGACGCACGGTGTACGGCGAGATCGAGGCGGCCCGCGTGTTCGTCGCCCCGGCGATCCTCGCCGTGGGTGGGGTCGGGAGCTACTTGTTCGCCAGGGGCGCCCGCGATCGGCACCTCTCGCGTGAGGTGGCGCTCAGGCGGGCCGACTTCGGCGCCTTCTGGCTGGTGGTGATGACGATCGCCGTGGCCGGTCTGTGCGTGCTGCTCCTGCCGGTCTTCGGCGGCATCATCGAGAACGGCCGGTTCAAGATCGACATGGCCGCTGCGCTCGGATGGTCGGCGTACTCGGCCGCTGTCGCAGCGTCGACGCCGTACGGGATGCTCGCCGCGGTGCGGGCGCGGCTCCCGGTCACGCTGTTGGTCCGCATGGGTGAGGCCGTGGTCGGCATCGCGGGGGTGGCGGTGACCCTGGCGTGGGGCTGGCCGGCCAGCACGATCCCGATGGT
>JBBDMO010000163.1:0-10597 GCA_040878255.1 Ilumatobacteraceae bacterium
CGGCGCTTCGAAATTGGTGACGCGCTCGCCGGTGTACCATTCCATCCAGTGTTGCGGCTTGCCGGCCAACACTTCCTCGATCCTTGCCTTCGAGCCCGGATAGAAATCCGGCAGCGGCGTGTCGCGCCAGGGGTGGCGGTGGAGTTCCGACTGCGGCGGGTCCCACGGGTGGTGCGGGTCGGGGAAGCTCATCCAGCAGAACCAGTCGTCGTCGGCGCCGAGGCCGTCGAGCCAGCTGATCGTGCGGTCGGCCACCCAGTCGGTGTGGTACCAGTCGCGGGGGATCGCGTTGGCCCACGCCTGGGGTGCGCCGGTGTCGCCGCCGCCCATCGCGTTCACCTCGAGCGCTCCGTCGAGCACGGGGTAGAACATGCCGACTGCCTCGGGGTGCTCGCTCGCCAGCCAGCGCGCGTAGTGCAGTGGCCCGGCGGCGCCGTGGGTCGCCGATTCGAAGTGCTCGAAGCCGCGGTGTGGGCCGAAGGTGCCGTTACGGGCGAAGCTGTTCTCGGCGAACTTGGCGAACGGGTCGAGGAACGGCTCGAAGTGCGGCTTGCCGATGATGGCGGTGCGGTAGCCGGCCTGCTGGAGCACCTCGGCCACCGACGGTGCGGTTTCGGGCAGTGCCACGCCGTTCATCCACACGCCGTGCGTGCTGGGGTGCTGTCCGGTGATCATGGTGCTGCGCGACGGCATGCACACCACCGACTGCGGGTGGGCGCGCTCGTAGCGCACGCCTGCTGCGGCGACGGCGTCGATGACCGGTGTGCGGGCGAGCGTGCCACCGTTGCATCCCAGCGTGTCGTACCGCTGCTGGTCGGTGGTGATGAAGAGGATCTTGCGGCCCATCAGCTCTGACTTTCCATCTGGTCGGTTTCCATCTGGCGCTTCAGTTCGATCAGTGCATCGCGGGTGCCGCCGGCGATGACCAGTGCCATGGTGCGCGGGTCGGCCTCGGTGGAGTACACGACCAGCGTGGTGTCGTCACCGAGGTCGATCACGTCGATCGTGCCGCGGTGGTGCTTGAAGATCGGTGCCGTGATCCGGTATTGGAAACGGCGGATGGTGTCGTCGCACACCAGGATCTCTTCGGGCATCGGCATGCCGGACCCCATCGTGATCACCCGGGTCGTGCCATCGACCGTGCAGTTCACGATGCCGGGGAACCATTCGTGCAGCCGGGCGGCGTCACCGGCGAGCGCCCACACGTCGGCGGCGGGCCGGTTGATCCGGATCTCGTGGCGGAGGCTGCCGAGCATCAGGTGGTCCGGGCGATGAAGTCGTTGAGCACCTGGGCGAGCTGCGGCCCTTCGTCTTCCTGCAGGAAGTGGCCACCGCCCACGATGGTGGTGTGCGGCTGCCCCTGTGCGCCCGGCACGCGGCGCATGAACGGTGCTTCGCCGCCGGCGGTGACGGCGTCTTTGTCGCTGAACGCGCACAGCCACGGCTTGGTGAACTGTTCGAGCACCGCCCACGCTGCGGTGTTGTCGGCGCTGGCAGGATCGTCGGGCGTGGTGGGCACGAGCGACGGGAAGATGCGTGCGCCTTCTTTGTAGGTCTCGTCGGGGAACGGGGCGTCGTAGGCGGCGATGACCGCGGGGGTGAGGTCGGTGGCCGACCCGCCGTTCACGATCGTGCCGATGGGGAACACCGGCGATTCCTGCGAGAACTTCTGCCAGGCCATGAACGCTGCGCTGGCCTTGCCGTCGCCGGTGGGCAGGCCGGTGTTGCCGACGCACACCCGGGTGATGCGCTCGGGTGCCTGGGCGACGAGACGCAGGCCGACGAGGCCGCCCCAGTCCTGCCCGAAGAAGGTGATGCCGGTCAGGTCGAGTTGGTCGAAGAGCAGTTCGCTCATCCAGGCCACGTGCCGGGCGTAGGTGTAGTCGCTCTTCTCGGAGGGCTTGTCGCTACGGCCGAAGCCGACGAGATCGGGGACCACGACGCGGTGACCGGCGGCCACCAGGGCCGGGATCATGTGGCGGTACAGGAACGACCACGACGGCTCGCCGTGCATCAGCAGCACGGGTGCTGCGTCGCGGGGGCCTTCGTCGAGGTAGTGCACGCGCAGGGTGCCCGACGTCGGGTCGCCCGGCACAGCGGTGACCTCGGCGTAGTGCGGCTCGAACGGGAAGTCCGGCAGGTCGGTGAACCGGTCGTCGGGGGTGCGCAGCACGATCATGCGATGACCGTATCAATTGACAGTAGGTGTGCCAAGAGTGTGCGCATCGGGTCAGGCCAGGAGCGCCCGCACCGAGCGGGCCATCGTTCGACTGGCGCGGGCCTGCGACATGCCCTGGTCGCGGCGGAGCAGGTCGTACGCCTCGTACGAGCACACCACGTCGATCGCCCCCAGTGCGTCGCCCGAGTCGGTGTCACCCAGTGCCGCGAGCTCGCGTTCGAACAGCACCCGCACCTGCTTGCGAAAGAAGCGGCGCGACCGGTCGAGCTGTTGGGCGATGATCGGCTGGTTCGTCGCCAGCGAGCGCGACAGGCGGCCGACCGACCCGATCCGTTCGAACACTGCGACGCGCTGTTCGACGAGCGCTTCGATGCGATCGTCGAGCGGTGCGGTAGGTGACACGGTGATAGGTGCGAGTGAACTGGCCCAGGCGAGCTGACGTTCGATCGCCACTCGGGCGAGTTCGTCCTTGTCGGCGAAGTAGCGGAAGACGCTGCGGTGCGACACGCCCGACCGATCGGCGACGTCGGCGACGCTGGGGTGCATCTCGCCCTCGCGGACGAGGGCGAGATACGCGTCGACGACGGTTTCGCGGTTTCGGTCGCGCCGGGCGCGGCGACCGTCTTCGTGTTCCGCTGGCAGCTCGTCCGTCACCGGGGCGAGCCTAGACACGGTCTGCGCGGTCACGACCCAGCGGTGAAGGTGAGGCCCGTTGCGCCGCTCATGATCGTGAGCGAGTTGGCCTCGATCTCGTAGGTCGCGTCGCCCGTCATGGTGGCGCTGACGGCTGCCTCGAGCTCCATCGCGGCCTCGTCGCACATCTTCTTGGTCAGCGCCAGCGGGCCGAAGGTGATGGTGCCGTCGCCGACGGTCACCTCGGCCGAGCCGGTGTTGCAGCCGGCGTTCACGGCGGCGGTGCCCGTGCCGTCGGCGGCGACGGTGAAGGTGACGTCAGCGGCGGTGCCGGTGGTGGTGCTCGACACGGCGTCGGCGCTGATGATGCCGCTGACGGTCCAGGTGGTGTCGGCCAGGGGGAGGTCGGGCTCGGCGACCTTGCGGTCGAGGAACTGCATCGTGATGTCGGCGTTGACGAGCGTGAGCGCATCGCCGTCGGCGGTGATGGTGGGCCCGCTGGTGAGGAACGCACTGACGGCCGTCTCCTGGTCCATCAGTGGCTGTTCGCAGGCCATCATCGTCGACATCATGGCGCCGACGGTGAGGATGCCGTCGGCGATGGTGTAGCTGCCGTTCATCATGTTGCAGCCGGCGCCGGCGGCGAGTTTGCCCCCTTCGAAGGTGAGCCGCACGTCGCTGCCGTCGACGAGGGTGAAGCCGGTGGCCGACTGCGAGATGTACGTCCGGCCTTCGATCGCCGCCCCGACGTCGGACCCTGCGGCCGCGGTGTCGGCTGTGTCGACGGTGTCGTCGCCGCAGGCGGCGAGCGTGAGCACGAGGGCGGGCACGAGGAGGGAGGTGACGATGCGGAGCTTCATACGGCTTTCGACGTTAGGTCACCTGCTTCGGTTCCCGAGGTCATCCAGCGACCGGCAGGAGCCCGCGAGTTATTGCCAGAGCAGGTGACAGAACATACGGTGAACCCCATGGAACCTCGTGTCGCTCTGATCGCTGGTGCCGGCTTCTACGTCGGGCCGTCACTCGCCCGTCTGTTGGCCGCCAGTGGCCATGCCCTCGTACTCGGTGACCCTCGTCCCGAACTGGTCGACGAGTTGCGCGCCGGTGGCGCGCACGTGACGGTGGTCGACGGCACGCGCGACCTCGCCGACCCGGCTGCGTCGGACCGGTTGGTCGCTGCGGCGATGGAGGCGCACGGCCGGATCGATTCGGCCACGGCGTTCTCGGGTCAGATCATCACCGGCCGGTTCACGAAGTCGAACGTCGACGACTACCGCAGCGTGATCGAGGGTTGCATGATCGCCCCGTACCTGTTCATGAAGGCGGTCGTGGCTCCGATGATCGAACAGGGTGAGGGCCAGATCCTGGTGATCACCAGCGCCAGCGGGGCGCGGCCCACGCCGGGTGCGCCGCTGTACTCGTCGGCCCGAGCCGGTGCCACGCACCTCGTGCGCAACGTGGCCGACGAGGTGGCCCGCAACCACGTGCAGGTGAACGCGGTGGGCACGAACTACATGGACTTCCCCGAGTTCCGGCGGGCGTCGGGTGCCGACGATCCGGCGGTGCGAGCCAAGCTCGAGTCGCAGGTGCCGCTCGGCCGTTTGGGCACGATGGACGAGTTCGCCCACTTCTGCATGCCGTTCGTCGATGGCCTGAGCCGTTTCGCCACCGGCCAGTTCGTGTCGTACTCGGGTGGCTGGTCATGACCAACCACGAGCCCGGTTTCGGCGGCCACATCGGCCGCACCTATCGCGAGTCCACCCCGTCGTGGCCCGACCTGCCAGCGGGCCTCGGCAAGTCGAACGTCGTGATGATCGTGCTCGACGACCTCGGCTTCGCGCACTTCGGTTCGTACGGCTCGACATTGCATTCGCCGAACGTCGACCGCCTGGCTGCGAACGGGTTGCGGTACACGAACTTCCACACGACGGCGCTGTGCTCGCCCACGCGGGCCGCGTTGCTGACCGGCCGTAACCACCACACCGTCGGCATGCGCGGCGTGTCGAACTGGAGCACCGGCTTCCCGCACATGCGCGGCGGCATCACGCCGCGTGCTGCCACGTTGGCCGAGCTGCTGCGCAGCCACGGCTACGCCACGTTCGCCACGGGCAAGTGGCACATGGCGCCGATGGAGGAGTGCTCGGCTGCGGGCCCGCATCACAACTGGCCGCTGCAGAAGGGCTTCGACAAGTTCTACGGCTTCCTGCAGGGTGAGACCGATCAGTTCTTCCCTGAACTGACGCGCGACAACACCCACATCGACCCGCCGGGTGGTCTCGACGACGGCTACCACGTCAGCGAAGACATCGTCGACCAGTCGATCGCGTACATCAACGACCTCGTGTCGGTGCGGCCCGATCGGCCGTTGTTCCTCTACATGGCCTTCGGCGCAATGCATGCACCGCACCAGTCGCCGCAGTCGTATCGCGACATGTACCGCGGCGCGTTCGACGAGGGCTACGAGGTGTGGCGCGACCGGTGGTTCGCACGCCAGCAGGAGATGGGCATCGTGCCGCCGGGCACGACGCAGGCGCCGCTGAACCCGGGTGTGCCGCGCTGGGTCGACCTCACGCCGAACCAGCAGGCGTTCTCGTGCCGGTTGATGGAGGCGTTCGCCGCCATGCTGCACCACACCGATGACCAGATCGGCCGGCTCACCGACTACCTCACCGAGCGCGGGTTGCTCGACGACACGGTGCTGATGGTGATGAGCGACAACGGTGCCAGCCGCGAGGGCGGCCCGTTCGGCGTGATGGACGAGTTCTCGTTCTTCAACGGGATGTGGGAGGACGTCGATCAGCTTGCGGCGAACCGGCTCGACGACATCGGTGGCCCGCACTCGCACAGCAACTACCCGTGGGGTTGGGCGCAGGCGGGCAACTCGCCGCTGCGCTGGTACAAGCAGAACACCTACGGCGGCGGCGTGCGCGACCCGCTGGTGGTCCACTGGCCCGCCGGCATCGACGCGTCGGCGAACGGTGAGATCCGGCGCCAGTTCCTGCATGCGGTCGACATCACGCCCACGCTGCTCGACATCGTGGGGCTGCAGGCACCGTCGTCGTTCAACGGCCACGAGCAGATCCCGATGCATGGCCGCAGCATCGTGCCCACCCTGCACGACGGCGATGCTCCGGCGCCGCGCCGGGTGCAGTACTTCGAGCAGATGGGCCACCGCGGCATCTGGGCCGATGGTTGGAAAGCCACCACCTATCACGAGCCGGGCGCGCCGTTCGAGAACGACGTGTGGGGCCTGTTCCACCTCGACGAGGACTTCTCGGAGTGCCACGACCTGGCCGCCGAGCACCCGCAGAGGCTGCAGGAGATGGTCGAGCTGTGGTGGACCGAGGCAGGTGACAAGGGCGTGCTGCCGCTCGACGACCGCACCATCGAGCTGTTCGGCGGGCCTGCCCGGCCGGGCACCGTGCACGCCCGACCGAACTACGTGTACGTGCCGCCGCTGTCGCACATCCCGGCCGACGCGTCGCCGTCGCTCGGTGCGCGGGCGTGGACCATCACTGCGGACGTCACCGTGGGCGATGCTGCCGAGGGCGTGCTGTATGCGCGTGGCAGCCACAACGTGGGGCACAGCTTCTTCCTGCAGGACGGCGTGCTGCACTTCGACTACAACGCGCTGGGCACCCACACCCGCGCCTCGGCGCCGGTGACGTTGTCGGCAGGTCGACACCAGCTCGTGGCCCGCTTCGATCGCACCGGCAAGTCGGGCGACATCGTGGTGGCGGTCGACGGCACCGATCTGGCGTCGGCGACGGTGCCGCAACTCATCCGCATGCTCGGTTCCACCGGTACCGACATCGGCCGCGACACGCTGTCACCCGTGGTGTCCGATTACGAGGCGCCGTTCCCGTTCACGGGCACGATCCACTCGGTCACGTTCGACATCCGCAGCAAGCAGACCGCATCCGACGTGGCCGCGATCGCCGCCACCGAACTGGCACGGGAGTGACCATGACCGCAACCGATGATCTCGTGCTCGACTCGCTGCAGCGGCGCATGCGCGCGTTGCATTCGCTCTATACGCAGGCCGTCACCACGATGGACGAGTCGCACGTGAACCATGTGGAGCGTGACGGCGTGCTGCCGATCGCGTTCTCGTTGTTCCACTACCTGAACATGCACGATGCGTCGTTCATGTTGCTCAGTGGTCAGGCACCGCTGTGGAACGACGAGTGGCAGGCGCGTGTGGGCATGAGCGTGAACGACCACGGCAAGCACCGCACGGTCGACGAGATGGTGCTGCAGCGGATGGGCGACCTGGGTGCGTTCACCGAGTACCAGGACGCGGTGTTCGACCGCACCCACGCACATCTCGCCCAGCTCGACCCGGCCGACCTGCGCCGTGTGGTGATCCCCCACCCGTTCCCGCCGCAGATCGCGTCGACCTACAGCGCCCGGGTGGCCGGCCCCGAGGGCATCACCGTGCTCGACGGCTTCGAGTGCTGGATCTACCAGCACGGCCTGCGCCACATGGGCGAGATCGAGCTCGCCCGCGCCTTCGTCGGCCTCGGCGGCATGACCAGCTAACACCCCACCCCCCACGAACTTCGGCACGTCGCCGGGCCTCAGTCCCGCTGCGGTGCCGAAGTTGGCGCCGCCAAGCCGAGCAGGACTTGACAATTCACACACACACATTGGGCGGGGTCGGTTCTCAACATGGGGGTGCGGGATGCGTGCTGGTCGGGTGCTCGGGTCAATGATGGTGGCGGTGATGGTGGTGTCGTCGGTGGTGGTCGGCCAGGCCGCTGCTGCACCGGTCTGTGCGGATGACACGGTGACGGTCGGTGAGGCTGCTGCAGCGTTGGCCGATGTCGCGGCCGTGACCGGCCCCTCGGCGTCGACCACCGTGACGCTGGACGGGTTCACTGCTGCGGCGGCTGGTTCGGTCGTCGAGTTGCCGAAGGACCCAACTGATGGGTTGTCGTTCACCAGCGCGGATGGCGCGTCGATCGAGATCGGTCTGCCCGGCGCCGCGAACGCGGATGACGGTGTGCGCCAGGGGTCCGGTCAGGTTGTGTATGCCGACGCGTTGCCGGATGTCGCCGTGGCGGCACAGCCGACACCGGACGGTGGGATGCGGGCGTTGGTCGTGATCGATGGTGCGCAGGCGCCGACCGAGTTCCGGTTCCCCATGACGCTGCCTGACGACGCGGTTCTCGTTCCCGCGCAGGATGGAGGAGCCGCAGTGGTATCGGCGGAGGGGCGCGTGATCATGTCTATCGCAGCACCATGGGCGTATGACTCCAACGGCGCCTCGGTTCGGACCTCGTATCGAATCGATGGGACGACCTTGATCCAGTCCGTGAAGCATTACGGTGCGACCTACCCCGTCGTCGCAGACCCGTGCTGGTCCTGCTGGGCACAGAGGGCGTGGAAGCTGACGAAATGCGCCGCCGTGTTGGCCACCTACGCGTTCGCGCGACCAAACTGGTGCAGGTACTCCGGGTGGGCTCGGTCAGCGAGTTGGTGTCCTTGCTAGTCGGAGGTTTGTTCACAAAGGAGAAGATCCTCGCGGTGGCTGCAACTGTCTTGGGGATCGACCTCGTCATCAGTACATGTCTGTGAGATCTGCATGACACTCGAGAACATCATCGTCGCCGTGGTTGTCGCCGTTGTCATCATCGGTGTGCCCATAGCCGCATGGCGGCGCACCCCCCCCCGCCGGCGCCGGGGGCTGAGAGTCTGCTCATCATGAAGTTGCGGGAACGTGTTCGGGAGAAGAACGATCTGAAGGGTTCAGGCCCCGATCGCAGGCAGTGACTCCGCCGCGCCTTGCGGCTCCGTTGCGGGCGGAACCCGATGTGGGGTGTGCAATGGAAGGTGTCGGGCGCGGGCGCAAGCAAGATCAACAAGATCATCGGCGCCTTTGGGGCGACATCGGGGGCCACTGCGGCCACTGCGGCCATCTGCTCGGCAGGTGTAATCACCGGATTCGTCTGCGGGTTGCCCGCAGGCGCGGCCACGGAGGTTGCCGGGCTGCTCTACGCGTTCCTCGACCTCCGAGATTGGAATGGAAGGGCTTCGTCATCGACAAAGACCTGGGTTGGCCCTAGCCTTCCGCACGCCACGTTGATGAGGAGCACCGCCGTGGCGTCCGACCGAGATTCGATACCGATCAGAACGAGGCAAAGCGCCGTCGCAGTCGGTGTGGTGTGCGGCCTCGTGGCCGCCCTCAACGTGATTGCGTTGTTCTGGCCGAGCGACAAACGCGATGAGCACCTCGCCTCGGTGACCATGTTCGCTCTCCTGGGAACGATCGCCTGGTTGATCCGGTTCGCACCGGCACGCTCACGCGGAGGCCAGTGACACCATCAGTCGGGCGAGTCGCGCCATGAGTGTGACCCGAGCAGCTCTCGTTCTCGCTGCTCCACGTGCTGGATCTACCAGCACGGTCTGCGCCACATGGGCGAGATCGAGCTCGCCCGAGGCCTCGTCGGCCTCGGCGGCATGACCAGCTGAGGTCCAACTGTGTCACGTCGTCGGACGCATGCTGAAGTGCCGCCGAGGCTGAAGCCGAGAATTGCTTGACAAATCCACACACACACACACTGGGCGGGGTCGGTTCTCGAGATGGGGGTGTGGGATGCGCGGTGGCCGGGTGTTGGGTTCAACGTTGGCGGCAGTGATGTTGGCGTCGTCGGTGGTGGTCGGCGTGGCCACGGCTGCTCGCCCCGTTTCATCGGTCACGACAAGCGCAGCAGCTGTTGCCGCCACGGCAGGTGGGGACACGCTGGCTGTCGGCGAGTTTGGTTTGGTGGTTGCGCGTGGAGAGAGCATCGGCGACGCTTTGGTCAGGCTTGTGTACAACGCCCCGCAGTTCCTTCCCCGAGTGGAGCGATCGCTCAGCAACATGAATCCCTCGACCGCCACCTTCGACGTTGGACAAGCGCGCCTACTCGTGGCCCTCGAGCGCTCGGTGCGCGGGGCTGGCGTCCGTGCGGATGAGCTGTCGGCCGCGTATGAGCCACCATCGATCCGTCCCGAGTTCCGAGGAACTGGTGTTTCAGCCGCGACGAGTCCAGGGTCGCCTACCTTCTCCGGCATTCAGCAGCTCGACGGCTACAGGTGCAACTCGAAAGGCACGTGTGTTCTGGAGTCGCGGATGTATTCGTACACGACCGCCGATCTCGGTTATACGACGACGCGATGGTTATCAAAGGTCGCCGGCCGGAACGCCAGCTGGACGTCCGTGTCGCTATCGACCTATTGCTCTGGCGGCGTTCGGAATGCGTGCGGGTCATCGGCCAACCTCGG
Organism: Ilumatobacteraceae bacterium; assembly: GCA_040878255.1. Classification (GTDB taxonomy): domain Bacteria; phylum Actinomycetota; class Acidimicrobiia; order Acidimicrobiales; family Ilumatobacteraceae; genus VFMC01. The sequence goes on from JBBDMO010000163.1 coordinate 10,082, forward strand.
AGTCAGTCCGACCTACAGCGAGAAGATGTATCGGTTCAGTCGAAGCATGGGAGGACAAACGGCTCGATTCAACACCACCTTTTACGGCACATACCTAGGCTCGCCTGGGGGAGTCTCGGGGTGGACGCCATACTTCGCATGCTCCTCTTCCGATAAGCAATGTCGATTCCAGTGACGCGACCGGTTTGGCTGGAACTGGGCCCACGCGATGAGCAGTTTTTACGCGACGCTGGATGCCCGAACGATTTGATAACGGACGGCCGTGTTGATCTTCGTCAGCTTGCCGCTCGCGGTTGGCTCGTCACTCAGTCAGGATTGATGTCGCCTGCCGCGATAGAGCAACAAACCCATGACGATCGCGACGACTTCCTCGGGCGCTCGGCAAGAGAGAGCGCTGCCTATTGGGATCGAATGAACTGCATGGAACCGGACGAAAGCTGACCCTGGTGGTGTCTGTGAGAACTGCGTGGCTCCCAAGAGCGTCATCGTTGCGGCCGTCATCGTCGTGGTGAGTGA
>JBBDMO010000164.1:0-10571 GCA_040878255.1 Ilumatobacteraceae bacterium
AGCCAGTCGGAGCCCATCTTCACGTGGGTCACCTCGTCGGCGAGCATCCAGTCCTCGCAGAACTCGAGGTACGGGTCGCCGGCCAGATCACCGAACTCCTTCATCGTGGTGAAGACGTCGATGGCGAGGCCCTCGAGCGCACGGTTCACGCCGGCGAGGCGCAGGATCGGGTCGGTACTGCACGCGGCCTGGAACAGCACGGTGTTCTCGGCGTACTCGCCGATCTCGCCACCCATCCAGTCGCTGAGCTTCACGCTGATCTCGACGTGGCGGGCCTCGTCCCAGGCCTGGCGAGCCATGTCGAGCTTCAGGGCGAACGGCACGGCGTCGGTACCGTCGCTGCCGGCGGCGTCGTCCTGGGCGCGCCGCGCCGAGTCGCCGGCGGTGCGGAAGTCGTGGCAGGTGCGACCGGCACCCTCGAGCGCCTGGATCTCGCCAACGAAGATGCCGTGCATCAGTGCACGCGCCGCGGTGCTGGCGTCGGGTCGGCTCGGCACCAGTCGGTTCGACTTCGTGGCTGGGCCGTCCTTGCCCAGCGCGCTGCGAGGGTCCTGCATGCGCTGCTGCATGGTGACCTGGTTGAACCGCTCGTCGCGGGCCAGTTCCTCGACGGGGAAGAACTTCCTCATGATGCACCTCCGTTGCGTCCTGCGGCTGCCGTGGCGGCCTGGGTTCGGGTACTCGGCATGCCGATGGAGCCGGGTCCGGCGATGCCGCCCGCCTCGAGCATGATCTTCTCGAGCCGCGCCTGGTGTGCGGCGGCACGGTCGACCTCGTCGGGTGTCTCGATGAGCGACTGGATCAGCATCTCGCCGTCGCGCCAGTCGTCGAACTCGTCCTGCAGGATGAATCCCAGCGAGCGGATGGTGGGGGCGTCGGTGATCTGGCTCGTGTTGTTCTTGTGGAACGTGTACGCGGCGATGAAGTGCGGGATGAACACGCGGTAGACGCCGACGAGCTTCTCGATCGTCTGATCGGGAGCTTCCGGCTCGGTGAGCGCCTCGACGAAGCGGACCATCGCGTCGTTGGCCGGCTGGGTGAGCCGGTCGGGGTTCATCTCGCGGAGCTCGGGCAGGCGCTTGTGCCACAGCTCGGCGTGCCACGCGTGCTTGTAGCAGTGCGTGCCGAGTCGCATCTTCACGTCGAGCTCGGGCACCGTGGCGACCCATCCGCCGAGTGCCTCGAACAACTTCATCTCGGCCCACTTGTAGTTGCCGACTCGACGGGCCGATTCCTCGACGTCGAAGGCGCCCGGGAGCTCGCGTCGATCCCACGGGGCGAACGGTGCTCTGGGCTTGTACGGATCGGCCACGATTCCCCCAAGGAACGACGGTTGTACGTTGCCAACCATAACGCCGTCGGCGACCGCTGCGTCAGCGCAGGCGGCCGGTTCGCCAGGCGGCCTCTTCGACGCCGAGCGGTGACGCCGGTGGTGCGTCGATGCGATATTCGAGGAGCATCGCTCGCCAGGGCGCAGTCAGTTCGAGCTTGCCGAGCAGCGCGCTGATGCCCATGACCACTCGCTGGAGCACGACGAACGAGGTGGGCATGTCGACCTGCGCGATGACCCGGGCGTGGGGGCCGTTGACATCGATGAGTCGCTGCACCAGTTCACGCATGAAGGTGCGGTCGAACGTGAACGAGTCGGTGAGGTACGGCAGGTATGGGCTGCTGACGTAGTCGTACACCTCCTGTGCCGCCAGCCCGTGTCCGGCCCGTAGGAACCCCGATGCCTCCATCGTGCTGACCAGCTCGTCGGGGTCGCGTCGCACGATGATCGCGTCCATGCTGGGTGCGAGCAGCTCCCACTCGCCGGGCTGCCAGCGCTTCACCATCCCGAAGTCGAGGAACGTCACGTCCCCGTGCGGGCTGAAGCGGTAGTTGCCCGGGTGGGGGTCGCCGTTGAAGACACCGAGGCGCAGGATTGCGTGCTGGGCGAAGCGCCAGATGCTCTCGCCGGCACGTGCCCGGGCGGCCGGCGTGGCCGTGGCGACGAACTCGTTCCACGACAGCCCGTCGACCCACTCGGTGGTGATGACGGTGGTGCGGCTGAGGTCGTCGAACACGTCGGGGAGCGAGACGAACGGGTGACCCGCGAAGGCGTGTCGGAACTCGTGGACGTTCGCCGCCTCGATGCGGTAGTCGAGCTCGTTGCGCATCCGCAGCCGCAGTTCGTCGACGAGGGCGCGGGTGTCGAGGCCCTTCAGCGTGAATGCGCCGAGCATCCGGTACAGCAGGTCGGCGTTGGACAGATCGGCCTCGATCGCTCCGGCCACGCCCGGGTACTGCACCTTCACCGCCACCTCACGACCGTCGCGTGTGACCGCTCGGTGCACCTGGCCGATGCTGGCTGCAGCGACTGGGGTGGGCGACCAGTCGAGGAACACCGACTCGGGTGGACGCCCGAAGGCGTCGGCGACCACCGACGCGGCCAGCTCGGCGGTCATCGGAGGTGAGTCCGCGTAGAGCGACGAGAGCGATTGCTGGGCGGCCTCCGGAAGCGCCTCGACGACCACGCTGATCATCTGGCCCGCCTTCATCAGAGCGCCCTTCATGTTGCCGAGCTCGCGGGCCACGTCATCGGCGGTGCGGATGGTGAAGGCGTCGTCGAGCTTGCCGCGCCGAGCCTGGGGCGTGGCGCGTCGGCGAACTCGGTGGACCACGAAACGAACAGCGTTGCGGCCGGTCAGGCGCCACACGCGCAGGGTGCGCGCGGCTCTGACGCGCAGGTCGGCCAGGGCCCCCGGGCGCCGGCCGGATGCCATCAGGCGGTGGCGGCGCGCCGTGCGGTGGGGTCGACGGCGAGCAGCTCGTCGGGGAGTAGTTCTCCGGTGATCTCGTCGGTCCAGTAGGTACCGGCATCGAGCCGCTGCAGCGCGGTCTCGACCGAAGCCAGGTCGCGCTCGATGCCGTCGAGGTCGATCGGCGCCGCCGGCTGAGGGGTGTCGTGCGCAGACTCGGTCTCGGACATGGCGCCGAGGCTAGCGAGCAGCCGCGAGATCCTCGAGACGCCAAAGGTCGATCTCGGTGCCGGGCGCGATGATGACGCTCGTTCATCCGGGGGAGCGCTCCCCGCGGAGCGCGGTGCCCTACTGTTCGCGACGTGGCCATGGTCCGACTCGACAGCATCACCAAGATCTTCGACGGCGTCACTGCCGTCGACGACGTGAGCCTCGAGGTCGCCGACCACGACTTCATGATCCTGCTCGGGCCGTCAGGCTGCGGGAAGAGCACCCTGTTGCGCGTCGTCGCCGGCCTCGAGATGCCGACAGCGGGCGATGTCTTCATCGGCGACACTCGGGTGAACGACATCGAACCCAAGCGCCGCGACGTCGCGATGGTGTTCCAGAGCTACGCCCTGTACCCGCACAAGACGGTGCGGGCGAACATCGAGTTCCCGCTCAAGGTCCGCAAGGTCGACAAGGCCACGCGCGCTGCGCAGGCCGAACACGCAGCCGAGGCGCTCGGCCTCACCGAGTACCTCGGGCGCAAGCCGGGCCAGCTCAGCGGCGGCCAGCGCCAACGGGTGGCCCTCGCCCGTGCGATCGTGCGCCAGCCTGCCGTGTTCTGCATGGACGAGCCGTTGTCGAACCTCGATGCCAAGCTGCGCGGCGAGACGCGCGCCGAACTGGTGGCCCTGCACCGGCGGCTCGAATCGACCTTTCTCTACGTCACGCACGATCAGGTCGAGGCGATGACGATGGGCTCGCACGTGGCGGTCATGAGCCGTGGCCGCATCGAACAGGTCGGTACTCCGAGCGAGGTGTACGCCATGCCGGCGTCGGTGTTCGTCGCCCAGTTCATCGGCACACCGCCGATGAACATCCTGCCCGCCGGGCTGGTCGAGCCCGGAGACGTACTGGTCGGTGTCCGCCCCGAGCACCTGCACCTCGACGAAAACTCGTCGGTCCGTGCGCACGTCACGCTGGTCGAGCACCTCGGCCACGAGACGCTCGTCCACTGTCGCATCGGTGAGACGCCCGTCGTCCTGCGCACCCCGGCCGACGAGGCCGCCCCGTCGGTGGGCGCTGATGTCGGCCTCGACGTGCCGCTTGCTCACCGCCACCGCTTCGACGCGGCCACCGGTCGGAGGATCGAGGCGTGAATCGACGGCTGCGCGAGTGGTCGCTCGCGTTCGCGATGCTCGCCCCGTCGGTCATCGTGCTCGTCACCTTTGTGATCTACCCGCTGGTGCGTGCCATCTGGCTCGGACGCCAGCGCTGCGACGCCCTGGCGAACTGCTATCGCACCAACGGCTGGCGCCAGTACCTCGACGTCGCGCAGAGCCGTGAGTTCCAGCACGCGCTGTGGGTCACGGTGAAGTTCGCTCTGCTCACGGTGCCCGTCGGTGTGGCACTCGGTCTGGGGCTCGCCGTGCTCGCCGACCGTCAGCTGCGCGGGTTCCGGTTCTTCCGCACCGTCTTTTCGAGCACGGTCGCGACGTCGGTCGCGGTCGCCTCGCTGATGTGGCTCTTCCTGTTGCAGCCATCGCGCGGCGTCCTCGCGAACATCGGCTGGTTGAACAGCCTGTTCCCGGTGCTGAAGAGCCCGGGCCTGCTGAACGACCCCGGAACGGCACTCACCAGCGTGGCGGTGTCGAGCGTGTGGGCGAACCTGGGCTTCACGTTCATCGTCGTCACCGCCGGGCTGCAGGGCATCCCTCGTGAGCTCCAGGAGAGTGCATACGTCGATGGTGCCGGTCCCTGGCGCAGGTTCACCAACGTGACGGTGCCGATGCTGTCGCCCACGCTCATCTTCGTTGCGGTCGTCCTGACCAGCCGTGCGTTCCAGGCATACGGCGAGATCGACCTCCTCACCAACGGCGGACCGTCGCCACAGGACAGCACCACCACGCTGACGTACCTCATCTACGGCAGCAGCTCGATCACCAAGAGCGACGCCGGTCTGCAGTCGTCGGTCGCCGTGCTGCTGTTCGTCGTGCTCCTGATCGTGTCGGGCCTGCAGCTGCGCGGCCTCGGGAGGCGGGTGCACTATGGCAGCTGAGATGATCGTCGCCGACCCGTCGGCACAGGCTCGCCGGCGTCCGTCCGACACGGCCATCGGCATCGACACCGTGCGGCGGGGTTGGCCGACAGTGCTGCGATATCTGCTGCTCGCGTTCGTTGCGGCGCTCGTGTTGCTGCCCGTGTACACCACCGTGATCGCCGCGTTGAAGCCCGGTGGCAAGGTGCTCGACCGACCGTTCGTGCCCGAGCACCTGACGCTGTCGGTGCTCCGCGACGCGTGGACCGAGGGACGCCTCGGGCGGTACCTCCTCAACTCCACCGTCGTCGCGATCGTCATCACCACGACGCAGTTGGTGACGTCGGTGCTGGCCGCGTATGCGTTCGCCTTCCTGCGGTTCCCGCTGAAGACGTTCTGGTTCGCTGTGTTCCTGTCGACGCTGCTCGTGCCGCTCGAGACCACGTTGGTCGTCAATCGCCGCACCGTCGATTCGCTCGGTTGGCTCAACACGTACCAGGGCCTCGCCGTGCCGTTCCTCGCCACGGCGTTCGGCACCTTCCTCATGCGACAGGTCTTCCTGCAGATCCCGAAGGAGCTGCGCGAGGCTGCCGAGATGGACGGCCTCGGCCACCTCGGGTTCCTGCGTGAAGTTGCGCTGCCACTCGTGCGTCCTACGCTCGGGGCGCTGGCGCTGTTTTCGTTCCTGTCGAGCTGGAACCAGTACCTGTGGCCCAATCTCATCACCACACAAGAGGACATGAACACCGTGCAAACCGGACTTCGCCTGCTCAACTCCTCCGTGCCCGACATCGAGCGGTTCAACGTGCCGATCGCGGGCACGATCATCGCGGCACTGCCGATCGCCCTCGTCCTGGTCGCCTTCCAGCGCCAGCTCGTCCGTGGTCTCACCGCAGGCGCGGTGAAGGGGTGACCGCCGCGTCATCACGCGCCACGCGCCGGCGTGTCGCGCTGGTCGCCGTCGGTGCCTCCCTCGTGATCGCAGCGTGCAGCGGCGATGGCGGTTCTCTGAGCAACGCCGGGAACACCACCGTCGCCCCTGCCGTCACCGCCGCGCCGGGCGACACCACCGCCGGCACCACTGCTGGCACCACCGCCACGACGGCAGCGCCGTCCACCACGGTGGCCGACGCGCTCGCCGACCTGCCCACGTGCAACACGGGTGCGCTCGACACCGCCGCCGGGCCGGTCGAGATCACGTTCTGGCATGGCATGACCGCCGACCTCGAGAAAGAACTCACCCGCCTGACCGACCAGTACAACTCGTCGCAGTCGAAGGTGACGGTCACGCTGCAGAACCAGGGTGGCTACGAGCCGGTGATCGACAAGTACCTGCAATCGAGCCAGGACAGCCGCCCCGACCTCGTCCAGGCACCCGAGTACGCGGTCCAGTCGTTCCGCGACACCAACTCGTTCATCCCGGTCGAGGCGTGCAGCACCGACGCCGGGTACGACACCTCGGCGCTCCTGTCGTCGGCCGTGAACGCGTATGCGACTGGTGGCGTGCAGTGGGCGATGCCGTTCAACGTCAGCAACCCGGTCCTCTACTACAACAAGAAGGTCTTCGCTGCGGCCGGCCTCGACCCGAACAAGCCGCCGACCACGCTCGACGAACTCGCTGCCGTGTCGAAGCAGATCGTCGAGTCCGGTGCAGCGAAGTACGGCCTCGTGCTCGACACCAGCTTCGACTCCGGCGGCGGCTGGTTCATCGAGCAGTGGTTCGCCAAGGCGGGCGAGTTCTACGCCGACAACGACAACGGCCGCCTCGCCCCGGCCACCAAGGTGCTGTTCGACAACCAGACCGGTGTCGACATCATGACCTTCCTCCAGCAGGGTGTGCAGAACGGCTCCTTCTTCAACGTCGGCGACAACGCCAGTGGCCAGGACACGTTCTTGAAGCTCGCCGACGTGAACGAGCCGGGCGCCATGACGATCGCCACCTCGGCGGGCCTCGGCACCGTCTTGTCGGCGATCGCCGCGGGCATCGCACCGCTGATCGCCGTCGAGGATCTCGGCGTTGCGCCGATGCCCGGGCCGAACGCATCGCCGACCGTGCTGGTCGGTGGCGCATCGCTGTGGATCCCCGCCGACAAGGGTGACGAGAAGGCTGCGGCGGCGTGGGACTTCATCCAGTACCTCGTCAGTGCCGAGACGCAATCGGCGTGGTCGTCGGCCACGGGGTACGTGCCGATGCGCGACGACGCCGTCGACCTCGATCCCCTGCAGGCCACGTACGCCGCCGATCCACGCTTCCGTGTCGCCTTCGACGCGTTGGTCGCTACGCCCGACGAACCAACGGCAGTCGGCCCGCTCCTCGGACCCCAGCGCGAGGTGCGCGTGCTCACCTCCCGGGCGATGGCCACCGCATTGAACGGCGGCGATCCGGCGGCGGCCCTCTCCGATGCCGCTACCCAGGCCAACCAGTTGCTGGCCGACTACCAGGCCCGCCAAGCCGGCTGACCCGCCCCGTCCTCGCCGGTCTTCTGGTCGCGATTCCGTACGGAAGCCGTACGAGATCGCGACCAGAACGTCGCTTGGATAGCCTCGGGGGCATGGCTACCCCGTTCCCCGCCCTCGATGGTTCCGCGCCCGTGCAGCAGCAGTTCAAGGAGTCGCCCGAGATGGGTATCGACACCTCGAAGCGGTATTCGGCCACCATGGAGACCTCGCTCGGCACCATCGTGATCGCCCTCGACGCGATCAACGCGCCGAAGTCCGTGAACAACTTCGTGTTCCTCGCCGCGCACCACTACTACGACGGTGTCGTGTTCCACCGGATCATCAACGGCTTCATGTGCCAGGGCGGCGACCCCACCGGTACCGGCCGCGGTGGCCCTGGCTACCGCTTCCAGGACGAGACGGTGAAGCAGAAGTACCAGATCGGTTCGGTTGCCATGGCGAACGCCGGGCCAGACACCAACGGCAGCCAGTTCTTTCTCATCAGCGGCGCCAGCGGCGTCGGTCTGCCCCCGCAGTACAACCACTTCGGGCAGATCGTGAAGGGCCTCGAGGTACTCGACGCGATGCAGAAGGTCGAGACCGACCGCAGCGATCGTCCCCGTGAGGACGTCGTCATCGCCAGCGTCACGATCACCGTCGCCGACTGACCGGTGACACCGAGCGGGCAGCTCTCGCTCGCACAGACACGGCGGATCGCGCTTGCCGCACAGGGCTTTGCCGACGCTCGGCCAACTGGCCGGGTCGATCGGCGGCACCTCCGTCGGGTGATCGACCGGATGGGGCTCATCCAGACCGACTCGGTGAACGTGCTGGCGCGCAGCCAGGAGCTCACGCTGTTCGCACGGCTCGGGCCGCATCCCCGATCGCTGATCGCGGACGCCACTGCGGCGGGCGAGCTGTTCGAGTACTGGGTGCACGAGGCCTGCCACGTGCCGACCGATCACCACCAATTGCATCGGTTCGTGATGCAGAGCGAACACAAGTGGGGCCACGTGCGTCGACTCGAAGAACGCCGCCCCGGCTTCATCGACGAGGTGTACCGCCGCGTCGAGGCCGAGGGCCCGGTGGTGTCCGGTGATCTTGCCGAGCGCGTCGGCAAGAAGGGCACCTGGTGGGACTGGGACGACGGCAAGGTCGCGCTCGAGCACCTGTTCTGGACCGGTCGGATCACGGCGTGGCGTCGGCCGAGTGACTTCGCCCGGCTCTATGACGTCACCGAGCGCGTGCTCTCCGCCGAGGTGCTCGCCCGCCCGACCCCCACCGAGCACGAGGCGCGCAAGGAACTGATCGTGCTCGCAGCGCGGCATCACGGTGTCGGCACCCTCGACGACCTCGCCGACTATCACCGCCAGAAGCCGCTCTCGTGCCGGCCGCTCATCCCCGAGCTCGTCGAGGAAGGCCGGCTCGTGCCCGTGACCGTCGAGGGGTGGGGCAAACCTGCGTATCTCCACCCGGACGCAGCCCTGCCCAGGCGTGTGTCCGCCCGAGCGCTCCTCAGTCCCTTCGACCCGGTCGTCTGGCATCGCGATCGCATCGAGCGGCTCTTCGGCTTCCGGTACCGGATCGAGATCTACGTGCCCCAGCCCAAGCGTCAGTACGGGTACTACGTGCTGCCGTTGCTGCTCGGCGATCGTCTCGTTGCGCGCACCGATCTCAAGGCCGACCGCCAGCGCGGCACGTTGATGGTGCAGAGCGCGTTCGCCGAGCTCGGCGTCGCGATCGACGAGGTCGTCGACGCCCTGGCCGCCGAGCTGCACCTGATGGCCGGGTGGCTGGGCCTCGACCGCGTCGAAGTCGGTCGACGGGGCGACCTGGTGTCCCCCTTGACCACCGCGGTGCATCGGTACAGTCACTCGTGATGTCGATGGAACCGGTGGTGCCGCCCGACGACGAGCCGTCGCGCATGCCGCGCTGGATCTGGCGTGCCGTGACGGTGTTCTGGATCGGGTTCCTGGTCGCTCTGGGGGTCGAGACCGTCCTCGGCCGGCTTGCTGACCTGCTGGTCGTCCTGGCCGTATCGCTGTTCCTGTCGCTCGCGATCGAGCCGGGGGTGAACCATCTCGCACACCGCGGGTGGCGCCGTGGCACCGCCACCGGCGCGATCCTCACGGCGGTCATCGTTGCGTTCCTGGTGTTCGTGGTGGCGATCGGCACACTGGTCGCCAGCCAGGTGGCCGACCTCCTCAGCAACTCCGAGACGTACGTGACCCGCACGGTCGACTTCATCAACGACACGTTCGACACGAACATCGATCCGGCCGATGTGATCGCCGAAATCCAGGACCCAGAGGGTCGGATCCAGACCTTCATCGCCAACCAGGGCGGCCAGGCGCTGCGGCTGTCGGTCGCCGCGTTCGGCTTGCTGTTCCAGGTGCTGACGGTGATGCTGTTCACCTTCTACCTCGTGGCGGACGGACCGCGGCTGCGGCGCTCGATCTGCAGCCGATTGCGACGCGACCGCCAGGTGCAGGTGCTCGGCGCCTGGGAGCTCGCCATCGACAAGACCGGTGGCTACCTCTACTCGCGGGCGCTGCTCGCCGGGCTGTCGGCGGCGTTCCACTGGATCGTGTTCCAGGGCGTCGGCACCCAGGCTCCCGTGGCGCTCGCGCTGTGGGTCGGGTTCATCAGCCAGTTCCTGCCGGTGGTGGGCACCTACCTCGCCGGTGTCCTCCCACTCGTGATCACGCTCATCGACTCACCGGTGAAGGCCGCCGTCGTGCTGGTCGCGATCGTGCTGTACCAGCAGGTCGAGAACTACGTCTTCTCGCCCCGAATCACCGCCCGCACCATGGAACTGCACCCGGCCCTCGCGTTCGGATCGGCGATCGCCGGTGGTGCCGTGCTGGGCCCGGTGGGTGCGGTGCTGGCCCTGCCTGCGGCGGCGATGGCACAGGCGCTCATCGGTAGCGCCGGCAACCGGTACGACGTGGTCGACAACCACCTCACCGCTGTGCCGGGCCGCCGTGCTGGGCGGCGGCCCCCGCCGGCCAAACGTGCGGTGCCCGCACCGCCAGCTCGCCCGAACCTCGATGGGGACCCAACGTGAGCACCCCGGCCGACTACGTGCCCGTCGGGATGACCACGAGGTCCGGACAGGACGAGTCGGTCCACTTCGGGGCGGTGGTGGT
>JBBDMO010000165.1:0-10565 GCA_040878255.1 Ilumatobacteraceae bacterium
ACGGTGGCCACGCGCATCGACCACATCGTCGTGGCGGTCGACGACCTCGATGCGGCAGTCGCGTCGTTCACCGGCACCTTCGGTTTCCACCGGACGCCACTCGCGGGCGGCGAGGTCACCGGCATCACGGCGCTGGTCACGGGTGGTGTCACCGTGGTGCTCGTCGGTCCGGACGCCTCCCCCTCGGTGGCGGAATACCTCCACCAGCACGGCGGTGGCATCCAGCACGTTGCGATCGAAGTGTTGAACGCCGGCTATGCACGGGCCTGCCTGGCCGACACCGACGCGTCGCTGCTCACCAACGTCGTGGTCGACGACGCCGGCCACGAGCAGTTCTTCGCCGCCCGCGATGCGGCCACCGGCCTGCAGCTCGGGTTCATCTCCCGCACGGGCCATCGAGCGGGCGTGGCGGCAGCCAACGTGCTCGCACTGTTCGACACCCTCATCGCACCCTGACCGACAACGGGACCAACGGCACCTCCACCGGCAACACCGGCGCGCGTACCTTCAGCCGGTGAAGACGTCCGCAATCGCGCTCATCATCGCTCTCAAGTTCCTGATCCCGATCGGGATCCCCTTCTCGCCGTTCATCTTCGGCTGGGCCAACTTCGTGCTCGACACGATCGACGGCGACCTGCTCGTGCCGCTCGGTCTGGCGGACAGCACGTATCAGCCGATCGACAAGATTGCCGACTGGGCGACATACATCGGCATGGCGGTCGCGGCACGCCGACACCAGTGGTCCATCCGCCGTTGGATCTACGGCCTCGCAGCGTTCCGGAGCGTCGGCCAGTTGCTCTTCCTCATCACGCGGGCCGAGTGGTGGCTGTTCGTCTTCGCCAACTTCCTCGAGCCGCTCTTCCTCGTCTACGCGACGGCCAGCTTTTTCCAGCACAGCGAGGAGCGGACGGCAGCGTGGTTCGTGCGCCATCGGACGCTGATCGTCGTGCTGGTCGTTCTGTACAAACTGCAGGACGAGTACGTCACGCACATCGGCAACATCGACCGAACCGGGTTCATCACCGGGCTGTTCGACTGAGCCGGCCCGTCACCCGTCCTCGGCGTCGTCGGCGTCGTCGGGTGCCTTCAGAATCAGCCAGGCGACGAACAGCCCGACGATCAGCACGAGGCCCAGGAAGCTGCGGATGAACCACGCCAGCGTGCCGACGACGAAGCGCAGCGTGATCAGCACGGCGACGACCACCAGCAGCCAACCAACCACGGTCGCCAGGGCCGATCTCGCACGCGATGCCATGAAGGCATCTTCGCATGATGCGACGCGACCCGGTGCTGCGCGACGCTGTGCCCGTGCCGACCCCACCGCTCCACCCCGACGTCGCCGCCCTCGAGTTCCTGCTCGGCACGTGGGCCGGTCGCGGCCATGGCGAGTACCCGACCATCGACGCCTTCGACTACACCGAGACGATCACGTTCGGTCACGTCGGCAAGCCGTTCCTCACCTATGCGCAACGAACGGCGCACGGTGCCGACGGCCGCCCGCTCCACGCCGAGGTCGGCTACCTCCGCATGCCCACACCGGGCATGGTCGAGCTCGTGGTGTCGCACCCCACCGGCATCACCGAGATCGACGAGGGCACCTTCGACGGATCGACATTCCGGCTGCGATCGACCACCGTGGCCCGCAGTGCATCGGCCAAGCCGGTCACCGCGATCGAGCGTGACATCGGCGTCGACGGCGACGTCTTGCACTACGACCTCCGGATGGCTGCCGTCGGCCTGCCTCTCACCCATCACCTGCGGGCCGTCCTGCACCGGGTGATCGACGACATCGGCTGAGTAGCGACCTCGGCACCGGTGATGGGTATGGTGTCCCCACGCACGGCAGTGCGGGGGCAACGTGTCACCTTCTTGCACGACACACGCCCTCGCCGTGCTCCTGGCAACTGAGAATCCTGATCCGATCACGGAGGTTTGCCATGGCGCGCCGCGTCTCTGCCGTTGCCCTGCTCTCGCTCGTCGCCTTGTCGGCGTGCGGCGGCAGTGACGACACCACCAGCACGAACCCATCGAACGGCGATTCCGGCGCCGATGTGGTTGCCGGCGAGCCGTTCCCCGCCGATCGGTGCGCGGCCAACAAGGCCGCCGGCACGATCACCTACCTGTCGAGCTTCGACTTTGCAGCCACCGCCTCGATCGTCGAGGTCCTCGTCGCGAAAGACGCCGGCTACTTCGACGACCTCTGCCTCGACGTCGAGGTGAAGGCGAGCTTCTCGACGGCGAACTACCCACTGCTCGCGGCCAACGACGCCCAGTTCTCGAGTGCCGGCTCGTTCAGCGAGGTCGTCGACTATGCAACGGCCAACGACGCCCAATTCGTCACGCTGGCCGTCGAGGGCAAGACCGGCATCGACGCGCTCATCCTGAAGCCGGGTGTCGCCACCACGCTGGCCGACCTGAAGGGGGCCACCATCGGCGTGAAGGGCAAGATCACGCCCAGCGTCGCCGCGATGCTGCTGCAGGCGGGCCTCACCGAGGGCACCGACTACACCACCGTGCTGCTCGACGGCTTCGACCCCAAGGTCCACATCGCCGTGCCGGACATCGCCGGCTTCCCCGGGTACAAGAGCAACGAGCCGCTGCAGCTCGAGGCGGCCAACATCCCCTTCGACCTGTTCGACCCTGCCGCCAACGACATCCCGGGCAGCTTCGGCATCATCTACACCAACGGTCAGTTCCTGGCCGAGCACCCGACGGCCGCTCAGGACTTCATCCGTGCCGCCATGCGCGGCCTCGCTGATGCCGTCGCCGACCCGAAGGCTGCGGCCGACGTGGCCCTCGGCTACATCAATGCCAACGGCAACGCGATGTTCCTCTCACCCGAGGGCGAAACGGCGCGATGGGCCATCGAGGCCGAGCTCGTCGTCGACACGAACACGGCAACCGCCCTCGGCATCCCCGAGCTCGATCAGCTTTCGAACGAGGTCGACACCTACGCACGGATCGGTCTGTTCGGCGGCACCGCCCCCGACATCACGCCCTACGTGCACACCGATCTCATCGACGGCATCTACGCCACCGACCGCACCGTCATCTGGCCGAAGGACTGAACACCATGGACCTCCTCAACACCTCACTCGACGACCTGATGGCGGCCGCTCGCACGATCCGCGACGACGCCCACGGCTCACGCATCACCTTTTCGCCGAAGGTGTTCATCCCGCTCACCATGCTGTGCCGCGACCAGTGCGGGTACTGCACCTTCGCCCAGCCGCCCGCCCGGCTCGACAAGCCGTACCTGCTGCCCGACGACGTGCTCGCCATCGCACGCCAGGGCGCTCGCCAGGGCTGCCACGAGGCATTGTTCACCCTGGGTGAGCGGCCCGAGGAGCGGTACGAGGTCGCCCGCGCCTTCCTGCGCGAACACGGCTACGAATCGACGGTGCACTACGTCGCGGCGATGGCGAAGCTCGTCCTCGACGAGACCGGCCTGCTCCCCCACGCCAACGCCGGCGCCCTCTTCGCCGATGAGCTCGCACTGCTGCGGCCGGTCTCACCCAGCCAGGGGATGATGATCGAGACGTTGCGTGACGACCTCGCGTGTCATCGCAACGCCCCCGACAAGGACCCCGCACGCCGCCTCGCCACGCTCGAGCGAGCCGGCGAGCTTGCGATCCCGTTCACCACCGGCATCCTCGTCGGCATCGGCGAGGACCGGCCCGACCGGATCGCTGCACTCGAGGCGATCGCCGAGTCGCACGCTCGCCACGGTCACGTGCAGGAGGTCATCGTCCAGAACTTCCTGCCGAAGCTGCGCACCGGGATGCAGCACGCTGCCGCCTGCCCGCCCGACGAGTTCCTCTGGAGCATCGCCGTGGCACGCCTGATCCTGCCGCCCGAGATCCATCTGCAGGCACCCCCGAACCTCAGCGACGACTTCGGGGTCCTGCTCGATGCCGGTATCGACGACTGGGGTGGCGTCTCGCCGGTCACCGCCGACCACGTCAACCCCGAGCGGCCGTGGCCCGAGCTCGACCGTCTGCGCGAGGTCAGCGAGACGCGTGGCTTTGCGCTCGCACCCCGCCTCACGATCTACCCCGAGTTCGCGCGCCGACCGGCGCAGTGGCTCGACCCGGCACTGCACTTCGCGGTGATGGACCGCAGCGACGCCGAGTTGATGGCTCGCGACGACCCCGGTGCGATCTGGCCCGAGAAGGTCACCGCCGCCGACGTGGTGCTCGACGGCGCCGAGGTTGTCCTCGTCGGCCACCGCAGCACCCAGTGGTACAGCGGTGCCAACACCGAGCCGATGACACTCATCCCTGCACGTGCCGCCACCAAGCCCGGATCACCGATCGACGAGATCCTTCATGGTGTCCGCATGGGCCACGAGGTCGGCTTCGACGAGATCGTCGCCCTGTTCCGCGCCCGCGGCCCCGAGGTGGTGGCGATCGCCGAGGTGGCCGACGAACTCCGCCGCGCAGCGGCGGGCGATGCGATCACCTGGGTCCACAACCGCAACATCAACTACACCAACGTCTGCACCTTCAAGTGCAAGTTCTGCGGGTTCTCGAAAGGCAAGCTGAGCCTGAACCTGCGTGGCACGCCGTACCTGCTGACGCTCGACGACATCGCGCACCGCGCCCGCGAGGCATGGGACCTCGGCGCCACCGAGGTCACCCTGCAGGGCGGCATCCACCCTGACTTCGACGGCGACTACTACATCGACGTGACGAAGGCAGTGAAGGACGCCGTGCCCGACATGCACGTGCACGGCTTCACCGCGCTCGAGGTGACCGAGGGCGCGAAGCGCCTCGGCGAGGACCTCCGCACCTACCTCCTGCGGCTCAAGGAAGCAGGGCTCGCGTCGCTGCCGGGCACCGCCGCCGAGATCCTCGACGACGACATCCGGGCCATCCTGTGCCCCGACAAGATCAACACCGAGGAGTGGCTCGAATGCCACCGCCAGGCGCACGGCATCGGGCTCGGCTCGAACGTCACGATCATGTTCGGCTCGGTCGAGCACCCCGAGAGCTGGGCCAAGCACATGCTCGTCACCCGCGACCTGCAGAAAGAGACCGGCGGGTTCACCGAGTTCGTCGGGCTGCCGTTCGTGCACATGGCGTCGCCCATCTACCTGCAGAAGAAGTCGCGCCGCGGCCCCACGTTCCGCGAGACCCTGCTGATGCACGCCATCGCGCGCATCGCCTACGACGGGCTCATCCCCAACGTGCAGGTGAGTTGGGTGAAGATCGGCCTCACGGGTGCGGTGCAGTTGCTGAACGCAGGATGCAACGACATGGGTGGCACGCTGATGAACGAGAACATCTCGCGTGCCGCGGGTGCAGCGCACGGCCAGGAGATGACACCACAGCGATTCACCCAGCTGGCCGAACAGCTCGGCCGGCGCGCCGAGCAGCGCACCACCAGCTACGGCCGCGTCACCGCATGAGCAACGTGCGGGCGTGATCGACGTCCTGCTTGAGCTGTGAGATCAGCGCGTCGATGCCATCGAACTTGCGCTCGCTGCGCAGGAAGTTCGTGAACTCGACGTGAGCACGCTCGCCATAGAGGTCACCGGCGAAGTCGATCAGGTGCGCTTCGAGCAGCGAGTGGTCGGCATGCTCATAGAACGTGGGGCGTCGGCCGAGGTTGATGGCACACGCGTGGCGGCTGCCGTCTTCGCGCACGTACCAGCCGGCGTACACACCGTCGGCCGGTAGGCAGATCGAGCTCGGCACCTCGACGTTGGCGGTGGGAAACCCGATCGTGCGGCCACGCTGATCGCCCTGCACGACGATGCCTCGGGCCTGGAACGGGCGCCCCAGCATGGCGGCGGCCACCTCGACCTGCCCGCCGGCGAGCGCGCGCCGAATGGCAGTGGAGCTGAGCGGCTCGTCGACACCGTCTTGGCGCTCGACGAGGACGAGCGGCTCGACGTCGAAATCGTGCTGCGCGCCGAGCTCGCGGAGCAGACCGACGTTGCCCGACCGCTGGCGACCGAAATGGAAATCCTCGCCCACCACGATGCGCTGCGCCCCGAGGCAGCCGACGAGCACGCGCTCGACGAACGACTGCGGCGACTCGTGCGACTGCAGCTCGTCGAAGTGCACCAGCACCGTGGCGTCGACGCCCGTGGCAGCGAGGAGTTCGAGCTTCTGATCGAGATCGGTCAGCAGGCGTGGCGCCGACTCCGGCCGCACCACCGCAGCGGGGTGGCGATCGAACGTGACCACGACACTGCGGGCGCCCAACTCGGCCGCCAACCGGCGCACCTCTCCGATGATGGCCTGATGGCCCAGGTGCACACCGTCGTAGGCCCCGATGGTGAGGACGCTGCGAGGCGGTCGGCCCGCGCCGCTGTCGTCGGCGTCGAGTGGATGCGTCAGATCGGTGATCACCAGCACGGGCAGCGACGTTATCGGGCAGTGCTGCTGCGAGTTCAGTCCGCGAGGGTGACGGGTGGCGGTGGCGGCGGCACGACAACGGCGGGGACCGCACGGCCGTCGGGCGACGCCTCGTACATCGCCACCAGCTCGCCCTCGGTGTCGAGCACGGCCCACGGCCCGTCACCGTCGAATGCCGGTAGGGCTCGGCCGTTGCGCACCATCGCCACCACGTCGTCGGGCACGGTGACAACGGCGTAGTCGCGCATCGCCTCGGCCGGCGTCAGCAGCACAGCGTCGTCGGGCGACGCTGCATCGGTCTCGCCGAAGCTGCCGCACGCTGTGCGCCGCAGGTCGCGCAGGTTTGCCCCTCCGCCGAGCAACGTCCCGAGATCTGCGGCGAGCGTGCGGACGTAGGTGCCCGACGAGCACGTCACCTCGATGCGGTACACCAGCGGGTCGGCCGTCGGTTCGACCAGGAACCGGTGGATCGTCACCGGGCGCGGCTGACGTTCGACCTCGATCCCCTCGCGGGCCAGTTCGTGCAGGCGGCGCCCATCCACCTTCAGCGCACTGACCATGGGCGGCACCTGCATGATCTCACCGGTGAGGTGCTCGTCGACCACGGCGCGCACCTGCTCGGGTGTCACCGACATCGTGTGCGTCGCCGTCACCTCACCCGAAGCATCGAGGGTCGAGGTCTCGATGCCGAGCACCACCTCCGCGGTGTAGGTCTTGCCGAGGGCGGTCAGGAAGCGGAGCAATCGGGTGGCGTTGCCCACACCGACGAGCAGGATTCCGGTGGCGTCGGGGTCGAGGGTGCCGGCGTGACCCACACGGCGTTCGTGGAGGCGGCGACGCATCATCGCGACCACGTCGTGGCTGGTGACACCAGCGGGCTTGTCGACGACAGCGAGACCGTGGATGCTGGCCGGCTTACGCCTCGCCATCGTCGTCCGGTGACTCGACCTCGGGGGCTTCGTCGTCGGGTGCCGGCGGGCGCTCGGGCAACAGTTCGGTCGACTGCAGCAGCCGCTCGATGTGCTCGGCCTGACGGATGACGTCGTCGGGACGGAAGCTCAAGATGGGCGTCTTCTTCGAGCGGAGCTGCCGGCCGACACTTCCCTGGATACGGACGCGGTGACTGTTCAGCGCCTCGAGGATCTGGCCGTCACCGTCCTCACCGAGGAGCGAGTCGTAGAACACGATCGCCCGGTTCATCTCGGCATCGACGTCGATGGCCGTGACCGTGACGAGATCGAGGCGCTCGTCGTCGATGCGGGTGAGTTCCTCGGCGATGACCTCGCGCAGCGACTCGCTGAGCCGTGCGGTGCGGGGATATCGATGGGTGGTGGGGGCTGCCGGACGGCGCGGTCGGCTCATGGGTCGAGGTTATCGGTGGACCATCGACGGTCGGGCCACCAACCGGTAGTGGCCCCGTCAGTCGAAGACGGGCTTGGCCCGCAGCGACCGCTTCAGCTCGGCCATGCCGCTGGTGGTGGCGATCAACTCGATCGCGTCCCACAGCTTCACGGCAGCGTCACCGCGCGGGATCGACGCGATGACCGGGCCGAACAGGCTGTTCTCGTCGGCTGCACCCGGATGGAAGGTGATGATCGGCGTGCCGACGTCGTTGCCGGCACGCAACAGCGCCAGAGCGGTCTCAGCACGGATGTAGCCATCGTGCGCCTCGTCGACTGCCGCGGCGCCGTAGCCCGCGTCGAGCCCGGCCGACACCAGCGCCTCGGCGATGAACGCGACCGTGTCGTTGCGGAGCTCGTCGCCCCGCTGACCGTTGTGGATCATGGTGCCGAGCGCCGTGTAGAGCCGGGCGACAGCATCGTTGCCCTCGGCCAGGCGCACCGCATCGGCCACCCGCAGACACTCGTGCCCGGCCATGTGGCCGCGCCGATACGCCGGTGTGTACCAGTCAGCCGTCTGCTGCTCGTTGAGCACCTTGAGGCTGATGAAGCGCCACTCGACGGTGTACGAGCGGCGTTGCTGCACTTCCACCACCCACCGGGAGGTGATCCAGGCCCATGGTCAAACAGGATCCCAGAAGAACTCGAGGTCGGCGGTCCGGTCAGACACGGGCGATCTCGCGCTCTTCGAAGGTCTCGATCAGGTCGCCGCCCTTGAGGTCCTGGAAGTCGGTGAGGCCGATACCGCACTCGAAGCCTTCGCGGACCTCGCGCACGTCGTCCTTGAACCGGCGAAGGGAGCTGATCGCGCCCTTCCAGATGATGACACCCTCGCGGATGAAACGAACCTTCGAGCCACGGGTGATGACACCGCTGCGCACCTGGCAACCAGCGATGGAACCGATCTTCGGGACCTTGAAGACCTCGCGGACCTCGGCCTCGCCGGTGACCACCTCTTCGAACTCGGGGGCGAGCAGGCCGACCATGGCCCGCTCGATGTCCTCGAGCAGCTTGTAGATGATCTCGTAGGTGCGGATCTCGACATGCTCGGAGGCTGCGAGGTCGCGGGCCTTGCGGTCCGGACGCACGTTGAAGCCGATGATCGTGGCATTGGTCGCCGCTGCGAGCGTGATGTCGTTCTCGGTGATGCCGCCGACTGCGCGGTGCACGAACGCCAGCTTCACGGTCTCGCGCTCGAGACGGCGGAGGCTCTCGGTGACGGCTTCGAGCGAGCCCTGTACGTCGGCCTTGAGCACCAGGTTCAAGGTGGCGACCTCGCCGGCCTGGATCTGGCTGAAGATGTCCTCGAGCTTCACGCCACGCTGGACACGGGCATCGCCACGCTGATTGGTGAGACGCGAGCGCTGCTCGCGGGCATCGCCAACGGTGCGGGCGGTCTTTTCGTCAGGGGCGACACGGAACTCGTCGCCTGCGTTCGGGACCGAGCTGAGACCGAGCACCTGCACGGGCGTGCTGGGGCCGGCTTCCTTCACCTGCTTGCCGGTGGAGTCGATCATGGCCCGAACTCGGCCCCAGGCACCGCCGGCGACGATGGGGTCGCCGACTTTGAGGGTGCCCTTGTCGATGAGGATCGTGGCCACGGGGCCACGGCCGGTGTCGAGGTTGGCCTCGAGCACGGCGCCCTTGGCGCGACCCGTGGGGTTGGCCGTCAGCTCTTCGAGCTCGGCCACCACGAGCAACTGCTCGAGCAGGTCGTCGACGCCCAGGTTCTGCTGCGCCGACATCTCGACGACGATGGTGTCGCCGCCCCAGCTCTCGGGCACGAGTTCGTGCTCGGACAGCTGCGACATCGTGCGTTGGACGTCGGCGTTCTCCTTGTCGATCTTGTTGATCGCCACGATGATCGGCACGTCGGCCGCCTTCGCGTGGTTGATCGCCTCGATCGTCTGCGGCATCACACCGTCATCGGCAGCGACCATGAGCACCACGATGTCGGTCACCTGCGCACCACGGGCACGCATCTTGGTGAACGCGGCGTGGCCGGGCGTGTCGAGGAAGGTGATCTTCCCGGTGGGAATGGCCACCTGGTAGGCGCCGATGTGCTGGGTGATGCCGCCGGCTTCGCCGGCCACCACGTTCGCATTGCGGATCTTGTCGAGCAGCGTGGTCTTGCCGTGGTCGACGTGGCCCATGATCGTGACGATCGGTGCCCGGATCTCCTGCAACTCCTCGATGTCGTCGTCGGAGTCGTCGAACATTGCCTGCAGCTCGAGCTCTTCCTGCTGACCGGCTTCGACGAGCAGCAGCTCGGCACCGATCTCGAGCGCGAAGAGCTCCATCTGCTCGTCGGTGAGCGTCATGGTCGCGGTGACCATCTCGCCGTTCGACATGAGGAAGCGGATCACGTCGGAGGGCGAGCGGTTCAGCTTCGGAGCGAACTCCTGTGCCGACACACCCCGCTCGACGACGATGGTGCCCTCGGGCACCGGGGCGTTGGAGTTGATGTAACTCCCGCCCATCTGTGGCGCCATCGCCTCGAAGTCACGACGCCGACGCGCACGACTCTTCTTGCGCGGGGCACGGCGCTGGCCGTTGGGACGGGGACCGCCACCACCGGGACCACCGGGACGAGCACCGCCGGGGCCACCAGGCCCACCAGGGCCACCGGGACGAGCACCGCCGGGGCCACCAGGGCCACCGGGACCGCCGGGACGCGCACCGAAACCACCCGGCCGCGCACCGAAGCCACCGGGACGTGCGCCCGGACCGCTGCTCGGGCCACCGGGGCGACCGGCGTAGCCGGGACGTGCGCCGGGTGCGCCGGGACGCGCACCGGGGG
>JBBDMO010000166.1:0-10515 GCA_040878255.1 Ilumatobacteraceae bacterium
GTCGGCCACGCGCAGCGCGCTGGTGCACAGGCGCGTGACGCGCTGACGCAACCGGTCGTCGGCGCGCTCGACCGCGGCGCGAGTGCGGTGGCCGATGCCAGACGCGACCTCGTCGAGCCGGCCCTCGCTGACCCCCAGCGACCGCTCGGCATGCCGTTCGATGGCCGACCACGTGCGTTCGGCGTCGAGCGCGAACGCCTGTACGTGCTCGACCAGCGCGGCGGCGCACGCCGTGGGCGTCTTGAGCGCGCTGTGGGCCACCTCGTCGGCGACGCTGCGGTCGATCTCGTGGCCGAGGCCGGTGAACACCGGTAGGCCCGACATCGCGATCGCGACGGCGATGCGCTCGTCGTCGAAGGTGGCCAGTTCGCTGCGCGCACCGCCACCGCGGATGAGCACCACGGCATCGAGATCGTCGGCCCGACAGAGCGTGCGTAGGCCAGCGGTGATCTGCGCGACCGCCCACTCGCCCTGGACACGAACGTCGATGACGCGCAGCTGGAACCCGAGCCCGCTCCGTTCGATCTCGTGCTGGAAGTCGGCCCATGCGGCGCTGTCGAGCGAGGTGACCACACCGACCCGCAGCGGTGCCCGGGCCAACACCCGACGACGGTTGGCGTCGTACATCCCGCTGGCCACCAGCCGGCGGAGCACCTCGTCGCGCTGCGCAGCGAGGTCGCCGAGGGTGAACCGCGGATCGATGCCGCTCATCTTGAGGCCGAGCTGGCCCGATCCGGCGAACACGTCGAGGTGGCCGAAGATGCGCACCTTCAGCCCGTCGGCCAACCGCAGCCCGCTCTTCGCGAGCAGCGGCCGCAACTTGGCCCGCGACGGCGCGAAGAACTGAACGTTCACCACCGCCTTGCCGCTGTCGGTCTCTTCCACGAGGCGGAAGTAGGCGTGCGGCCCCCGCTCGTTGAAGCCCTGGATCTCGCCCCGGACCCACACCCCGTCGCGAAAGCCCCGCCGCAGTACCCCGTTGATCGCGTCGGTGAGCTCGCCGACGGTGTAGGTGACCTCGGACCCGTCGTCGAGGTCGAGGTCGAACGACGCCTGGCTCATGGGGGACGAGTCTGCCCGGTCAGGCGCCGAGCTCGCGCACGTTCGAGTAGGCATCGCCCGCATCGGTGGCCTCGGCCAACTCGAAGAGCACCCCGTCGACCGGCAGACCCTTCTCGCGGCGGATGGCCTCGAGCTCGCGCAGCGGACGCTCGACGGCGCGCTTGCGGGTGCCGAGGAGGTTGTCGAACTCCTTCTGCACCGAGTCGAACCGCTTCTTCACCGTCTCGAGCGAGTCGGCGTACTTGCCCCACTGCTCGTTGAACTTGCCGAGCAGGCCGAGGATCTGGTCGCTCGTCTGCTCGATCATGAAGCTGTCGAACGCCTGGCGGATGAGGCCGAGGAACGCCAGCAGCGTGACCGGCGAGCACAGCACGATGCCCTGGCGCATCGCGTCGTCGACGATGGACGGGTCGTTTTCGAGGATGAACGAGCTGAGCGTCTCGTTCGGCAGGAACAGCAGCACCTGGTCGACCGTGGCAGCGGAACTGGTCTTGGCGTACTCGCGCTTCGCGAGCTCTTTCACTCGCAGGCGGACGTCGCGCAGGAACTGGTCACGATGGGCCTGGCGCTCGGCCTCGGTGCCGGCGTCGAGGAACTTCAGGTACGAGGCCAGCGGAAACTTCACGTCCATGTACAGCACGTGGTCCTTCGGCATGAGGAACGTGAAGTCGGGCATGCCCCGCCCGTCGCCCTCGACCGCTGTCTGCTTGCGGTAGTTCACGTTCTCGATGAACCCGGCCAGGCGCAGCACGTCCTCGGCCATCCGCTCGCCCCACTGGCCACGGGTCTTGGAGTTCGCCAGCGCTTCGCGCAGGCTCTGCGTGGTGGTGCTGAGGTGCTGGGCGATCTCGGCATGGGCGCGCAGCGACTGGTCGACCTGGCCGAACTGCTCGGCACTGCGCTCACCCAGCGACGCCATCACCTTGCCCAGCCGGTCGAGGTCGGCCCGCATCTCGTCCTTCATCTGGTCGAGCTGCGTACCGATGACCTCTTTCTTGGCCGCCAGATCGGCCTGGCCGGCCGCGACCTGCGCCCCGACCTGGTCCTTCGCAATGGCCGTGAGCTGCTGCACCACGGCGTCACGCTCGGCGTGGGACTGCTGCTGCAGGGTGATGAGCGCCTGGGCGAACGTGGCCTGGAGCGCCACCTGCTGTTCGGCCGCAGCCTGTGCGGCCTCGGCGCGGGCTTCGTCACGAGCATCGGCACGGGCCTGGGCCACCAGCGCTGCGGGGTCGGTGGTACGGCTGCGGGCTGCGAGCAGCCAGCCGGCCGCCAGGGCAACGACCACGAGGAGCACGACGACGATCGGGTTCATGTGGTCCATCTTGGCGAGGGGGTGTGACACGGAGGTGGATCACCCACGATCGCCCACCCCGGTGTCAGCTGAGCAGGGATGATTCGCCGGCGAGGACCTGGGCGGCGTACAGGCCGCCGGCCGCGAGGAGCTCGTCGTGGGTGCCCTCTTCGGCGATGAGGCCGTCGTCGAGCACGATGATCCGGTCGGCGTCACGGATGGTCGACAGGCGGTGGGCGATGATCAGCGCCGTGCGACCACGCAGCGCATGCTCGAGGGCCTCCTGCACGTGTGCCTCGTTCTCGTTGTCGAGATGGCTGGTCGCCTCGTCGAGGATCATGATCGTCGGGTTCTTGAGGAGCAGGCGGGCGATCGCCAACCGCTGCTTCTCGCCCCCGCTCATCCGGTAACCCCGCTCGCCCACCACGGTGTCGTAGCCGTCGGGCAGCGACTGCATCATCTCGTAGATGCGTGCGCCACGGCAGGCCTCGTCGAGCTCGGCGATGGTGGCATCGGGCTTGGCGTAGCGCAGGTTCGCACCGACCGTGTCGTGGAACAAGTGCGGGTCCTGACTGACCACGCCGATGGCCGAGCGCAGCGATTCCTGGGTGAGGTCGCGCACGTCGTGGCCGTCGATGCGCACCGCACCGCTGCTGACGTCGTAGAGCCGGGGGATGAGCGACGCGAGGCTGGTCTTGCCTGAGCCCGACGAACCCACCAGGGCCACCGTTTCGCCCGGGCGGATGGTGATCGACACGTCGCGCAGCACGTCGCGGTCGGGGTCGGCACCGCCGACGGCGTTCGGTGACTCGAGCGACGGCACGGTGACCGTGGCGGCGGCCGGGTAGCGGAACCGAACGTGGTCGAGCTCGACCAGACCGGTGGGTGCGACGAGGTCGACGGCACCCGGCCGGTCGGTGATGCTCTCGGGCGCATCGAGCACCTCGAACACCCGCTCGAAGCTGACCATCGCGGTCATCAGGTCGACGCGAGCGTTGGTGAGCCCGGTGAGCGGTTGGTACACGCGGGTGACCAGCGCGGCGAGTGCGACGAGCGTGCCGGACGTGATGGTGCCGTCGACGACGTAGAAGGCGCCGATGCCGTACACGGCGGCTGCACCGATGGCGCCGACCAGGCCGAGCGCCACGAAGAACACCCGGCCGTACATGGCCGAGGTGATGCCGATGTCGCGCACCCGCGAGGCGCGGCTGTCGAACAGTTCGACCTCGTCGCGGGACCGGCCGAACAGCTTCACGAGCTGCGCGCCGGACACGTTGAAGCGTTCGGTCATCTGGCTGTTCATCTCGGCGTTCACGCCCATCTGCTCGCGGGCGATGATCTGCAGCCGCTTGCCCACCCGCTTGGCCGGGATGATGAAGATCGGCAGCACCACCAGTGCGAGCACGGTGAGGCGCCACTCGAGCGCGATCATGGCGGCCAGGGTGGTGACGAGCACGATGACGTTGCTGACCACGCTGCCAAGGGTGGACGTGACCGCGGTCTGCGCACCGACCACGTCGTTGTTGAGGCGGCTGATCAGCGCACCGGTCTGCGTACGGGTGAAGAACGCGACCGGCATCCGCTGGACCTTGGCGAAAAGGGCGACGCGGAGGTCGTAGATGAGCCCTTCGCCGATGCGGGCGCTGCACCACCGCTGCACGATCGCGAGCAGCGCGTCCGAGATCGCGGCCACGACCACCACGACGGCCAGCACCACGATGAGGGTTCGGTCACCCGAGGCCTGCGCCTCGGGGATCGCCCGGTCGAGGATCGAGCGGAACGCGAACGGTGGCACCAGCGCGATGAGCGCCGACACGAAGATCGCGATGAGGAACCAGATGATGATCGTGCGGTACGGCCGGGCGAACGTCCATGCCCGACGCAGGGCGACGCGCTGAAGCTTCTTGCCCTTCACTGCCTCGCCGTCGCCCGGCATCATCATGTGTGGGCCCATTCGCATGGCGACCACGATAGGGGTGACCTGCCGACGTAGGCTCGGCCGCCATGCGGACCCCCCTCTCGCCCGCCGTCCGGGCCCTCGCCGTCACTGCCGTGCTCGCCCTGACCGCCGTCGCGTGCGGCGACGACAACCCGACCGCCATCGGCAGCGAGGCGATCAGCGGCGACGCTGCAACCGCGCCGCTCACCGACACGTCGTCGTCGGACACCACGGGCACCGGCCCGGCCACCACCGACACGACCCTCGACGCTGATGGTGTCGGCGCCATCGACTGGCAGCCCTTCGGTGACGGCGTCGAGACGGGCAGCCTCGACGTGCCGGTCGACTATCAGAACCCCGAGGCCGGAACCTTCGACCTCTACGTCGCCCGCCACCTCGCGATGAAGCCCGACGAGCGGATCGGGTCGCTGCTGGTGAACCCCGGAGGCCCCGGCTTCGGTGGTAGCGACTTCGCCGTCTACGCCGAGCAGATCTACAGCCAGACCCTCCTCGACCACTTCGACATCATCGGCTGGGACCCGCGGGGCACCGGCCTCACTGCCCCGGCCGTCGACTGCGTCGACGACTACGACCGGTATTACGCCAGCACCGACATCACCCCTGACGACGACGCCGAGCGGCAGCAGATCATCGATCTCGCGCAGGAGTTCCAGGACGCCTGCGCGGCGAAGAACACCGACATCATCGACTTCGTCGGCACGAACAACACTGCCCGCGACATGGACTCGATCCGTCGGGCGCTCGGCGAGGACACGATCAGCTATTTCGGGTTCAGCTACGGCAGCGAGCTCGGCGCCACCTGGGCCACCCTGTTCCCCGACACGGTGCGGGCCGCCGTGCTCGACGGCGCGGCCGATCCCACCGCCGACTTCGTCACCAGCGGCCTCCAGCAGACCGCCGGCTTCGAGAAGTCGCTCGACACGTTCCTGGCGCGCTGCAGTGCGAACGCTGCATGCCTGTTCAACAACGGCGGCAATGCCGAATCTGCGTTCGACACGCTGATGCAGACGATCGACGACAACCCGATCCCCTCCGCGCCCGACCGTCCGAACGTCACCCGTGGCGTCGCCCTGAACGGCGTGGCCCAGGCGATGTACAGCGAGACGTTGTGGCCCGAGCTCGAGCAGGCGCTCGCCGAAGCTCAGGCCGGCGACGGCACGGCGCTCCTCGCGCTGCACGACGCGTACTTCCAGCGCCAGGCCGACGGCACCTACGACAACTCCCTCGAGGCGTTCCAGACGATCAGCTGCATGGATCAGAGCGAACGGCCGACGGTCGAGGAGGAGGACGCCATGGCGCCTCGGTTCACCGAGGTCGCCCCGAGGTTCTCACCGGGCACCACCGGCTCGTACTTCTGCACCTTCTATCCGCAGACCGCCGACCCGCGGGTGACGATCACGGGCGCAGGTGCCGGTCCGATCCTGGTGGTGGGCACGACCGGTGACCCGGCCACCCCACTGTCGAGCACCGAGAACATGGCCAAGGCGCTCGAGCAGGGTGTGCTCCTGGTTGTCGTCGCCGATCAGCACACCGGCTACGGCGTGAACCAGTGCTCGTACGACGTCGTCGACGGCTACCTCGTCGACCTCACCGTCCCCGAATCGGGCACTCGCTGCGAGTGAGTGCGGGCCTCACGCGCTGACCGCAACCGCCGCCCACCACATCCCGAGCCCGATCACCACCACAGGCAGCACGAGCGCCAGCGCGAGCCGCCGGGCGAACCGGGCGCCGCCCGACGTGGCGGCCAACACGATCTTCACCACGGTGTTCACCGCGAGCGCTGCGCCCACGCCGGCAATGGCCGTTGCCGAGCCGATGGTGCCGTCGGCGGTGAGGCTCACGACGCCGACGGATGCGGCGTGCGAGTCGGCCAACCCGGCGACCGCTGCGGTCAGCACGGCGGCCCCTGCGCCGAACCGCTCGGTCAGCACCGCCGACACGACCAGCGTGGCCGTCAGCACCGCAGCGATGGTGATCGACGCGCGGAACTGCAGCGGCCTGCGGGTGACGCCTGCTGTGCTGTCGTTCGCCCGGTCGTCAGCCGCATTGCGCGCCGGGTTCGCAGGTGTGTGGCGCGCCACGACGATCGCCTCGATCACGAGCACGACGGCACCAGCCGCGACGGCCGGTGCCATCGCCCGCCACACCGTGATGTCGACCACCGCAGTGATCGCGAGCACCTGCACGCAGGTGGCCACGCTCGCGGCAAGCGCACCCGACAGGGCTCCGGATGCAGCGCCGGGGTCGGCGCGTGCCGTTGCCGCCATCACCGCAGTGGTGGCCGATCCCGACACGAAACCACCGGCGAGCCCGGCCACGGGCAGGCCGCGGCGCGGCCCCAGCACCCGCGTCGCCACGTAGCCGACCCAACCGATCCCGGCGAGCACGACCACGAGCAGCCACACACGGTGCGGATCGATCACCCCCCACCGATCGATGGCGTGATTCGGGAGCAGCGGCAGCACGACGACTGCCATGGCGACGAAACGCAGAGCATCATCGACCTCGACGTCGGTCACGACGTCGCGCAGCAGGTGGCGGATGCGTTCCTTCTGTTCGAGCAGCAGTGCCACGGCCACCGCCACGCCGGCTGCTGCCGCCATGTCCTCGCGGGTCACTGCTCCGAGCAGGAACGCCAGAACAGCAGTCGCCTCGGTGGTCATGCCCCGATGGACGTCACTCGTCCGCCAATAGGCAGCGACGACGAGCAGGCCCACCACCCCGAGCCCCAGTGCCACGGCGGTCGGACCGATCACGGCTGCCGACGAACCGGCGACCGCGATGACGGTGAACGTACGGGCGCCGAGCGCCGTGGCGGTCTCGCCCTCGCGCCAGGCATGGCGTTCGCGTTCGAAGCCGAGGACGAAACCGATCGCTCCGGCGACCACGAACGGCTCGACCGCGATGCTCATCGACACCAGTGTGAGCGGGAACCCGTGCGATCGGCCACGGTCGGAGGTCCCGGAAAAGCAGAGGACGCCTCCCGTTGCCGGGAGGCGTCCTGTGGCGGAAGGGGTGGGATTCGAACCCACGGAGGCCCGAAGGACCTCAACAGTTTTCGAGACTGTCCCATTCGTCCGCTCTGGCACCCTTCCGGGGCGGGAGGTTATCGGAGACGCCACACGATCACTGCAGCAACGCGGATACGGAACCGACCGAGAATCGAGTCAAGATCGTCGTGCTGCCGCCGATGTAGAAGGCATGAACCAGTCTCTCGCCCGCTGTACGGCACCTGGGTCGGCCTGCCGGCTCCTGCATCTCGGCACCGACGGACCCCGCCCGGTGTGGGCCGTCCTCGAGGCAGCCGACGAGGCACAGTTCAGCGGTCGGATCACCTTGCCGCTGCCCGTGCCGGTCGAGGTGCACATCCTGCGTGGGCAGGTGTACCTCGCCGAGCGGAACACGGACCCAGACCTCGGCCAGCGCCTGATCGACCTGGGCGTGCTCGACGCCGACCAGCTCGCGCGGGGCACGGTGACGGTCGCGAGGACGACGACGCTGGGGCGCCTCTTCGACCGGGTGCCGGAGCTCGATCCGCACCGCGTCGAGCTCGCACTCGCGCTGATCGCCGACGAGGCGCTGACCCTGGTGAACGACGAGATCGTCGACCGCATCGAGATCGCCCACGGCATCCACCATCCGTCGGGCATCGTCCGCTGGCTGGGCGGGACACGCAGCGCACAGCCCAATCCGATCGGGCCGCCGCCTGCGCAGCCAGCCGAGGTGCCCGCTCCCGTCATCGAACTGGTGCACGAAGCCGTGCCGGCGCCAGAGCCGACCGTCCTCGCCCGCCACTTCAGCGACACCTTCAGCGACACCATCAGCGACCCCGAGCCGCTCTGGCTGCAGTCGCTCGAACCGGTGCCGCACACGGAGCACCCGATTCCGACCGTCACACCGATGGAGGCACCGGAGCCGCCCACCCCCCTGCTCGGAGGACGGCCATCCATTCCGGCTCCGGCAGCGGCGCCGATCCACGACCTGATGATGGACCTCGACCTCAGAACCATCCTGGCGAGGGTCGCATCGCCGGACGGGCCTCCGATCCCCGACGCCTGGCGCACCGGTGCACCGTCGGTCGAGTTGGAGGTCAACACCGCCGTCAGCGACGCGCTCGTCGGCATCGAGGCAGCGACGCGTCGAGACGAAGTCATCGACCAGCACGTCGAGCAGGACGTCGAGCAGCCGCCCGTGCCGATGGCCTCGAGCGCGGCGCCCCCCGTGCCGACCCTGCCGACCCTGCCGACCCTGCCGACCCTGCCGACCCTGCCGGTCGCTTCCCCACCGCCGCCTCCGCCGACCCTCGCCCCCACCCCGGTTGCCGAGCCCACCACGACCTGGGCCGACACGCCGGCGTTCACCACGCTGTCGTTGAACGACGGGACCACGGCGGCACCGGGCGACGACGAACCCGTCAAGTCAGGTGGATTCCGGCGCCTCATCGGTGGCGGGAGCCGCTGAGCGGCCACGCCGCGACGCGAAGAACGCCTTCAGCAACGCCGACGACTCGTCGGCCAGCACACCTCGCTCGACCGTCGCCCGGTGGTTCAGGCGTGGGTCGTCGGCGATGCCGAACAGGCTCCGCACGGCGCCGGCCTTCGGATCATCGGCGCCGTAGACCACGCTGGCGATCCGGCCGTTGACGATCGCCCCCGCGCACATTGCGCACGGCTCGAGCGTCACGTACAGCGTGCAGTCGTCGAGCCGCCAGTGACCCACGGCGATCGCTGCATCGCGCAGCGCGAGCACCTCGGCGTGCGCTGTTGGATCGCCGGTGAGTTCGCGCTCGTTGTGCCGGGCGGCGATGACCTCGCCACGCCGAACGACCACCGCTCCGACCGGGACGTCGCCGTGGGCCTCGGCGGCCACGGCCTCCTGCAGCGCACGCCGCATGAGATGCGTGTGATCGGGCAGATCCATCGCGGAGGGGGTGGGATTCGAACCCACGGAGGGTTGCCCCTCACACGCTTTCCAAGCGTGCCGATTCGGCCGCTCTCGCACCCCTCCCA
Source organism: Ilumatobacteraceae bacterium (assembly GCA_040878255.1). Lineage (GTDB taxonomy): Bacteria > Actinomycetota > Acidimicrobiia > Acidimicrobiales > Ilumatobacteraceae > VFMC01. Next base: position 9,326 of record JBBDMO010000166.1, read on the forward strand.
CGTCCACCGCCGTCAGCATGTGACGGCGGACAGGAGTGGCGGGCACGATAGCGGCCCACCGCGCGGTTCCGGTAGCCTTCCAAGTCTCACCCGCTGGGTGAGGTGATGGCCGGGTCCTGTGCGACGGGTAGCCGGGAATCAGGTCAGGACCGGGAGGTAGCAGCCTTCAACGGTGTCGCCTGTGTGCCGCAGGTCGCCTGGCCGTCACCTCACTCAGCGGGTGCGTCGCGTCTCGCCCGCGTGCTCGCCAACTGGACGGCACGCTGCCAGAGGCCGGGTACGCCGATCTCGGCGGCCACCGCCTCGAACTCGGGACGGGGCCCTGCCCAGCGCCACTCGTCGACCGTGCCGACCGCGACGTCGGTCTCGACCGTGGCGATGCGCCGGAACAGCAGGGCCAACTCCATCTGGTCGCGCAACGTGACGGCCAACTTCTCGGCGCCCCGCAACGACGCGATGCCCCAGTCGGCCGAGCTGGGAGGGATCGCCTCGATCGAGCCGAATCTGCCGAGGACGGCCGAGGCGCTCTTGGCACCCCACCCTGGCAGGCCGGGAAACCCGTCCGCCGAGTCGCCGACCAGCGCGAGGTAGTCGGCGATCGCGCTCGGCGGCACACCGAACTTGGCCTCGATGGCCGCCTCGTCGAGCGTCTCGTGCTTGCGGCGGTCGTACTGGACCACCCGCGACCCGCGCACGCACTGCCCGAGGTCCTTATCGGGGGTGAGGATGACGACGCGGTCGACCCGGGCGTCGGCGTCGGCCACGGCGGCTGCGGCGCCGAGTGCGTCGTCGGCCTCGTGGTCGACCATGGCCCACACGGTGAACCCGGCGGCCTCGAGCGCTCGTTCCATCACGGGGATCTGGGCGAGCAACTCGGGCAGCATGCCCTCGCTCGTCTTGTACCCGGCCCACAGGTCGTTGCGGAAGCTCTCGATGACGTGGTCGGAGGCGATACCCACGTGCGTCGCCCCCTCGGTCACCAACTGCAGGGTCGACGCCACCACGCCGGCCGTCGCAGCATGTGCGCCGGGTGACTCGTGGTGGCGCGCCTGGCCGAAGTGCTGGCGCTCAGCCGCAAGCTGCACGACTTGCCGGCCGATTATCGCATCGGCATCGTGCCGGCGTCCGACACCGGCGCGGTCGAGATGGCGCTCTGGTCGCTGCTTGGCGCGCGCGCGGTCGATGTCCTG
>JBBDMO010000167.1:0-10510 GCA_040878255.1 Ilumatobacteraceae bacterium
GGCGATACACCGATTCGAACGACGACTCGACGGTCACGGCGAACCCGTCGCCGAGGCCGAGGAAACCGGAGAACGACACGTCGACCCCGGCGTCGTTGCGCTGCGCCTCGGCGGCGACCGACACGGGTTCACGCGGCGCAAGCAGCAGTGCAGGCCCGAGGCAGTAGACACCAACGTCGAACAGCGACCCACCGCTGCGCTGGTCGAACCGGTGATCTGCAGCACGGGTGAGCACGAACGAGAAGGCTGCGTTCGAGAAGCGGAGCGCGCCGAGGTGCTCACGCGCGACGGCGAGCGCGACCTGGCTCCTTGGATGGTGCGGCCACATGTACGCCTCGATGAGCGTTCGACCAGCCGACTCGGCGGCGGCGTACACCTCGTCGGTGTGCGCCGCTGACATCGTGAGCGGCTTCTCGCAGAGCACGTGCTTGCCCGCTTCGAGCGCAGCAAGAATCCACCGCCGATGGCCGTCGTTCGGCAACGGAATGTAGACCGCGTCGACATCGGAGCGTCGAAGCAGCTCGGCGTACGGGGCATCGGAGCCATCGGTGTCGCGACTGGCCTCGGCAACCACCACATGCCTGGCACGTTGCTCCATCGGCGGCAACAGCTTGGTCCGGTAGATGCGCGAGGAGGCGCCGATGACACCCCATCGCAGCGCCTCAGGCACTGAACACGACCATACGGATCTCGGTCATCTCCTTGATCGTGAACGCCGGCCCCTCGCGGGTGTTGCCGCTGTCGCGCAGGCCACCGTACGGCTGCTGATCGGCGCGCCACGTGGGAACCTCGTTGACGAGCACCCCACCGAAGTCGAGTGCGTGCACCGCCTTCAGCGCCGTGCCCATGTTGCTCGTGAAAATCGCCGCCTGCAGGCCGTACTCGGTGTCGTTGGCGAGGGCGATCGCCTCGTCGACGGTGTCGTAGGCCGTGATCGTCACCACCGGGCCGAACACCTCCTTCGCGCACACCTTCATCTCGTGACGCGCACCGGTGATCACCGTGGGCATCAGCACCCCGTCGTCCTGGCGACGGCCGCCGGTGGCGACCGTGGCCCCCTGCCCGACGGCCTCCTCGATCCAGTCCTCGACCCGATCGCGCTCGGCAGTCGAGATGAGCGCCGACACATCGGTGGCCTCGTCCATCGGGTCACCGACCACCAGGGTCTCGACATGGCGCACCAACGCGTCGGTGAACTGCTGCTCGAGGCTGCGGTGGACCAACACCCGCTGGGTCGAGATGCAGCTCTGCCCGGCGTGGCTGAACCCGGCCATCTTGATCTTGGCCGCAGCGGTGACCCAATCGCCGTCCGGTTCGATGATGACCGGTGCGTTGTTGCCGAGCTCGAGCCCCACGCGCTTGCGAGGTGCGCGTGCCCTGATCGACCAACCGACCTCGGGCGAACCGGTGAACGTGATGAGCGCGACGTCCGGATGATCGACCAGTGCGTTGCCGACGACGGACCCGCCACCGGTGACGACGATCAGATGATCGGCCGGGAGGCCGCACTCGTCGATGAGCATCTCCGCCAGGCGCAGGGAGCTGAACGGTGTCTGACTCGCCGGCTTCAGCACCACCGGGCAGCCGGCGGCGATGGCTGGCGCCACCTTGTGGACGACCAGGTTGAGCGGGAAGTTGAACGGAGCGATGGCACCCACGACCCCGATCGGCACTCGCAGGGTGAAGCCGAGTTTGCCCTCACCGGCCGGAATGGCATCGAGAGGGATCATCTCGCCGCTGAGCTTGCGGGCCTCGGCGGCGGCGAACTGGAACGTACCGACGGCGCGCTCGGCCTCGATGCGGGCAGTCTTGATCGGCTTGGCGGCCTCACGGGCGATGATCTCGGCGAACTCGTCGCGGCGCGCCGCCAGCCGCTGCGCGGCTCGGTCGAGGATCTCGGCCCGCTTCCACAGCGGCAGGGGTCCGGCGGCGAGGGCCGCCTTGGCCCGAGCGACCGCCGCATCGACGTCCCCCGGTGTCTGGCTCAGGATCTCGCCGATGACCTGCTGGTCGTACGGCGATCGAACGGTGATGGTGTCGGCCATGGCGGCGACGCTAGTTCTTGGTACAACGTGGGCCATGCCTGCGCCTTCGCACCCGTTCCTCGACTGGGACGGGCCCATCCCGTTCGCTCACCGCGGCGGGGCGAGTGACGCCCCCGAGAACACGATGCGCGCGTTCGAGTACGCCGTCGGCCTCGGGTACCGCTTCGTCGAGACCGACGTCCAGGTGACCGCCGACGGCGTGCTCGTCGCCTTCCACGACGACGACCTCGAACGCGCGTGCGGCCAGCCGGGCCGGATCAGCGCGATGCCGTGGGAACGGGTCGCCCGCATGCGAGTGGGTGGCGAGGCCCCGGTGCCTCGGCTCGAGGAACTGCTCGGCGAGTGGCCGGACCTGCGCGTCAACATCGACTGCAAGTCCGATGCCGCAGTGCCGGCACTCGTCGCGTCGCTCAAGCGCACGGGCGCTCTCGACCGGGTTCTGATCGGCTCGTTCAGCGATCGCCGCATCCGGGGTCTGCGCGGCCTGCTCGGCGAGAAGCTCTGCACCTCGATGGGGCCGGCAGCCGTTGCGGCGCTCAAGTTCGGGCCCACCCGCGCCACAGCGGCCCACGCGGCTCAGGTGCCCGTCAGTCAGGGACGGCTCATCGTGACCGATCGACGTTTCGTCGACCGCGCCCACGAGCGCGGTGTGCAGGTGCACGTGTGGACGATCGACGAACCCGCCGAGATCGAGCGGCTGCTCGACCTCGGTGTCGACGGGATCATGACCGACCGGCCAGCGGTGCTGCGTGAAGTGCTCGAACGACGCGGCCAATGGCAATCGTGAACAACGACCGCATACCGGCAATGGCGACCGCGTAGGTTGCCCCCATGTCAGGTGTGCAGATCCCGTTCGCGTCCGTGCGCTCACCCGGTGCGATGGTGGCCTCGGCCGACCAACTCGCCACCCAGGCCGGACTTGCCGCTCTCGCTCGGGGCGGAAACGCCGTTGACGCAGCGATCGCGACGAATGCTGCGCTCGCCGTCACCGGGCCACACCTGTGCGGCATGGGTGGTGATCTCTTCGCGCTGGTCCACGACGGCAGCACGGTGCACGCACTCGAGGCCAGCGGTCGAGCCGGCTCGGGGGTCGACGCGGCAGCGATGCGCGACGAGGGTCTCACGGTGATGCCGTTCCGTCACGACGCCCGCACGGTCACCGTGCCGGGCTGCGTCGACGGGTGGTGCGCGCTGCACGAGCGCTTCGGTCGCCTACCCCTGGCCGAGGTCCTGGCCCCTGCGATCCGGTTGGCCGAGCACGGCTTCCCCGCCTCTCCCCTGCTGGTCGGCGCGCTTGCCTTGGTCGACGAGCGCGCCCGCGAGCACCTGCACGAGCTGGTCACGCAGGCCCGTCGACCAGGCAACCGCGTTCGGCGGCCGGGGGTCGCGGCCGCGCTGCGCGCGATCGCAGCGAGTGGGCGCGACGCCCACTACCTCGGGGCGTTCGGCGAAGGGCTCCTGCAACTCGGTGGTGGCGTGTTCGAACGCAACGATCTGGCCGTTCCGGGCAGCACCTGGGTCGCTCCGCTGGCGGCGCCCGGCTTCGGCCAGGTGCTGCACACCATCCCGCCCAGCTCGCAGGGATACCTGCTGCTCGGTGCGGCCGGGCTGGCCGCCGGTCTCGACCTGCCGGCCGACCCCGACGACCCGATGTGGGCGCACCTCCTGATCGAGGCGGCAAAGGCAGCCGGGCGCGACCGTCCCGACGTCCTCAGCGATCGTGCCGACGGCGCCGCCCTGTTGGCAGCCATCGCCACGAGGTCCGGCGAGATCAGCCGGGATCGCGCCGCGTCGATCGGTCGCGCCCACGATCTCGGCGACACCACGTACCTGTGCACGGTCGACGACGACCGGATGGGCGTGTCGTTGATCCAGTCGAACGCGTCGGGCTTCGGCTCGTGGCTCGTCGAGCCGACCACCGGCATCAACCTCCACAATCGTGGCCTCGGGTTCTCCCTCGAGGCCGGTCACCCGGCCGAGGTGGCTGCCGGACGCCGGCCCCCACACACGCTCTCTCCCGCGCTCGCCACGCGCGCCGACGGGTCGTTGCGTGCGGTGTTCGGCACGATGGGCGGCGACGCTCAGCCGCAGATCCTGCTCCAGATCGCTGCACGGATGTTCCACCACGGCCAGAGCCCTGCCGAGGCGGTGCGAGCGGCCCGCTGGGTGCTGAACGGACCTGTCACCGGGTTCGACACGTGGACGTCGCCGGAGGGCCCGCACCTGCTCATCGAGGGTCTCACCCCCGCCGAGTGGCAGCCGAGGCTCACCGACCTCGGCCACGACGTCCGCACGATGCCCGCCCTCGACAGCGGCTTCGGACACGCCCACGCGATCATGGTGGGTGGCGACGACGTGCTGTCCGGCGCCGCCGACCCGCGGGCTCGCGTCGGCTCGGCCGCCGGCATCTGACCTGCACGCGTTTCGGGAATGTGAACGATTCGGCGTTGCGGGCGTGACGCGCGACGTGGGGACGAGACCACTCGGGAGCGACGACTAAGGTCCGCGCCATGCGTGTTGACACGAACTTCTTCTGCACGGTGCCCATGCCCGACGCGGGCGACCCGAGCGTCGCTCCCACCGCCCGCCGGTACGGCAACGATGCTGTCATCGAGTGCTACCGGAACCTGGTCGACTGGGCCCGCACCGCCGACCAGCTCGGGTTCGACACGATGTGGCTCACCGAGCACCACTTCCAGTACGAGGGTTACGAGGTCATGCCGAACCTCATCCTGTTCGGCCAGCACCTCGCCCACCTCACCAAGGAACTCCGGCTCGGCCAGATGTTCAACGTCGTGCCCCAGTGGCATCCGCTCCGCCTCGCCGAGGACTTCGCGATGGCCGACATCGTCACCGGCGGCCGGATGGAGTTCGGCGTGGGGCGCGGCACCGTGCCGCGCGAGGCGTGGGCGTTCGGCACGGTCGTCGCCAGCGGCGACAACGCGATGTCGGCCGAGCACGACCGCATCAACCGCGAGGTCTTCGAAGAAGCCCTCGAGGTCATCAAGCTCGCCTGGTACAACGAGCGCTTCAGCTACCGCGGCAAGCAGTTCGTGTTCCCCCCGGACGATGTGCCCGATCGTGGCAACACCGTCAACGATCTCACCCTCATCCCCAAGCCGCTCCGCACGATCGACATCTACCAGCCGGTGACGTCGCCCGAGACCATCGAATACGTGCCACGCGCCGGCCACAAGGCCATCTACTGGTTGCAGAACGCCGAGAGCCAGAAGCAGAAGTGGGACCGCTACGCCGAGATCCGTGACGAGATGGGCCAGCCCGTCGGCCCGGGCGAGGACCGTTGCCTCGTGCTGAACCTGCACGTGGGTGCGACCCGTGAGGCGGCGATGCGCAAGGGCAAGCCGGGCCACGACGAGTTCAACAAGTTCCTGGCCCCGTACGGCCGCTTCTCGAGCTACCGCAACCCCGACGGTTCGAAGGTCGCGTTCGACCACTGCCCCACCGTCGAGGAGAGCAACGACCAGAAGATCCAGATCGTCGGATCCATCGACGACGCCGTCGATGCGATCGGCTACTGGCGCGACCTGCTCGACCTGAAGCACATCTGCTTCTTCTTCGACTACCCCGGCCTCACCCGCGACGAGATGAACGAGCAGATGCACCTCGTGGCCGAAGAGGTCTTCCCCCGCCTCGGTGAGCCGATCGAACGCCGCCCGATCACAGGCACCCCGCTGGTGTGAGCTCGCACTCCGGCGCCGCTCAGGCACTGTCGGGCCACGCGCTGGCGGGCGGAACGATCACCCTGCGCCACGCACTGTTGGCCGATGGCTCGATCGTCGACATCCACGTCGTCGATGGAGTCGTCGACCGGGTCGGTTCACCGGCTTCGGACCACCTGACAGACGGTGACGCCACCACGACCATCGATCTCGACGGCATGCTCGTACTGGCGGCATTCGCCGAGCCGCACGCCCACCTCGACAAGGCGTTCCTCGCCGAGACCGTGCCCAACCCGAGCGGTGACCTGATGGGCGCCATCATGGCGATGGAGGCACACCGTCACCTCCTGACCCTCGACGACACGATCGAGCGGGCCGATCGGGCCGTCCGCCTGATGCTGTCGAACGGCGTCACCGCCATCCGCACCCACGCCGACTGCACCATCGAGCACGGTCTGATGTCGGTGGAAGCGCTCATCGCCGTGCGCGAGCGCTTTCGCGGCAGGGTCCACATCGAGGTCTGCGTGCTGAACGGTTGGCCATCCACCGGCCCCGAAGGCGCCGACCAGAGGGCGCTCCTGCGCGATGCGATCTCACTCGGCGTCGATCTCATCGGAGGGTGCCCCCACCTCGAGTCGATGCCGGAGGCCGCGACCGACCAGTTCCTCGAGCTCGCCGATGCCGCTGGACTCGGGGTCGACCTCCACACCGACGAGACGCTCGATCCAACCGTGCTCGCGCTCGAGCACCTCGCTCACCGGGTGCTCGACAGTGGCTTCGCGCTGCCCGTCACTGCGAGTCACTGCGTCAGCCTCGGCATGCAACCCGAGCGCCGCCAGCGCGAGGTGGCCGAACTGGTGTCCGCTGCCGGCATCGACGTCGTTGCACTGCCGCACACCAACCTGTTCCTGCAGGGCCGCGGGCACGCCGCACCGACGCCGCGAGGTCTCACCGCCGTTGCGGCACTCCGTGCCGCCGGCGTCAACGTGGTGGCAGGTGCCGACAATCTGCAGGACCCGTTCAACCCTGTCGGTCGTGGTGATCCGCTCGAGACCGCTGGACTCATGATCATGGCATCGCACCTCCTGCCCGCTGAGGCAGCGGATGCCGTGTCCGAAGGTGTTCGCGCCACGATGCGACTCGCCGCCAGCGGGCCGCGAGCCGGCGCCGTCGCTGACCTCGTCGCTCTCCCGAGCGGCTCGGTGCGCGAAGCGATCGCGATGGGCCCGAGCGGCAGAATCGTCTTCTCAGCAGGTCGAATCGTCCACGATGGTCGGACGCTTCGATGATGCTGTCCTGGCTGCTCAGACCCGAAACGCGCTCTTCACAGACAGGCGCGATTGGCGCACACGAGGAGTTGTAGTGTCACATCCGCCCCCTGTCACCACTGGAACCATGACTGCACCCACCACCACACCTACGCTGCGATTCAACGGCGTCACGATGGTCTTTCCCGATGGCACACACGCCTTGGCCGAGACCAGTTTCGACGTGTCGCCAGGCGAGTTCGTCACCGTCGTCGGTCCGTCCGGCTGCGGCAAGAGCACCCTGTTGCGCATCGCATCGGGACTGCAGACCCACACCAGCGGCTCCTGCGACGTCGACCGCTCGAGCATCGGCTACGTCTTCCAGGACGCAACCCTGTTGCCCTGGCGAACCGTGCAGCGAAACGTCGAACTGAACGCCGAGCTCCAGGGAATGGACAAAGCGACGAGATTGGAAAAGACCAAGGCCGCGATCGAGCTGGTCAACCTGGCCGGCCACGAGGCGAAGTACCCCAAGCAGCTCTCGGGCGGCATGAAGATGCGCTGCTCGCTCGCACGTTCGCTCGTGCTCAAGCCCAAGCTGTTCCTGTTCGACGAGCCGTTCGGGGCACTCGACGAGATCACCCGTGAGCGCCTCAACGACGAACTGCTGCGTTTGTTCCAGCACGAGCGCTTCGCCGGGCTGTTCATCACCCACAGCGTGCAGGAGGCCGTGTTCTTGTCGACTCGTGTGATCGTGATGTCGGCACGGCCCGGGCGAATCATCGGTGACTACCAGGTGCCGTTCGACTACCCGCGCGAGCAGGCGCTGCGCTACGAGCCCGAGTTCGCCGAGCTGTGCGGCCAGATCAGCAACGACCTCAAGGAGGCCCACGCATGACCGCGATCGACGACCTTCGTGAATCGGGCGCTGCACTCGGCAACGCCGTGCAGGCGCTCGACCGGCCAGTGCCGGATCAGGATGCCCCCACCACCGGCAACGAGCCGTCGTACGGGTTCTGGAAGACCGCCATCCCGCCGCTGATCACGTTCGTCGTGTTCCTCGGTGTCTGGTATCTCTACAGCTGGCTCAAGTTCGACAACCCGGCGCAGCGGCGCAACGCATTGCCCTACCCGCACATCGTCGTCACCGAGGGCTTCATGCCGTGGTGGGACGTCAAGAACGGGTTCCGCCCGATCCTCGAGTACATGTGGCCGACGCTGCAGATCACGGTGATGGGCCTTGCCATCTCGATCGTGTTCGGCGTGTTCTTCGCCGTGGTCATGAACCTGTCGAAGAATCTCGAGCGCGCATTCTTCCCCTACGCCGTGGTGCTCCAGGTCGTGCCGATCCTGGCCATCACGCCCTTGCTCACCCAGCTGTTCGGTGAGGAACGAGGCGTGCGCCTGGTGGTGACCGTGCTGATCGCGATCTTCCCGATCATCACCAACACCCTGTTCGGTCTGCAGTCGACCGACCCGTTGCTGCACGACCTGTTCACACTCAACAAGGTCAGCCGGTTCGAGCGGCTGCGCAAACTGGAACTGCCGAGCGCACTGCCGGCCCTCATGGCCGGCGTGCGCATCGCAGCCGGCGGTGCTGTCATCGGCTCGATCGTTGCCGACTTCTTCTTCGTCCGAGGTGACAAGGGCATCGGCTACTACATCCGCACTCGGCAGCAAAAAGCGTCGGAGCGGCCGGAGATGTTCGCCGGCACCATCATGGCCACGCTGTTCGGCGTGCTCATGTTCCTGATCGTGGGTTGGGTGACCAACCGGGCAATCCGCAACTGGCACGAATCCGCCAGACGGAAGTCCTGACGCAGCTCCACGGCATCACCAGATCACCACACACCAACACCACCAAGGGGGAGTTACAGCTATGAAGGCAAACAAGACAGTGGCAGCGATCTCGCTGCTCGCTCTCGGTTTCGTCGCCGTCGCATGCGGCAGCGACGACGAGGCCGCCACGACTGAAACAGCGGCACCGGCAGATTCGGCGGCTCCGGCAGCCGATGTCTGTCCGGCGAAGCTCACGATCCAGACCGACTGGTTCCCCGAGCTCGAGCACGGTGGCACCTACCAGCTCATCGGGCCGAACGGTACCGCCGACAAGGCAACGGTGTCGTACTCCGGGCCCGTCCAGTCGCAGTACGCCGTTGGTGGCCTGAAGGAACTGACGATCAACACGATCAAGTTCGACAAGGCCAATGCCTCGGTGCTGCTCGACGGTGAGGCCGACATGGCCTACATCACCCTCGGCGATGTGATCAAGGACTCCAAGGCCGTGCCGATGGTCGTGATCGCGAAGACCCTCGACAAGGACCCGCAGATGGTGATGTGGGATCCGACCCAGTACGACATCACCAAGCCCGAGGACATCAAGGGCACAGAGGCTTCTGTGCTCCACTTCCCCGGCACCGGCTACATCGACTACATGATCGGCAAGGACTACATGTCTGCCGATCAGAGCAACCCCAGCTACGACGGTTCTGACGCCAAGTGGGTCGCCGAAGGTGGCTCGTTCTTCCAGCAGGGTTTCGCCACGAACGAGATCTACAAGTACGAGAACGACATCGCCTGGAAGGACGGCGCGCCTGCCGATGTCTCCTTCTACACCGTGGCTGACATGGGCTTCGACAACTACCCGGCCATGATCACGATGATGAAGGACAAGGCGACGGAACTCGACGCCTGCCTCACCCTGCTCGTTCCGAAGATGCAGCAGGCGTGGGTCGATTTCCTCGCCGATCCGAAGCCGGTGACCGACGCGCTGATCAAGATCAACGAGACCCACGACGGTTTCTGGTCGCTCAGCGAGGGTCTGAATGCCTCAGGCATCGCAATCATCGAAGAGAAGTCGATGGCCGGCAACAGCCCCGATGGCACGTACTGCAGCACCGACCCCGAGCGGGCCGCCACGCTGTACGACCAGCTGAAGACGATCTTCGACGCCCAGGGTGTCGAGATCACCGACGACATCACCAGCGTGTACACGAACAAGTACTGCGAAGGTGCCCCGGGTCGCTGACCCAGCACACCAGCAGCGTGAACTGAACGTGGCGAGGGGGTCGGCGCAAGCCGGCCCCCTCGTCGCGTCTCGGCGCAGACGGTCAGGCCACGTAGGCGCAGAGGTCGAACAGGTTTCCGTCGGGGTCGACCAGGTTGGCGATCGACCCGTAGTGCTCGACCCTCGGCGGACGGGTCTCGACGGCACCGAGGTCGAGCAGGCGCTGGCGTTGCTCAGCGAACTCGGCCGGCTCGCAGGCCAGGTCGAGATGCACGCCACCGCTGCGGTGGTCACCTCGTTGGAAACCGAGCCGACGCACACCGTCGGCAGACGACAGCACGATCCAACGATCGCCGTCCTCACGCTCGGTCTCGACCAGGCCCATGGCCTCACCCCAGAACGCAGCGAGGCGCTCGGTCCCGGGGCTGTCGATCGTGACGAGGTCGAACCGTGCGGTCATGGCGTCACCTCTGCCAGGTCGACGATGACCTGGAGCAGGACATCGGCGCCTGCCTGCAAATCGACGTCGTG